>NZ_PDEQ01000002.1:0-300000 GCF_002554795.1 Longibacter salinarum | reverse complement strand
GTATCTTTGCTGCGGTCGCGGATATTATGACCGGCACCTTCCGCGGTGCGTCGACGATTACGCAGCAGCTCGCGCGAAACCTATACAACGAGAAAGTGGGCCGTGAGGTGACAATCTCGCGTAAGCTCAAGGAAATGGTTACCGCCGTGGAGCTTGAGCGGCGGTATACGAAGCCGGAGATCATCGAAATGTACCTCAACACCGTCAGCTTCGGATCGAACGCCTTCGGCATCGAAGCGGCGGCGCGGACGTACTATGGCACGTCGGCGAAAGATCTTGAGGTGAGGCAGGCTGCAACACTGATCGGCCTCCTGAAAGCCACGACCTACTACAATCCGGTTCGCAATCCTGAGAATGCGCGTCTCCGGCGCAATGTTGTGATGCAGCAGATGGTCAAGCGGGGCTTTCTCGACCCGTCGTATTACGCCGAGACCAAGGACAAACCGGTTGAAGCAAAATACCACTCTGCCGAGCTCTACGCTAGCCTTTCGCCCTACTTCGCGGAATACGTCCGCAACTGGGCAGAGGACTGGGCAGACGAAAACGGGCGCGACCTCTACGCTGATGGTCTCCGCATCTATACGACCATTGACAGCGAGATGCAGGCCATCGCGCGATCGGCCGTCGAACAGCAGATGAAGGACCTGCAGCGGATTGTCGATTACGAATGGAGCGAGCGCTCCGGTGCGCTGCTTTCTACCAACGTCGCTCCGTATCGCGAAAAAACGCCGGGCGAGGACTTCGAACCATTCCGGTATTTCTGGGAATCGAAGTCTGGCGTGGTTCGTGACTGGATTCAATCAACCGATCATTACAGCTCGCTCCGCGATCAGGGTCTCAGCGATGAGGAAGCCCTTGCGCAACTGAAGGAGACCGAGTCGTTCGTCGATTCGCTGAAGAACATCCGGACGCGCCTCGAGTCGGGCATGGTCTCGATCGATCCACGAAATGGGCACGTGAAGGTCTGGATCGGTGGCCGTGATTTCCGGACCGATAAGTACGACAAGGTCGCGATCGCTCGACGCCAGCCGGGATCGACGTTCAAACCGTTCACCTACACTGCAGCTATCGACAACGGGTATAGCCCGTACGACACGTTCAAGGACAGTACGGTGGTCTGGGAGGACACCGGCGCGGACACGACATGGACGCCCGAGAACTTCGGCGGATCAACGAACCAGGATATGACGCTCAGCCAGGGCCTTGCGCGCTCAATGAACACGATCACGAGCCGCCTGGTGCTGGAGATCAACCCGTCGACCGTGGCGACCTACGCGCGCCGCATGGGCATTAAGAGTGAACTCCAGGAAGTGCCCTCCATTGCGCTCGGAACGAGTGATGTGACCTTGCTCGAGATGGCCGCTGCATACTCTACGCTTGCCAATGGTGGCCTTTACCATGAGCCGACGGCCGTTACGCGCATCGAGGATCGCTACGGCAATGTGCTGTACGAAACCCAGCCGACGCCGCGTGAGGCGTTATCCGAGCGCACAGCGTACACTGTGGTCGACATGATGCGTGGCGTCATTGACTATGGCACTGGGATGCGCGTCCGCACGCAGTTCGGCCTCGGTAAATACGACCTCGCAGGCAAGACCGGAACGACGCAAGAGTCCGCTGATACGTGGTTCATGCTGATGCACCCCGAACTGGTGACCGGCTCGTGGGTCGGCTTCAACGACCGTCGGGTCACCTTCCGCACGAACTGGTGGGGACAGGGCGCCCACTCGGCGCTCTTCCTCGTCGGCGACTTTTACCAGGGCCTCGCCGAATCCGATAGCGTGAAGCTGCCGGAAACGACCTTCCCGATGGTCGAAGATTACGGCAGCCCTGAAGGCAACCGTCAGGACGAGGGATCCGATCGCGATGATCGCTTCGGCTGGTAAACGCTCCTTTCAGCCTCGGAGCACCTGCCCTTCACTCCCTGTCTCCTTTCTTCTCCCACTTCTCTTTCACTCGCTCGACCATGCGCGTTCTCCACACGGCCGACATTCACCTGGGAGTGAAGACGTACGGCAGTCGCGACTCTGCGACGGGACTCAACACGCGGCTGCTGGACGTGAAACACTCATTCGAGGCGGTCGTCCAGCGCGCACTGGACGAGGACGTGGACGCGTTTCTATTTAGCGGCGACGCCTATCATACAGCCGACCCGACGCCGACCCAGCAGAAAATATTTGCGGAAACCCTGCAGCCCGTCGCGGATGCAGACATCCCAATCATTCTCATCGTCGGCAACCACGATCACCCGGTTACCTTTGGGCGCGCCTCTTCCCTCGACATCTTCGAATTTCTCGACGGAGACGTCCACTTCTTCTCGAAGCCAGCACAGAAGGTACCCGTCATCCCGACGAAGAGCGGACCGCTCCAACTCATTCCGCTCCCGTGGCCCGTCCGGAGTCAGATCATTTCGCGCGACGAGTACCGGAAGATGAAGCCGGATGAGTTGAAAGCCTTCATCGAGGAGTTGTACGTGACCTACGTTCAGCGACGGACAGATGACATTCGATCCCGTGGCGTCGGTGTGACGAAGGACGGAGAGGACGTGCCTCTCTCTCCCGAGAATGCGACGATTCTTGCCGGCCATGTGACGGTGCAAGGCTCTGAACTGTCAGGATCGGAACGAACGAGCCTCATAGCCTCCGAGCCGAAGTTCACGGTAGGCCAGTTAGCATTGTCGCCGATCGACTACGTTGCGCTCGGGCACATTCATCAGTTTCAGAACCGGAATCCCGAGGGCCACCCGCCCGTCGTGTACTCCGGAAGCGTGGAACGTGTGACCTTTAAGGAACGGGACGAAACGAAGGGCTCGGTTCTCGTTACGATTGACACAGAGGCCGCCCCGGGAATGTCGTCGCGTACGTCAACGTCGTTCGAGCCGACGCCCGCGCGCCCATTCATTGCTGTCTATGTAGATGCTCGCGATACGCCGGACCCGACGGAGCTCATCCTGCAGGCGATTGAGAAGCACGACGTAACCGATGCAATCGTTCGCGTGCGGTACCGTGTCGATGAATCACAGATCGCCGTCGTCGATTCCGCTCGAATCCGAGACGCCCTTGCTGATGCGGAAAAGGTGGCGGCCATCGAACGCAGCGTCGACCCGTCCGAGCGACGACGCCGTACGGTGGTGACGCGCGACTCCGACCTGGAGGACGCGATGCGGCAGTACGTGGGCCAGCACGACGAACTACAAGACATGGAGGACGACCTCGTCAATGCAGCCCTCACCCTCCAGAATGAACTCGACACAACGCGCCAGTAAGGTGTCGGTAAACGTTTGCCCGAGCAATGTCCGTTCATGCCAACCGAAACGTAACATTCAGAACAACCAGCGCCATCCGGTCACCGCTTGACCGGTTGTTACGCAAAACGTCGTAGACACAGGCGAACCGTTCGCCGTAATCCTACGTACGGTATTTCCAAGCAAACTCGATACGCGGCTCCGAGCCCTCGGCTCGATTCGATGGACCTGGCCGCATCCGCCCAACTGACGTACTCAGACCCGTGACGATTCAAGAGCGCACTGTCGACATCCCCCGCAAGGAGAACACCACCAAGAACGACGAGCCGGTCAAGATCTGGCCTGTCGTCCAGGATGCCCTCGATAAAATCGAGGCGGATGAGCCAACGCGGGAGGCCGCGGAGGCTGCCCTGGAATCAAGTGATGGATGCGTGACACTCGCCAACTACCTCAACGGTCAGGCGAAGCGGGTTCACAAGATGGACTACCGGTTCAAGGTCCCGCTCGTCGTGCTCGGAGCACAGATGGCCCGCGAAGACGATGGCGCGGAGTCGATCTACGACCCGGAGGAAGGGGCAATTTACTTCGAAACCGAAGACCACCAGTTCTCCTTCCACATCGACAAGGAGTGGACCGTCGACTGGGAAAAGGTGGCCGACCGCATCCAAACCGGCTATGAATGGGATGGGATGGAGAAACAGGTCTGGGCCCTCGACTGGCTCATGGCCTATCTCGAAGTCCCGATGGACGACTACATGGTTAGCAGCGACGACGAGGAGGAAGACGACCAGCACTTCTCCCGCATCTGATCTGCCCAGAAGCTTCTGATCTACGAACGCTCCGGCGCCTGCCCTGGCACCGGAGCGTTTTTCTTTTGCCCCCAGCACGTGCCAAGATAGGGCTTACACTCCCCGTCCGACCTCGTACCCACGTGCTCGCGCCTGCACCTCCGCCGCATCTGCGTTCGTGCTGTCGTCGAAAACACCGTAGACAGCGGACCCCGACCCGGAAAGGGAGACGTAGCTTGCGCCCATCTCTACGAGCATGTCGTGGGCGCTCGCCACTTCCGGGTAGGCATCCAGTACCGTTGCAGAAAAGTCATTCACGAGTTCGCGTCGCCAGCGCGTGACATCGGCTGACGCGACCAGGGATCGGAGGTCCGGTCGCTCGTTCTCACGCGGCGTCACCCGTCCATACGCATCCGGGGTCGAGACCTCAACCGGCGGCACGACCACTACCAGCGGCGCATCCAGCTCGAACCCGCCCACCTCTGCTCGTAGCGG
The DNA here is from genome assembly GCF_002554795.1 of Longibacter salinarum. Classification (NCBI taxonomy): domain Bacteria; kingdom Pseudomonadati; phylum Rhodothermota; class Rhodothermia; order Rhodothermales; family Salisaetaceae; genus Longibacter; species Longibacter salinarum. Next base: position 295,473 of record NZ_PDEQ01000002.1, on the reverse strand, counting down.
CTCCAAGATCTCCCCCCGACCGGTCGCATACGCTGCAGGCAGATCCTCCAGGAAAAACGGCACGTCCGAACCCACGCCGGCGGCCACGTCACGCAGCATCGCGTGCACCTCCGCACGGGGAAGCTCTCCCGCGTCATCCGCCGACAGCCACAGGTCTGCGAGCAGGAGGAGCGTTATTGCCGCATCACTCGAACCGCCGCCCAGCCCCGCGCCATAGGGCACCCGTTTCTCCAGATGAATCTGCGCTCCCGCCATAACGCCCGCTGCATCCTGCAGGTCGAGCGCGGCCTGCATGCAAAGGTTGGCCTCGTCCGTGGGAAGATCCGGATCGGAGCACGTCATCGACAGCCGATCCGCCGGTTCGACGGAAACGACATCGGACCAGCCGATCCGGTGGAAAACGGTCTCAATATCGTGATACCCGTCGTCGCGCTTCCGCAACACGTGGAGACCAAGATTAATTTTGGCCGGTGCCCTCCGTGTTAACCGCTCGGAATTCGCCATACAGATTCAGGTTCTGGTTGAAAATGACTGAATGGAGACGACGTGATCGCTCGAAACTCCGCAGTCCCTGTGGCCACGTCATTTCGCTTGCAACGTACGCTATCGGTGCCCTCACGTTCGCCCCGATTTGCTTTCCAAATCCAGTAACACTACGCCTGCACTGAACGTGCTTTTTATGATTCATTCCGACCCAGAGTGACTGTCCGCGCGCCGGAGAAATCGGATGTGTACCGTTACCTTTAATCATCGGTACGCGGCTATCTCAGCACCTTCGTCACCCTCCCTTCGAGCCGCTGACGCTCCACTTTCACTTCGACCGCTGGTTCTGTCATGAACGTCGCCACCCGCTCCTACCCGACCGCATACGCGCTCTCGATCGCTCTTTTCGCTGTCAGTGTTCTACTTCTGCTGATGGCGATTCCGGCCTCGAGCCAGCCGGCTCCTCCTCCCTCCTATCAGGCTGTCGCCGACTCGTCTGACGGAAACGCACCGGACGCTGAATCCGACCCCAAGCCGTGGGAACGCCGGATCGGCTCGGTCTACCCCGGTCGCGTCGTCCGAACCCACGGCGGCGACTACGTGGGCAACGCGGAGTCATGGCCCTACCGGAGCACCGCGATCGTCGACCGCGACGCTCCACCCATCCGCTACAATCGGGTGGAAGGTCTGACGATCGGCGTTCAAAGAAATTCGCTCGACCTCGAATCGAACGACCGGGCAAGGGTGTTCGGCCAGTTCGGCTTCGCGACCGAATTGAACCGGATTCGAGCGACCGGCGGCACGGAATTTCGCGTGTACTCGGCTCCTCGTCACGCTCTCAAGTTCGGCGTCAAGGGCTACTACAACACGTTCACGGAAGACGCCTGGAAAACCTCCTATCTGGAGAACTCGCTCGCTGGCCTCATCTTCGGCCATGACTTCTTCAACTACTACCAGGCGCGCGGAGCGAGCGTCTACGCCGTTCAGCACATCGCACAATCGGTGCGCCTGTCTGCAGGCGTCCAGACCGAGTTGCAAAGCCCGCTCCGAACCCGGACCACCTGGTCGATCTTCGACGGGGACGGATTCAGCGCCAACCCGCGTGCGGAAGCGGGTCGCTCTACAGCCGCTGTGTTCGCCCTCGACGCCGGACACATCCGCGACTTCGACGGTCTGCCTACCGGTGGAGCGCTACGCGTGAGCGCAGAGATCGGTCACGGGCTCTCCGGACAGGACGACTGGCTCGACTCGTCGCCAACCGAGGACCTGCAATACAACCGCTACACGGCCGACGGTCGCGTCTACCTCCCCACCTCGTACGACACACGGCTCGCCCTCCGCCTTCGCGGTGGCTATGCAACCTCCGACGCCCCGGCACAGAAGCTGTTCTACCTCGGTGGAATCGGTAGCATGCGCGGCTACGGACAGAATTCTGTCATCGGGACGAAGTCTCTCCTCGCCAACGCCGAGTTCATCATCGACGGCGCTACACTTGTTGACGATATTCTCGACGACCTGTATGTCGCGATCCACGGAGATGCAGGATGGGTCGGCCAGCCCGGTGAGGCGTTCGACATGAACGACGTGCTGCCCTCCGCGGGTTTCGGCATCGGCCTCGGCGACCGCGCCGTTCGCCTGGACGTCACGTGGCCACTGCGCGACGTCCCGGAAGCAAATTCCGGTCCGTCCATCTGGCTCCGGATTACGCCGCACTTCTAGACTGGCAACACATCCGGATCTCGAGGTCCCCCTCAGCGCCGTCTCCAGCCATCATGCGTTGGAGGCGGCGTTTACGGTACATGGTTAATGGTTGGTAGTGAATTGGATTGCCCCTGATCGATGAGGCGATTCCTGTCGGGGTCAATCCTATTAACAACCCACAATACACCATCCACTAATCCCTACTTCTTCCCTGTCGAGCCGAAGCCGCCGGCGCCTCGAACGGTTTCTTCGAGCGAGTCCTGCTCCATCCACTCGACGCTGGCGTGCTGGGCAACGACGAGCTGCGCGATACGCTCCCCGCGCTCGATCGTGAAAGCATCCGGGCCGTGATTGATGAGGAGGACCTTGACTTCGCCGCGGTAGTCGGCATCGATCGTGCCCGGGCTGTTCAGAACCGTAACGCCGTGCCGGTACGCGAGTCCGCTACGCGGCCGCACCTGCCCCTCGTACCCGGCCGGAAGCGCGATCTGCACACCGGTCGGGATCAACTTCCACTTTCCGGACGGCAACACGACCGGCTCATCCTCCGGGACGGCAGCACGCAAGTCGGCTCCGGCGCTGAGATCCGTTTCGTGCGACGGCAGGTCAAGCCCGTCGGCGTGAGGTAAACGGCGAAGGGCGATGGTCAGGCGGTCCATGGATTCGAGGCGTGAGGGAAGGCAGAAAAACGTGGTGTCAACGTCGGCATGATCCTCGTCAAAGTCATCTGCTTGCCCGGAAATTCTGCCGTTGTTGAATGAGTGGGGGTTGGTCAGTCGTTTGTTGTGGGTGGTTGGTTGGATTTTCCTTTACGGGATAGGCTATCTGCGATGGGACCGCCAAACGTCCAGAGGTACCATTTCGCATTCCAAATTTCGCATTTCCCACTAGAAAAGGCCTCCCTGCCGGAGCAGGAGAGGCCTTTTCGTACAGTCACAGAATGCAGGAGCGAAGGCCACTTCGACCTTCACACTCCGCATTTCGGGCTTGATTTATTCCACGTCACCCATGAGCGGCTTAACGAACGGCGACGCGACGAGCGCCACGATACCAGCACCACTTGTGATCCATGCAACCATCCAGAACAGGTTGCTCGGGGACAGCGCTTCGAGCTGTCCAGCCAGCAGTCCGGCGAAGAGGTTACCCAGCGCCGCAGCGACAAACCAGATACCCATCATCTGCCCCACGCGGTTGTCCGGCGCGAGCTTGGTCATCGATGAAAGACCGACTGGGGAGAGGCAGAGTTCACCGCAGGTGTGAAGGAAATACGTCACGATGAGCCAGGCCGGTGTGACCGGGTCCTGCGCCGTGGCATTCGCCGCTCCCCAGGAGAGAACGAAGAAACCGCCTGCAAGACCGAAGAGACCAAGACCAAACTTGACCGGGATCGACGGATTCTGACTCCGATTGGCCAACCACGTCCAGAGCCCGCCAAAGATTGGAGCGAAGATGACGATGAACAGCGGGTTGATGAGCTGGAGCGTGCTGGCTGGAACCAGCGTGCCCATGATGTCACGATCTGTCAGCTCTTTAGCGAACAGGTTCAACGACGAGCCTGCCTGCTCAAAGCCGCTCCAGAAGACGGCGGCCAGAATGAATAGCCAGAAGATGACACCGAGTCGCTTCTGCTCTTGCTGCGTGTGTCCTCCGAAGAAAATGATATACCCAAAGAATCCGACCGTGATCGCAACAACCAGATATCCGAGGTACGCAGCGAGCTCCTGGAGCGTAATTCCCAGAGCGCCAACACTGAGCAGGTATCCGACGCCGACAATCACCAGCGCGAAAGCGAGTGCCGCAAAATAGAAATTGCGCTTCGTCGACTGCAGCTCTGACGGCGTTTTATCCGTCTCGAGCAGACCAGCGTCACCAAGACGATCCGAACCGATCTGGTACGAAATCAGACCTGCGAGCATGCCAAAGCCAGCGAGGGAGAACCCGGCGTGCCAGTTCGCTTCAAAGCCCAGCATTCCCGACTCCGCGAGCCAACCGCAAAGTAGCGGACCGAGGATGGCGCCGATGTTAATGCCCATGTAGAAGATTGAGAATCCGGCATCACGTCGGGCTCCCCCTTCCGGGTACAGATCGCCAACCATCGAGGAAACGTTCGGCTTCAGCAAGCCCGTTCCGACTACGATCAGAGCGAGTCCAAGGTAGAACGTGGACACGTCGGGCAGACCGATGATCGGCCCTGCCATGGTGAAGTGTCCGGCCGCGATGATGACGCCACCCACGAGCACTGCGCGCCGCTGCCCCCAGATGTTATCCGCGACCCATCCACCGGGGAGTGACAGAACGTAGACGAAGAAGGTGTAGAGGCCGTAGACGGCCGTCGCTTTTGCGGTATCGAAGCCCAGGCCCGGATTCGCGCCTGCAGCAGCAGCGGTCATGAACAGGACGAGCAGAGCCCGCATGCCGTAGTAGCTGAACCGCTCCCACAACTCCGTAAAGAAGAGGGTAGCAAGACCGCTTGGATGACCGAAAAAGCTCTTGTCGAGCGTAGCAGTAGATGCGTCGGCACCCGCCGATGACGGCGAGGGCGTCGAGGAGGGATTGTTCGAAGCCATAGGGATGGGATGCGTCGAAAAAGGGCGAACAACTCGGCGCGACGGCCGGGGACCGAGTACCAGACCTACCTGCAGGACGTTGGAGTACAGTAAGTATTGTACACCTGCAGCCGGTGGGCCACTCGGAGATCGCGGAGGGTCCAGCAAAAAGAAAACGTACTACGGAACCGTTCCGCGTGCGTAACAGGTTCATAATACTGTTGACAAAGGTAGGTCACAACCTGCTCTCTGTCTAATTCTGCATCTAAATTCACGGTGAGGATGAACCGGGGCTTTCCTCTGCCGTTCGGATCATGCTATTCTAATGGTGTCTGTCTACCCAGGCCCCGGCCTTGTTTGTCCGGCCTGCGGCGCACCAACCGCCGTTTACTGATCTCGTCCGCTTCTTTCCCGACTCCTGCTCATGTCTGAACACCCTCGATCCGACCTGATCGCTGCCGACACGCACGGCACCCGCACGCACACCTGCGGCGACCTTCGTCCGGAGAATTCGGGAGAAGAGGTCGTCCTCAAAGGCTGGGTGGACACGCGCCGCGACCTCGGTGGGCTCGTGTTTATCGACCTGCGCGACCGGCATGGACTCACGCAGATCGTCTTCTCATCGCAGATGAACGAGGAGGCGTACGACATTGCAGGCAAGCTTCGCAGCGAAGACGTCATCAGCATTCGGGGGACGGTGCAGGATCGCTCCGACTCGGCCAAAAACGACAGCCTGCCGACGGGCCACATCGAGGTGTCCGTCGACGACATCTGCGTGCTCAACACGAGCGAAACGACGCCCTTCGTCGTCACGGCCCACGACGACCGGCGCGTAGAGGCGAATGAAGACCTGCGCCTGAAGCACCGGTATCTGGACCTGCGCCGCCCCGAGCTCCAGAAGAACCTCGCGCTGCGTCACCGTCTCTACCAGACGACACGCCGCTTCTTCGACGAGCATGACTTTCTGGAAATCGAAACGCCGGTCCTGACGAAGTCGACGCCAGAGGGGGCGCGCGATTTTCTGGTTCCCAGCCGCATGCATCCCGGCCGGTTCTACGCGCTGCCGCAGTCGCCGCAGACCTACAAGCAGCTCCTCATGGTCGGCGGACTCGATCGCTACGTGCAGATCACGAAGTGCTTCCGCGACGAGGCGCTCCGCGCCGATCGGCAGCTCGAGTTCACCCAGATTGACGTCGAGATGACGTTCGCGACGGAGGAAACCATCTATGACCTGATGGAAGGGCTGATGGCCGCGCTCTGGCGGGATATCAAGGATGTGGAGCTCCAGACGCCCTTCCCGCGCATGCCGTACCGCGAGGCGCTCGAAACGTACGGATCGGACAAACCCGATGTCCGCTTCGACCTGAAGCTGAATGACGTCAGCGACGTGTTCGCCGAGTGCGGCTTCCGCGTCTTCGAAAGCATCGTCGACAGCGGCGGCAAGATCATCGCGATCCGCGTCCCGGGCGAAGGCGATCGCGGCCGCTCCGCGATGGACCGACTCGAGGACCACGTCACGAAGGACATCGGCGCAGCGGGCCTGATCTACTTCAAGCTGCCGTCCGACGGATCGGGTATCCAGCAGAACGTGAGCGAGAACGCGCTACCGACGGAGTACGTCGAGCAGGCGGTCGAGCAGGTCGGCGCGGAGACCGGGGACCTCGTCCTCGTCCTTGCCGGCGACGCCCCCACTGTGTACAAGCAATCCGGTCACCTGCGTCTCCACGTCGCGAAAGAGCTGGACCTCGTGCCAGAACCGGGCGAAGGCGATGACCAGTTCCTCTGGATCACGGACTTCCCGCTGGTCGAGCATGACGAAGAGGAAGACCGCTACGTGGCGCTGCACCATCCGTTTACGTCGCCTCACCCCGACGATCTTGACAAGCTGGATGATGCACCGGACGAAGCACGAGCCCGCGGCTACGACCTCGTGCTGAATGGCAACGAGATCGGCGGAGGATCCATCCGTATCCACCAGCGGCATATCCAGGAGAAGATGTTCGACGTTCTCGGCATCGGCAAGGAAGAGGCGCAGGATCGATTCGGCTTCCTCCTCGACGCCTTCCGTTACGGCGCTCCGCCCCACGGTGGCATCGCCTTCGGCCTCGACCGCCTCGTCATGCTTCTTGCCGGAGCGAACTCCCTTCGGGATGTCATTGCCTTCCCGATGACGCAGTCGGCACAGGAGCCGATGGTGAAGTCGCCGGACTGGGTGGACCCACAGCAGCTCAAGGAGCTCCACATTCGTCTCGAGCTTCCCGACGACGTGGAGCCGCCACAGCGCACGCACTCGCGCCTGGCCAGCTAACGTAATCGGTCGCCCCGCGCTGTGAACTGTTAGGCAGCGCGGGTACCGTTTCAATGTGTACGCGACTTCCCCGTACTCTTGACGCCTTCCGCCCGACGATTTCCGCGCAACCGCTCCGCGTATCGATCGATGCTGAAGGAGCACTTTCCGTGGGAACGCTGGTCCCGACTGATTCGCGACCGCGGCGTCGTGGTTGAACGACCGGCGCATGAGCCGCACCCGGACTACCCCGAGATCGTCTACCCCATCGACTACGGGTTCGTCCCTGAAACCATTGGCACCGACGGGGACGGCGTCGACTGCTTTCTCGGAACGGCGGATACCGGACTCGTCGGCCTAATCCTGACGCGCGACTACCGTCACGGCGATCGCGAAGTAAAGCTCCTGATCGATTGCACGCCCACCGAGATTTACACCGCACAGGGCTTTATCAATTACGACCGGACGCTCCTGGACGGCATTCTCGTCCTCCGTCGTCCAATGCATCAGATCTGGAAAATAATCTCGCGCTCATCCTGATCGGCCCTCCGAAAGCCCGGCTCCGTAAATCCACCGTGAAACCGTCTCCTCCAAGAGAACCTTGTGCTCCCCGACCGTAAAAGGGACTTGCAACAGACGCGAACGTCGCGAGACGGTCGGATTGCCTCACAAACGCTTCAAGCGAAAACAGGTGTCTTCACGAGAACCTGTTTTGCATCGAGGCATAAGCTGTTGTACGATGTAAAGCCCGAAACGGGAATGACTCCGTAGCTCAGTTGGCAGAGCAGCTGGCTTTTAACCAGCGGGTCGCAGGTTCGAGCCCTGCCGGAGTCACTGGTAGCACCTCGCATTCGAAACGCGTCGGAGACGGACCTCACCTCCACTCTCGGCCCTTCGGATGCGGATTTTTTGACGTAATGCCCGAGTGGCGGAATTGGTAGACGCGCATGGTTGAGGGCCATGTGGCCGTTATAGGCCGTGGAGGTTCGAGTCCTCTCTCGGGCACACAGAAAAACCCTTCTTGATACGCTTCGGCGTGATCGAGAAGGGTTTTTTGTATTTATACGCCTTCCATTCCAAAATGGCGAATGTCATAATGGCCTCGTGCTACCAAACCCGCCCACGATACACGTTCTCATTCCATCAAAATGGTCAATGTGGACGCGTACGATTGTTTTCAGAATAGCAGGCGGATGCAGTTGCACCCATCGATAGATAAGACGGTTACGACACACCGTAGCTTCACCCACACTTCACACCATTGTTTGAGATTCCACCAGATCAGCGTTTACGTTTCCGCACTGATGAGAAAACGTAGCTTTCCCTGTACGTAGTCTTTGCAAATGATGCCGGTCAAGTTGGACCGGTTATGCATGATGTTTCAGACTTCGAAAGCCAGATTGGCATCTCTATCCCCGTTCGACCACGTTCGTAGCGTCATCGGTTTTCTCTTATTACCGCTGATTGTGGGACTTCTGGCAGCGGGCTGCGACAGCACGAGTTCGAACGCACCGGACGTGGACCAAACACTTGAGGCCGGCGACGCAGCCAAGACGGACGACGGCGTGTACATGGTTGCGAGCGAGGGGTCAATCGAAGAGCCGGTCGCGATATCGAGTCGGAAAACTCAGGATCCCGAAGCCGAATCCCTTCTGCCCGAGGAAGCGAACAGTCCCGACATGTTCTACCGGGTGTCGGGGGATCGAGACGTTGACCTTTCCGCCGATACGCCGCCTCTCTACACGGCTCTCCCCGTCCCCGACGACGCGGATCCGTCGAATATTGCCCTCGCCGTCCGGATTCCGCGGGAGTATACAACGGACGAGGCATCCTCCGAGGGCTACGGCTGGGACGTTCTTCCCGGCGCCTACGAACCGGAGCGAGACCTTCTGGTTGTGCCGACGCGTTTTGTCGTCGGCAACGGAATCGTCTTTGGCGTCGTCGAGAACAGCGATTATAACGCTCCGTCCATGGAGGGTACTTCAGGCTCCACGCTTCTGGATAAGATCCAAACCTCTTTCTCCAAGCGCGCGCCTACAGAGAAAGCCAGTACAAGCGACTTCAAGGTCAAGTGCAAAGGATTCGGGGGAAGCGGATGCGGCTCCGACGAGAAGTCCGACGTCAAGAACTACCTGGTTGACGTCTACGACGACTACGTCTCTGACTTCAAGAAGCCGGACCTTCGAACGCCGGTCTTCGGCAACAAGTACATCTGGATCATCAAGAAAAAGGGGAAAGCCTGGTGTAAAGGCGACACAGCCGGGAAATACCTTTCCCTCACCAACAAAGCCATCACGTGCTTCGACCCCAGCTCGGGCGGCGATCCCTCGGAAAGCACGACCCGACACGAATTCTTTCACGCCATACAGTACAATTACGCGCCGATTAGCTGGAGCAAGCTACCCAAGCAGCGGCCGGACTGGGTGATTGAGGCGACAGCTGAGCTGACCGAATCCACGAATTCCAATGCATCCAACGTGGAGCGGGCGAACACGTCGCTCCGGGCCATCGACACACCGCTGACGGAGGTTTCAGGCAAGCCGGACTACCCCGAGTATCGTGCGCAGGACTTCTGGGTGCACCTGATCAGTAGCCGTTCCTCGACGCCGGCCGATATTCTGGAGCCGGTGTTCGACCAGCAGTCCAACGGAACGAATAAACCGACGGCCAAGAAGGTCGACGAACTCTACTCTCTGGCCGACGATCACTGGGACTGGGTGCGAAATCAAGCGTTTACTGCGGAGATCACGTCAGGATACAGCGGGGCACTCAACAGCGAATGTGTCATCGATTCGAGCGCAGTCTCACCCACGACCGTTTCGTATGACGCCGGCGCGCGAACGAGCCCGAAGCAAGAAACGATCAGCGCGTCTAAGTTGACAGGGCACGTTGCCGCCGTCGAGGTCCAGACGGGAGCCGACCGGATCGATCTCGAGATCAAAGCGAGTACCAGCGACTCGAAGAGCTACGTACAGATCTATCCTTACACAAAGTCATCCAACACGAACTGCTGGAACAACGCGGCCAACAGCTCTGACACGGTCACTGATATGGTGGTGGAGAACTCGGACAAAACGTACTACGTCCTGGTCGCCGCCACAATGATCTCATCTTCGGAATCCGACTTTACGATCGAGATCTCGCATGAAGATAGACTGACGAAGTGATTCTACAGCCGGCTTGAACCGGTTGAACGTGGGGGGTCCGTTCAACGCCGATCTGATCTGGTTGTCCAGCGCGACGCCGTCCGCTGTTCCAGTTCGGTCTGCTAGGAGAAGTCCGCGTACCACAAGCGGGTTCTGCAAACTGACAATGTCGGATCTCCAGCGAGCCTACATCGAGAGTCCGAGGCGATGCTGATCGGTTCGCGTCGCGTTCTGGGGACCGAATCGACGTCTTCGCTCGCCACGGGTGCGCCTTGCTGATCGATCGCGTGCCACGGCACGTCTTCCCCTCCTTCTCAACGACTTCGGCATGGCGGCAGACGATCTTGTGCGATGTTGGGCATAGAGAAAGCTGACGCTGTATTTCGAGGCACAGTTCTGTCGCCCTAGTCAAAACTCGCCGATATCCCGATGCGGTAGTTACGACCGGCAGCCGGCTCGTAGAAACGCCCGCCAAAGGCATTAACGACGGTGTCGTTGTATCGCACGTCGAAGACGTTATTTACGGCTGCGAACGGGGAGATCGAGAGATCTCCAACTTGTGCGGTGTAGCTCAACTGCAGATCGAAGAGAACGTATCCGTCGTTCTCCGCCGTATTCTCGCTGTCCACCTCGTAGTCACTCAGCCCGTTGGCTCGGATCATCCCTCCGATCCCGTTGCGGCGGATGTCGATTGACCCGCTGAACATGTGCGGCGGCACGCCGGGAATGCGGTTTCCATTGAGCGAGGAGCCATCGGCCGTTTCTGCGTCTGTAAATTCCGCCTTCACGAACGTGTAGCTCCCCCTCACGTCCATCCAATCCGTCGCTGACCAGCGAAGCGCAGATTCAACGCCTGTATGTCGCGTCTCGCCGGCGTTGCGGAAGAAGGTCTGCTCATTGGCCCCTTGTCGCGGCACCAAAAGATCGCTGACACGCGTGCCGAAAATAGCCAGATCGTACCCGAAGCGATACGATGGGAAAACGCCCTGCACGCCGACTTCTACGCCCCAGATGTTCTCCGGGTCAAGTTGAGGATTGAATCCCGTGCGGCCGTCGGCTCTGTTGCTCAGTTCGTTGGCCGTCGGCGCCTCCAACCCGCTGGCTACATTGGTAAAGAAGCGAGCCGTGCCCACATCCACCGAAAGTCCCACCGACGGACTAAACGTCTGAAACGTGCGCGCCCCGTCGTTGTCGTTCAGGTTGTCGTCCGCCTCAAACCGCATCCAGTCGTAGCGGACGCCCGCACTCAGTCGCACACGACCGAGCGGGTAAGAGGCCCGACCGAAGAGTGCGGCGTTGTCGACCGTTTCGAGCTGATCCAGCTCGATGTCCGTGGGCTCACCGTCCTGATTCCCGAATTCGCGCCGATCGTCGCGCTGCACCTTGCCTTCGGCGCCGAAGCCCCACTCCAGGCGCTCGCCATCCGGTCCGTTGTCGCTCTCAAGCGTGACGCGCGTACCACCGACGCGGCGGCTCAAATCGATGTAGCCGAACGGGATCGGGTTCTCCAGGTCGCGGATGATGCCGTAAAGCGTCGTATTGATCGTGCCCACTCCCACGTCGTTGTAATAGGTCGCCCCCACCTGTCCCTGCGTTGCGGTCTTTCCGGTGTCGAACGTGCGCACCGCATCACGCACTTCTCGCGGCGTATCGGCCGCCGCCTCAGCGTCGAGCGTGCTCGGATTCTGCGCCCGCGGCATGTATTGAAGCGCCGCGATCGTCTTGATCCCACTGTCGTCGGTGAGGCGCAGGTTGCCGGTCAGACCGTACCGAAAGAGCTGCGTCTGGCTGTGGGCCCGGTAGCCCTCCTGTCCGAGGTACGAGCCGTACATGCTCAGGCGGTGCTTGCCGACGTCCGGCGTAACCTGCAGGTCCGTCTTGATCAGGCCGTATGACCCGCCCGTGACCTTTGCACGACCGAGATGGGCTCCACGCTCCGGTTTCGTGGAAAGGGCGACCACACCCCCGCTCGCGTTCCCCCAGAACGTCGAGGCTGGACCACGAATGACCTCGATGCTGCGCACGAACGATGGGTCGACAATGCCGATCATCGCCTGTCCATCGGCCACCGTGAGTGGTATGCCATCGAGGAGCACCTGCACGCCCCGAACGCCGAACTGCGCGCGCCAGCCGAGCCCGCGGATCGTCAGCCGGTCGCCCAGCGCGTAGTGCTCGCGGCTACCGACAAAGAGCCCGGGAATACCATCTGCAACGCGCTCCAGACTGAGGGACGGTGAGGTGTTCAGGTCCTGTTCCGTTCGCTCCAGCGCCGTCACGGCGAACGAAGCAGCCTCGCCCGTGATTTGAAAAGGCGTCGCCGTCACTTCGATCGGATCCATGCGAACCTGCATGGCCGTCGTCGTGTCTGCTTCTGCGTCCTCCGTCTCCTCTTGAGCGAGAACGGATACAGGCGACATCACCAGAAAAAACAGCAGCAAGACATAGACACGCTGCAGGACATCGGAGAAGTACGTCATCAAGACGGGTGCGGGGGTATGGAATGATGCGGGATAGGGGTAGACGATCGAACGTCTCCGCGTTATTCCGTTTCCTTAATCGAGAAGGCGAAGGCCTGAATGTCCTCGATTTTGTCATCACCGGTCCAGGCACTCCGCGAAGGCATAGCCGCACGTGGATGTTAAACAGATTCTGACCGTTCTCGATCTCGGGATTCAACGCCCGCTGTTGAAGCCGAGTATATTTTGGTCACGTTGCTGTCCTCGGACCATCAAGACCGTGGAACGGAGGTGCCCAGACGTTCCGCGCTGAAAGAGGCGACAGCGTCACGGCTACCAGAGCATCATCGAACCGCACAGAAGGGAGAAGGAGACGGTCCAGTCGAAACAGTGTATCACGGGTGTCGGCTGAGAACGACCGGACCCGCTACAAACTAGTAGAGCGTGAGGAAGACTCTATGAGCGAAAACGGGGAAACCTAAGTCTCAAACGCACCGGAAGAGCGCCCCCGGTCGAACCAGGAGCGCTCTCCGAACGCGTTCTCGACACGAGTCCATCGACGAGCTTTAGAAGAAGCCCATCGCGTTCTTGTCGTAGCTGACAAGCATGTTCTTCGTGTTACGGTAGTGGTCGAGCATCATCTTATGATTCTCTCGACCAAATCCGCTCTTCTTGTAGCCCCCGAACGCTGCATGCGCCGGGTAGAGGTGATAGCAGTTCACCCAGACGCGACCGGCCTGAATCGCGCGCGGTACCCGGTACGCCTGGTGCATATCCCGCGTCCAGACGCCTGCGCCGAGACCATACAGCGTTTCGTTCGAAATCTCGATCGCGTCGGCCTCATCCTTGAACGTCGTGAGCGACGTCACCGGCCCGAAGATTTCTTCCTGGAAGACGCGCATGCGGTTGTGGCCGCGGAAGATGGTCGGCTCGATGTAGTAGCCCTTGTTCGCAGGCTCGCCATCACCGCCGGCAGCCACGGCGACTCCTTTCGCCTTCGCGACCTTTCCTCCGACGAGTACTTCAGCGCCCTCTTCGCGACCGACATCGAAGTAGTTCTTGATTTTCTCGAACTGGTCGTTCGATGCCTGCGCGCCGACCTGCGTCTCGCTGTCGAGCGGATTGCCGACGCGAATGTTCTTGACGCGCTCGACGACACGCTCCGTGAACTCTTCCGCGATAGACTCCTGTACGAGGATGCGAGACGGGCATGTGCAGACTTCACCCTGGTTGAGTGCGAACATGGCCGCACCTTCGAGGCACTTGTCAAAGAACTCGTCGTCGGCATCCATGACGTTCTCGAAGAACACGTTCGGGCTCTTACCGCCGAGCTCCATCGTCACGCGCGTCAGGTTTTCCGAGGCATACTGCATGACAAGGCGGCCCGTCGTGGTTTCGCCTGTGAAGGCGACTTTCGCCACGCGTTCGCTTTGAGCGAGGGGCTTGCCGGCTTCCGGCCCGAAGCCCTGCACGATGTTCAGTACCCCGTCGGGTAGGATGTCGGCATCATCAATGAGCTTGATCCACTCCATGATGGAGACGGGCGTTTGCTCTGCCGGCTTCACAACCGTACAGTTGCCCGCAGCCAGGGCAGGCGCAATTTTCCACGCGGCCATCAGCAACGGGAAGTTCCAGGGGATGATCTGCCCAACGACTCCCAGCGGCTCGTGGACGTGGTAGGCGACCGTGTTTTCATCGTGCTCCGCCATCGAGCCTTCGTCCGCGCGGATGACGCTGGCAAAATAGCGGAAGTGGTCGACGACGAGGGGTAGATCGGCCGCGAGCGTCTCGCGGATCGGCTTCCCGTTGTCGACGGTGTCACAGCGAGCGAGGAATTCGAGATTCTCTTCGGTGATGTCCGCGATCTTATTCAAGACGCGAGACCGTTCGGCAACCGGGGTTTTGCCCCAGGCGTCCTTCGCCTCGTGTGCGGCATCGAGCGCTCGCTCAATGTCGTCGGCGTTGGAACGAGCAACGCGGCAGAAATTCTCGCCATCGATCGGCGAGGAGTTGTCAAAGTACTCCCCGCTGAGCGGCTCGACGAACTTTCCGCCGATGTAGTTGCCGTAGGATTTTTGGAACGTCGGGCGATCGTATATCACGGGTGGATGACAGTTGTTAATGGAAATCAGAACGGGTCTTCAGGACAGCAGAGCCAGCGCAACGGGAACGCACGTTGTGGCGTCCCTCTGAACGCGCCTTGCAGGATTCGCAGGAAGAAGACGACCTGCCGCCCGTGAATGAAATGCGCTTCCTCTCGGATCGTATGTAGAGTAGGAAGCGCTTCCATCAACAAACCTTCACATCCTCTCAAAAAATATCGCGATCGCTTCAGAAGTAACGGCGCAACGACCGGATCGCGGGAAAAACGTTATTTTTGAGCTTCATGTTGGACCCACGCGTGCAAATTCTTGTCGGGAAGCGGCGTTAAAGTATAAGGGTGTGTGAGTATGGGGGCTGGGAGTATGAAAGTGTGGACGTGTGGACGTGTGAACGTTTGGACGTGTGAACGTTTGGACGTGTGAACGTTTGGACGTGTGAACGTTTGGACGTATGAAAGTGTGGACGTGACAAAGTGTGGACGTTTGGGAAGAGAGTATCGGAGAGGAAGGGTATGAGGGTCGGGGCAATGAAGCCGTATTGAGATGAACAAATCCGTCTGTTCATCGCCAAGCGCTGAGTCTTGAACGCTGGCTACGGGGCCGTTTAATTTCGAACCGGAATGTCTCCGTATGTCATCGAGAAACGGATCTCGTACGTCTCATCCGTTTCGGAAATGAGGCGTGGTCAATAACGACGCACTCTCACACTCGCATACTCACATACTCCCGTGCATTTCGGAGCAGCCGCGGCGGGAAATGCTGAATTGACACACGCTCCAATGAAAGTGTCCGGTAGGTAGCCCTGAACCCTGAACCTTGAACCCTGAACCACGAAAAAAGCCCCAAACCTGGCGGGCAGGTCCGGGGCTGCGATTTCGTCGTGGATGTCGGTCGTTTATGCCGGCTCCGTTTCTCGCGACTGGTCGCGCTGCTGCGACCGAGCGCGTCGGTCGGATGCGCGGATCTCCTCCACGATCGCCGTGTCCTTCCACTTTCCGCTATCTTCTTTCGGCTGGGACGACAGCACCGTCCGCTCCACCTCCGGCTCAATAAATGGCATTGCATCGGGCGTCGGCTTGGAGGTCGTGGGCTCGGAAGACCGACTCGGGCGAACCATGATCGCGGCAATAGCAGCGGCAGCCAATACGACGACGCCAAGCATGACTGCCAACAACATGAGCGGATCGATCACAGGGTCGACGTACGTGTAGTTTTGCAGCATCATGATCGTAAACCTCCCTGCCCGGCTTCCTGAAACGAGCGCGGCCTCGGGGCAGGCGCTGTTGAATGGAGTCGCTAAAGAAATCGGGCCTCACGGCTCTCGTTTTCTCACTTCATCATACGCACTTAGGCGTATTGAGGTTGACTCCAGAAACCTGTTAGAGGCGTGGGGCGATCTTGTGATAGGATGTCGGGGAGACCCTTACACGCCCCGGGTCTACCCGATGGACCTAAATTACGAAGCCACACTTCTGATAAGCCCCACCGGACCGGCGTTGATGACCGTCGTGTCCCCGACCCTCTCCTCCTGCTCCCAGCTTCCGTGAATATGCCCGCACACCACGAGCTCCGGGCGCAGCTGGTCGATCGCCTCCCGAATGGCCATGCTCCCCAAAGATGTGCCGCTGGAGTCGCGGTCCACGAGTCCCTTTGGAGGCGAATGGCTGACGAGAACGTCGACGGTTGTCCCGTTGGCGGTCACATCCCGGAGCCTCTCTCGCGCTTCGTCCTCGGTCAGATCATAGCTCCAATCACCGAAGGGCGTCACCGGGATGCCCCCGCCAATTCCAACGACCTCAATGCCAGCTATCGTCGCTTTGTCGCCGTGAAGTACCATCGCCGCCGGCCAGTCCGAGCACGCGCGCCGTAGCTCCTCCTCGCTCTCCGCATTGCCGGGTACGAGTACCGTCGGCGTATCGATCGCCGACAGCGTATCAATGACCGCCTCGAGACCACGCCGCATGTTGCAAAAGTCACCGGCCCCAATCACGAGATCGACCTCCGACGCACGATTGACAAGGGACCGACAGGCTTGCTGGTCGCTGTGCACGTCACTGAACAGGAGAAGCTTGGGCATGGAAATCAGTTCAGATTGTCCGAGATGATAGGAAAACCGGTCGCTCCGCGCACTGACGTCGACACGTCACAACCGCGTGCGGGCATTCTCGATCACTCGATTCTATCATACCGATACGAAAGTCCGTCTGATTCTCTCATGCTTGACGATCGTGTTTATCCGCAGCCCCCACCTTTACCTAAAAAACGGAGAGCACCGACCCAGAGGGATCCGGTGCTCTCCATCAGGACCGTGACGACGAACGGCCCCGATCCGAGCCGCGTCGTTCGCGCCTCCGGCGAACGGTGAGGAAAAGCGGCCCGGAGATGCGTCTGTTACCGTTGATGTACGCGTTTGCTGACGAACATCGATCACGCAAAGAACGGCGCCGCAATTCCGTTCGAGCCGGCAACATCGTCCATTGTCAGCGGCTCGTCGTATGCCTCCGTCGCTTGAGCTGACGTGTAGGAGCCCAGCGTCGTCTGGTCCACGCCGGCCTGCGTCACATTGTCTTCTCCCGCGTACACAGCATCCGGGGCGCCGCCCGTCTCCACGCCCGTGATCCATGGTTTCAGCGATGCACCGGCCTCGGCCCGCAATCGGCGAACTTCTGCTGCGTGCCGCGCCTCCACGGAGTGGATCTGCAGGGCCGGGGTGAGCAGATCATTCCCGGCTAGGAAGCCTGCCTGCCCTTTGTACGCCCGAACGCCCGTGTCTTCGAACGCCTGTGACAGCACCAGATACGTCGCGTAGTTCTCGAACGGATCATAGGTGCCTCCCGCAGTGAAGTCGAAGTCGCTATCCGTAAAGGAAACCGGCGTGCCGCCGAGGCTATCGATCGTATCTGCCAGAAGCTGCACATGGGCATCCTCGTGCTGCGCGATCTTCCCGTAGATCGTTCGCGCATCCCCCTGGATGAGCTGCGATCCGCCTGAAGTCATCGCGTCGAGTCCCTGTCGGTAAAAGGACTCTTCGAGGTACTCTAGGGTCAGCGCATAGTTGAGAATGTCCACTCCGCTCGGCGCCGACTGAGCCTGCGCGGTCTGTGGACGGCCCGCTAGTCCGAACGGAATCGTAGCTGCGGCGAGTGCCGTGCCCGCCCGACCGAGTTGCCGAAGTGCCGAGCGACGCGTAACGTCGTCTTCGTTGTCCGTATCTGCCGTCGAAAGGAAATCGAGAATCTTCATGTCGAGAATGAGGTCCAGATGAGAAAGTCGGCCGTGAGGAAATGCGTGATCGATCACGCGTTCTGCACTTCGATCTGCGTCGTGACGAATCCTGTGTTGGCCACGGCTGCAAGCACCTCCGCAGGGGGAACGGCCGCGTCAAGCCCGGTCATCGGATCGACAATGTCGTCCCCGGCGAAATCCGCCGAGCCGGGATTCAGGATGGAGCGCACGGCCGCCGCATGCCGCGCTTCGACAGACACAATCTTGCCGGCAATCGTCAGCAGATCGGGATTCTGCAGATAAATCCCCGCTCCGTTGTAGGCCGAGACGCCCGTATCTTCCAGCGTCTTCGCGACACCCAGAACCGACGCTCGATTAGAGAAGTCGACGCTGCTGAAGTCGACCGACAGATTCGGAATGAGCTCTCCGCCCAGGGATGGGATGGCGGCTGCCAGGAAGTCGCGGTGAAGGGCCTCGTGCGCCGCAAGGTCAGCGAAATACTGGCCTTCCACCGAGGAGGCGTCCCCGTAGAAGTTGGCAGCGGCCTCAGCGTAAAATGCGGCCTCGAGTTGCTCCAGCGCGTATGCATAGTTCAGCACGCCGAAGTCGGTCGAGAAGTCAAGGACGACGGGCATGTCGTCAGAATTGTCCATACCGCCCCCGCTGTCGCAACCCGTGGCTGCGAGCACGGTGGCCAGACCTACGCCGCCGCCGACGTACTGAAAGAATTCGCGACGTGAAGATGTCCTGGACGGGGACCGGGTGTCCGGTTGGTCGGGTTGCGTATGTTCTTTAGTAGACGGGACAGACTCAGCGTCAGGCGAAGTGTCAGGCGAAGTGCGATGCGTCGTTTCCATGACGTCGAGGAGAATCGGTCAGAAGGTTGGCGGACGCCTTCCGTCGAAGACGCATCCCCATTCTGCCCATTCATCGTCTCGCGCAACAGGCCATTCTTTGTTCACCTGGTACCCAGCCGGTGTCGAGTCACTCGTTTGTTACACCGATTCCCCCCTCAAACGTACGAATAATCAATTCCTCGACATCAGTCGTTTTCACCGCGGTCGCCCACCTCATCCCGCCACAGTAGATCGGCAACGTGTTGGATGCCCCGCTTCAGATACCGCCGGTACGTGCTGAAGGCAAGATTGAGATGCTCGGCGGCTCGCTCCTGAGTAGGCTGTGGGTTGAGATACGTCGCTCGCACGGCCCGGTAATACTTCGCCGTTTTCGGATCGCTGTCGAGCGAGTACGCCGCCTCATCAAGTCGCGTCCGGAGCGCCTCGATCCGTTCATCAGCGGAGGCGTCTAAGCCCGTTGCCTCTGCGATCAGACGGGAGCGAAGGAGTGGATTGTCGTGCATCGCTTCCGGTCTTGCGTGCGCCTTGAACGCTTCTTTGACGGCATCGTCGAAATCGGATCGGCTGAGCACGATCATGGTCGGAGACGCGGACGCCGGTTCGGGCATCGCAGGCGAAAGGTCGCGGTCGGCGAGACGGTCGAGCCATGCCTGTGGTGGCACCACGCGCCAGTCGTGACCAAACACAGCATACGCGTCGTCTCCCACAGAAAAGTCTGCGGCCGAGACGCGATGCATGTCACCATACGCGAAGAGGAGCTCCCACTGCTCCGGCTTCGCAGCGGGAATAAAGGTGTACGCGAGACCGGGCGTCGACAGGTAGTAGCGAACGCGATAGGCAGAAATCAGGCTCTGCACGGGAGAGATGTCCTGATAGCTATCTCGAGCCATCCAGAAGCGAAAGTGAGATGCGATTTCCCCTTTTCGGAGGGGTGCATCGGTTTCCAGAAACGAACATGCAGCCTCCACGGCTGGATCGGCGTCTCGGTCTTTCTCCGTGACGGCACTCAGGTCGATCTGCATCAAGAAACCGGCCGGTGTGGTGTTATCGTCTCGGAAGACGTGTACCGTGCTCGCATCATGGTTCCACCAGTGCTCGAAGCACTCGGCCGAAGCCTCATTTTCATTCTGAGCCACCATCTTTCTCAGAGGCCCGCGATCCTCACTCGTCGCAGCGTCGCGAACAGGGGGCGTTCGAGCATTCCATTCGTTCCGCAGGCGCTGGAAGAACGGCCGAACGACTGGATTATGGCGAAACAGGTACAGGTAATCCGTCAGGATGCCCTGGGCCTCATTGCCAGCGTCCGTACCGACGGTCTGCGTGGATGTCGCGTCGTCCAGAGCATCGAGGTAGTGCGTACGGGCCCGTTGCTGGAGGCGATCAAAGCGATCATGATCCCGCCAGCGGAGATCGGCAGCAATCGCGGTCCGAACGATGTCGTGTGGAAAGATCCCCTCCGAGCTCGTCTCGATGAATGAAAGTTGTCTCAGCCACGTAAACAGGTCGTGGGCACCGATCAGCCGTTCCGGCGTCCCGTTTCCCGTTGCGTACCCCATCGATGAGCCTCCGTCATCAGTTCCTTTCAGAAGCGTAGACAGCAGTGGCTCCGAGCAGACGCGGACGAGCGCACACGCTTCCAGGGCCTGACGATGACGGTCGGACGGAACGCGCTCCAGGAAACGTCGAACGAGCGTACCCACGAGGTCTGGCGAGTCGATTGGGTCGAAATTCGCGTCCGCCCCCTGCGCCACCGCATCGGCCGCGAGCGACAGAGCGAGCGGGTGACCGTGCGAGAACCCGAGGATGCGCTCTCGAACATCCCCTTCGATCCCGCGCCGGTCCAGGTAGCGCTCCCCGAGACGCCGCGGCAGATTTCGTAACGGCTGGATTTTTAACAGCGGCTCAAGTCCGAGGTCCGATCGCCATGAAGCGGGAGGCGGTGTTCGTCCCGACAGAACGACGATTAACGACGCCGGAAGTCGCGGGATCAGATTCGACCGAAACCATTCGTAAAGCGGTGTCCAAGCCTCAAAGGTATCGACGAACAACACCTCCATCGAGTCGGGCGCTGAGGGATCGACGGACAAGTCCAGCCCCGCCTCTTCGATCGCTTTTTCTGCTGCCTGCGGGGTCGGCTCCACGTTCCGTGCATCAACAGCACACACGGATACGGATCGGTCGGCGCAACGGAATTGCATTTCCTGCGTCAATGCCGTTTTTCCAACGCCTCCCGGACCGTGGATGTAAAGCACGGCGAAGGGGGGCACGTCCGCATCAATAGCGTGTTCGAACGCGTCTAGCTCGCCCTCCCTCCCGACAAATCGGTTCTGGTGGGCAGCACGAAGTCGATCGGCAAATGATGGCATAGACGAGAATCGGATGGCGGCAGCTGTGGGAATACACGACGGCAATGGGCCGTGGTCACCGACGGAGCACGGGCTTGTGGTCGCGTGATGCTACATGCTCAGGGCAATAAAGGATCGCTTCAATTCAGAAAAGAACGCAGCGCGTATCCCTGAGCAGCGATAGCAAATCATCGTGCTCTTTTGCCCATGACCTTCACGCATGGAGCGAAGTTCGGGTCGTGTCAGGTGGCGAGAAATATGTAACATCATGCGCATGAGCAGACTCTGAACACGACCTGATCTGTTAACAGGCACACGTAGAGGATATGCTTCCCGTGCGTCCATCCATTGATGCTCACGTTTATCTACCGTAAACCTGTTTCGACTGCCATGTCCTCGATCCGCTCCTCCAAGACGGTCGCCGGCCTCGCTATCATTCTTCTCCTTGTCGTAGCAGGGGCCGCCACCGTCCACCCCGACGTGCTCACGATCGGTGCCTTTTCGTCCGCCTCGGCCCAGCAGATCACCCCAACCGGATGGGAACGCATCACATTCGGCAAGATCGACGTGGAGACGGAGTACAACCTCGTCCGCGCACCGGACGACTCGACGGTCGTGCTCCGCGCTACCAGCGACGGCGGAGCGTCCGGGCTCGTGACCCGGCGACGCATCGATCCAAACGAATATCCAATTCTTCGCTGGCGGTGGCGCGTCAGCAACGTCCTTGAGGACGGGAACGCGCGAACGAAGGATGGTGACGATTACGCAGCGCGGATCTACGTAACGTTCGACCACGACCTGGGGATCGGCGGACGCATCAAGCGAACGGCGCTCAAGGCGCTTGGCTATGACGACATCCCGTCCCGTGCTCTTAACTACGTCTGGGCCAATCAAGTGGACGCCGGACAGATTTTCCCGAGCGCGTATACGGACTGGGTGATGATGATTCCCGTTCGCAGCGGCTCGTCAGACACCGGGCGATGGGTGACCGAGCAGCGCAACATCCTGGAGGATTATCGCCGGGCTTTTGGCGAAGACCCACCGGCCGTAACGGGAATTGCAATCATGACAGACACGGACAACACGGGTGGAAAAACGACGGCTTATTACGGAGACATCATTTCCGTTCAGAGATAGACGACCGAACCCGTTCCCCTATTCGTCTAGACCCGCGACTCGCTCGAGCGCCTCACCGATTCGCTGGATCTCTTGAGCCACGGCATCAAGACTCACGTCGGCCCGAGCGGCATTCTTTTTGACACCCTCTAGTTGCTCGCTGGAGGCGTCCTCTTCGAGCCTTTCCTCGCACAGCGCCTGTATTTCCCCAAGTGCACGACAAGCTGCCGTAAGTGATTTTTCAGCTCCGTGTGCGGCGTCTCCCATTTCTGCCAACCTAGCGTTTAAAGCGGGAATCAGTCCCTCATCCATGTGCATCAGTGAGTCAGGTTCAAACGGTTACGTAAACCTCGACCCGCACCCAGGCGCAACAAACAGATCGACCTGAGCAGGTCAGAAGCGTAACGTAACAGCTGGTTGTCGAGCACGCAAACGCACTTGGCGACGCCTTTCCAGGTCGGACCGACACCGAGAAATGGATGACACCGTATCCTCTTTTGGATGAAAAGAGCCTTTCCTCAGGCAACTTCGCCTTTCCGAAAGAACCGTAATATGCCGTACGGGCATCCCTGACCGGCAAGTTCACAGATACTACACGCTCGACCTGACTTGTCCCCACACCCTCCCTGCAGATGTCCCTTCACATACCGGAGCGTCGATTACAGTAATTGTGAACGTACCCCGAGCAACCACTGACCGCGGATCGATTATCCGGACAAAGAAACCGGGAGATTGGGATTGACGGTCGAAGCCCGTTTGCATCTGCCGACGTGTCATCGCGGTCGACTCAGATCCAGGCGAACGCTCGTGGGATCGTGTTATCTGAACCTGCTGTCCCCGAACGCTATGAGCCGCTCCCGCTCCCCACGTCGCCCCGGCACAACCAACGTGTGCTGCGAGCACTGCAACGAACCGGTCGTCAACCTTGATCAACTTCTCCTGCTAACCTCCACGGATAGCACACCTGAATGCCGCGTGGCGGTTACGATCCACGCAAAGTGCGCTGATGACTTCATCGAGAGTCACCCTGGGGCATGGCAGCGGTACGCGGGTCGCTCGAGTAGCGCCAGCTGGTTCCTCCCGATGATGATCCGTTGGCCCGGTCCCCGCACGCAGCAGCCGTAACCTGCCTCGTCCCACCCGTTTCATCGAAACCCTGTGATCCCATGGCTGCCCACGTCCGCGACATCCTCAAGCAAAAAGGAACGAATGTATTCACGGTCGACTCCGATGCGACTGTGTTTCACGCAATCGAGCTGATGGTGCAACACAACGTCGGTTCGCTGCTGGTTCTGGACCCGAACCCCGACCCAGGTGAGTCACCGGTCGAGGGTATCTTTACAGAGCGCGATTATCTTCGTCGCATCGCTCTGAAAGGTCGCACCTCCCGCACGACGAAGGTTGAAGAGGTGATGACCTCAGAGGTCATAAGCGTCTCCCCATTCAACACTGTGAAGGAGTGCATGCAGTTGATGACGGAGGCCAAGATCCGTCACCTCCCCGTCGTTGAGGATGGCGAACTGCAGGGCCTGATTTCGATCGGGGACTGCGTGCGCCAGGTCTCGCGCGACGCACAAACCGAAGTCGCCCACCTTCAGAGCTACATCCAGAGCGTGGTCATGGGACGGTACCCTGCTTGAGGTTTGGATGTATGAAAGTGTGGAAGTTTGAATGTAGGGAGAGGAGAAAGATTCTGAGGGTGTGAGCGTGTGGGAGCCTTAACGGGTGGCAAACTCCCCCTCACGACTCAAAGCCCTCAGGCTCACTCCCCAACCCTGAACCTTGAACCCTGAACCTTGAACCCTGAACCCTGAACCCTGAACTTTCCTCCGTTCATGTAACCGCAGTGAAACCCCTTCCGAGGAGGTGTTTCTTTCGGACGAATTGGCGAACATGAAGTCGTGTCTGGTCGTTAGATCGCTGCTTTCAAATAGGACTGAAAGCGGCGTTTTTGCGTCCCCGTTCCCGCCCGGTTCTCGTCCCAACCGTTCCTCGACATGGCCATCGACCTTTCCGTCACCGATCGTTTTGCGTCCCGCCACATCGGCCCGTCCGACGCAGACGTATCGGCGATGCTCGATACCCTCGGCGTTGACAGTCTTGACGCGCTCGTAGATGAAGCCATCCCGGCTTCCATCCGGTCGGATCGTCCTCTTGATCTGCCCCCGGCTGTCACCGAGCGCGCACTCCTCAACCGTGCGCAAGAACTCGCCGGGCAAAACGATTCCCATCGCTCGTTCATCGGCATGGGATACAGCGGCACAGTCACGCCACCGGTGATACAGCGCGACATCCTGGAGAATCCGTCCTGGTACACGCAGTACACGCCGTATCAGGCGGAAATTGCACAGGGCCGCCTGGAGGCGCTCCTAAACTTCCAGACGATGGTCATCGACCTGACCGGGCTGGAGATCGCGAACGCCTCCCTCCTCGACGAGGCCACGGCGGCGGCGGAAGCGATGATGATGCTCAACCGCATCACGAAGCGGCAGAAGTCGCGGACCTTCTTCGTCGCCGAAGACTGCCACCCGCAAACGATCAGCGTCGTGCAGTCGCGTGCCGAGCCGATTGGCGTTAACGTGGTTGTCGGTGACCCGAACACGTTTGAGTTCAATGACGACGTCTTCGGTGTGCTGCTCCAGTACCCGACGACGGACGGCTCGATCGAGAACTACCGGGACATCTGCGAACGGGCGCACGAGAACGATGCCTATGTCACCGTTGCAGCGGACTTGCTCGCACTGACGCTCCTCACACCACCGGGTGAGATCGGAGCGGACGTCGCTGTCGGCTCGACGCAGCGCTTCGGCGTTCCCCTCGGCTTCGGCGGGCCACACGCTGCCTACTTCGCGACCAAAGAGCGCCATAAGCGCCAGGTCCCAGGTCGCATGATCGGCGTGTCGAAAGACGCCGAAGGCAATATGGCGCTCCGCATGGCGCTGCAAACCCGCGAGCAACACATCCGCCGCGGGCGCGCAACGTCCAACATCTGCACGGCCCAGGTGCTGCTCGCTGTAATGGCGTCCATGTACGCGGTCTACCACGGGCCGGAAGGACTGAAAGATATCGCCACCCGCGTGCACGACCTCACGAAGATCCTGGCGAACGGCCTGGAGCAAACCGGCCACTCGATCCGCAACGACCACTTCTTCGATACGCTCCGCGTCGACCTCGACGGCATCACGCAGGACGCCATCCGCGAGGCCGCCGAAGCGCACAAGATCAATCTGCGCTACTTCGACGACGGCTCCGTCGGCGTCTCGCTCGACGAGACGGTGTCCGCCGATGACCTGGACGCCCTGTTCACGGTATTCGGCGCAACGAACGGGAAGAAGCTCTACGCGAAAGACGTTGCCACCGACCTCGACTCCGGCTACGACGGTCCGCTCCAGCGTGAGACCTCGTACCTCGATCATCCGGTTTTCCACAAATACCAGTCGGAAACCGAGCTGACGCGGTACATCCATCGCCTCGCACGGCGCGACCTGTCGCTGACGCAGAGCATGATCCCGCTCGGCTCCTGCACCATGAAGCTTAACCCGACGGCAGCGCTGATGCCGATCTCGATGCCGGGCTTCACCGACGTTCACCCGTTCGCTCCGTCCGATCAGACGGAGGGCTACCGGGCCGTCATCGAGGAGTTGTCGGATTCGCTCGCAGAAATTACCGGGTTCGACGGCGTCTCCCTCCAGCCGAATTCCGGCGCGTCCGGAGAGTACGCTGGGCTCCTCGTCATCCGCGCGTTCCACCGCGCCAACGGCGACAAAAACCGAACCGTTTGCCTCATTCCGGAGTCGGCCCACGGCACCAACCCGGCCTCCGCGACGATGGCCGGCATGAAGGTCGTCACGGTCGACTGCGACGACAACGGCGATGTCGACCTGGAGGACCTGACGGCGAAAGCTGAGAAGCACAGTGATGAACTCGCCGCGCTGATGGTCACGTACCCGTCCACCCACGGCGTCTTCGAGGACCATATCCAGGAGCTCTGCGACGTGGTGCACGAGCACGGCGGCCAGGTCTACATGGACGGCGCCAACATGAACGCACAGGTCGGCCTCTGCCGCCCCGGCGAGTTCGGCATCGACGTGTGCCACCTGAACCTGCACAAGACGTTCAGCATTCCGCACGGTGGCGGCGGCCCGGGCGTCGGCCCGATCTGCACTGCCAAGCACCTGTCTCCTTTCCTCCCCGGGCACCCGATCGTGGAAACGGGCGGCGACCAGGCAATCGACCCCGTATCGGCTGCACCGTACGGCTCCGCCCTCATCACGCTCATTTCCTGGGCGTACATCAAGATGCTGGGAGCCGACGGACTCACGCAGTCGACCAAGACGGCGATCTTGAATGCCAACTACATCGCCAAGCGGCTCTCCGACCACTACGACGTCGTCTACTCGGGCGATCACGGACGCGTCGCCCACGAATTTATCCTCGACCTTCGCCCCTTCCGAAAAAACATCGACATCAGCGAGCAGGACGTGGCGAAGCGACTGATGGACTTTGGCTACCACGCCCCGACGATGTCGTGGCCGGTGGTCGGTACGCTCATGGTTGAGCCGACGGAGAGTGAGTCGAAGGCAGAGCTCGATCGCTTCTGCCAGGCGATGATCAACATCCGGACGGAGATCGAAGAGGTCGAAAACGAGAGTGTGGACCTCGACAGGAGCCCACTGAAGCAGGCACCGCACACGGCGGAGATGATCGCGCGCGACGGCTGGGACCTCCCGTACAGCCGCGAGCGTGCGGCCTTCCCCGCGGACTGGACCCGTGCCGACAAGTTCTGGCCGACCGTCCGCCGCGTCGACGACGCCTTTGGCGACCGGAACCTCATCTGCGCATGCCCCCCGATGGAGGCATATCAGACGGATGACGAGGAGGACCTCAAGGAGGCGTTAACCGCATAATTCCGAATTCGACGGGCGAAATGGGAAGGGCGAAGGGTCCAACTCCCCTCCCCATGCAATTACGAAGCGCCGAGCGGCTCCCAGCGATGGGACGCGGTTCGGCGTTTTCTCTTTATTGCCTGATTCCACTGACCGGCTCGAACACAACACACTGGGACGACCGTATTGTTAGGCCCCCGGCTCCCGGATCAATCTGAGACGCGACCTTCTCCCCTTCCTTTTTCGCGATCCATACGGCAAACAGGTTATCATGCCCGAACATAAGATCTGGCTGATCGCCGGCGCGATCATCATCGTCGACCTCCTCATCTTCATGGTGCCGATCGTCCCAATCGTGGCGGCCTACATCCTTGTCGCCCGTCCGCCGTGGTTCAAGACGTTCATCGACGACATTTATAAATAGCCCCACGCCGACCTCCCGTTGATCCTACCGGAGACCGGAGGCCACAAATATACATCACGTTCCCGACGCCGGGTCGCTCTCTGCAGCGGTCCGGCGTTTTCTATTTGCCCTCTCTCCTCTCCCGGCTCTGTCCACGGGTGTACGCTCCCCTTTTGTTTGGAAAATCTGGGACACGTACACCGTCACAGCATCTTCTGCCAGTGCAGCCGCATCTACCGGGCGCCTCCATCGAACTGAACATACTCGAACGTTCTGCCTCGAGCCCCGGTAGCGCGGTCTGCCCACGTCGTACGAACGGGCTCGCGTGCGCTCGACGCAACCCCGTCCGGCTCAAGGTCCCCCGTCTCGGGCGTGCGAATATCCCCCACATCAAGACGCACCCATGAACCACAACGATATTCTTCGTCGATACTATATTCTTTCATCGGGATGTAGTTACCTTACATGAATCAAACAAACCTCGATCAACAAACCGTCCCCAAAGCGCTCTGAGTACACTTATGGATCTGAATTCCAGCAGATTTGCACACGTACGCTGGACTACTGCGCGATCATATGCCATTGGAACAGATCCTGTAATGCCCCATTACATTACTCGAAAGTGATACAGTATCACACACAGCACCCTTTCTCGCAGGCCATTCCCCGCCCGTTCATGACGTCACCCTCGATCCGTTTTCGTCATCTGCCCGTTCCATCAGGTCTCTCCGTCGCAATCGCGATCATGCTGGCGGGATGGCTCGCCACTGGGGCCACACCGCAGGTGAAGGCCCAGCCTGTCACTTCCGCAGGCGACACGCTGTCCCTCACACTGGAAGCAGCTCTGCAGAAGGCGCGCGCGGAGAGCTTCCCCGTTCGCGACGCGGAGGCGCAGCACCGGGCGCGCCGTGCACAGAAGCGACAGTCACTGGCGGTGTTCTTTCCCCGTATCTCTGCCGCAGAAGAGGGCGCAACGACGACCGATCCACTCAATGCGTTCGGCTTCAAACTCCGACAGGAGACGGTGACGCAGGCCGACTTCGCTC
Source organism: Longibacter salinarum (assembly GCF_002554795.1). Taxonomy (NCBI): domain Bacteria; kingdom Pseudomonadati; phylum Rhodothermota; class Rhodothermia; order Rhodothermales; family Salisaetaceae; genus Longibacter; species Longibacter salinarum. The sequence goes on along the minus strand of NZ_PDEQ01000002.1, from coordinate 266,874 downwards.
CCACGACGCTTAACGACCCAGAGCGCATCGATAACTTCACGACACGCGTGCAGGTTGAGCAGCCGCTCGTCAACCTGGACGGCCTTTTCGACCGTCGAGCTGCTTCCAGTGCCGTGAAGGCCGCTGCGAAGCAAACCGAGCGAACGCGCGAGGTTGTCGCCTTTCAGGTCAAGAAGGGCTACTTCGGGCTCGTCCTGGCCCGGGAGCAGCTCGAGGTCATCGATGAAGCCTTGAACGCCGCTCGCAAAAATGCACAGCAGTCCGAAGATCTGTTCGACGAGGGTATGATCACGCGTGCTGACGTGCTGGCCGCCCGGGTCCGGGTGCTGGACCTCGAGAGTCGACGCACCGATGCCGTCGCCCGCTTCCGAAGCGCGTCCGATCAGCTGCGCTTCCTTCTCGGCGTCAAAGAACGGGTGCACGTCCAGGCTACGGACTCCCTCACACAGGAAGCACCACCCCAGGACACACTCACGGCCGCAACCGCCAACCGTCACCGGTCGGACATGCAGGCGCTTCGCTTGCGTGCTGATGCCGCACGGGCACAGGTACGTGCCCGGTGGATGGCCTTCGTGCCCCGACTGAATGCAAGGGGCACCTACGCCTGGAACGACGACACGGCGTTCGGGACCGATGCGGCGGGTTACACGGTCGGCGCCTCGTTGACGTGGAGCCTATTCGACGGCTTCCAGCAAATCGGCAAGGCCCAGCAGGCAGAAGCCGAATTGCAGCGGGCCGACATCGCCCTGCAGCGGCAGTCGCTACAAAATGAAGTCGACATCACCGAAGCACAGCGCAACCTCATGGCCGCTCGGCAGCGCATCAAGCAGGCCGAAGCTGCCGTCGAGCAAGCCGAGGAAAGCCTTCGCATCCGCTCCGATCGCTACGCGGAAGGCCTGGAACGCACCTCCGACTTGCTCCAAGCCGAAGCTACGCTCGCCGAACGTCGACTCGCACACTTGCAGGCGCTCTACCAGCACAACGTCACGCTCTACCGGCTTGAGCTTCTCACCGAACGGACTCTCACGAGGTGAGAGAGGTAGGTAGTTGGTAGTGAGTGGTTGATTGGATTTCGCCTCTCACTTTCGTCGAAAACCGAAATGTTTGAATCCGCTCCAATCCACAATCCACCATTCACAATCCACATTTCAATGACCCCTTCCCGCTTACTTGCTGCCCTTCTGCTCGCCTCCGCGCTCACGTTTTCCGCCTGCAGCTCCGAGGAGTCGACAGATCCGTCCGATGCAGAGCCGATGTCTGTAACGACCGCGGTCGCAGCCGAATCGGCGGAGCCCACCGTCTACCGATACAGCGGCACCATTCAGGGCGCCCGCCGCATTCCGCTCTCAACCAAGATGATGGGGACGATCACGTCACTCGACGTGGAGGCCGGTGACCGCGTCCGCCGCGGCCAGACGCTCGTTCAGGTGCGCAGCCAGAACGTTCGCGCACAGAAACGACAGGTCGAAGCTCGGCTCCAGGAAGCACGTGCTGCGCTGAAGAACGCGAAAACCAACTTCGAGCGGATCGAGTCGCTAAAGGCAAAGGATAGCGCAACACAAAAGGAGTTCGACGATGCGGAGACGGGCTTTGAACGGGCCAAAGCACGCGTCGAGGCGCTGGAGAGCCAGCTGGCGGAGATCAACGATACGCTCGACTATTCGACCATAACCTCCCCGATCGACGGGTTCGTCGTGGAGAAACGTGCCGAGGAAGGCGCCCTAGCGACGCCGGGCCGACCGCTGCTCGTCGTCGAGACGCTGGACGAGTTGAAGGCCGTCGTACAGGTGCCGGAAGCCGAGATCAACCGCTTCAAGATGGGCGAATCCGTCAACGTCGAGATTGGCGCCGCAGATGACGCCACATTGTCCGGCGAGGTCACGCAGATCAATCCCGGCGGCAACTACGCGAGCCGTCAGTTCGAGGTACAGGTCAAGTTGAACCGGGACGATGCCGGGGATATCAAGTCAGGCATGTATGCAGAAGTCCTGTACCCCGTGGAAGAAGCCCCAACCCTGACGGTCCCCGCGGACGCGATCGTCCACCGGGGCCAGCTCACGGGGCTCTTCGCCGTACACGACTCCACCGCCCTCCTACGCTGGGTGCGCGTTGGCGAACAGCGAGGCGACCGAATCGAGGTTCTCTCGGGCCTGCGTCCAGGTGAAACCTACATCGCCGACGCAACCGGTCGAATCCTGGACGGCCAGACCGTTCGCACGCAATAAACTCTTCTCTCGCCCTCTCTCCGCGCCCTGCGGCTCGTGACTGAGCGAGCTCGCACGTACCGATTTTAATCCCGCACCTCACCATGGCACAGACGAACGGACTTGCCGGCAGTATCGCACGCGGCTTCATCAACTCAAAACTGACGCCGCTGCTAATGGCCGCCTTCCTCGGCATCGGCCTCTATAGCGCCTGGCTGACGCCGAAAGAAGAGGACCCGCAGATCGAGGTCCCAATGGCCGACATCGCGGTTCGCTATCCCGGCGCAACCCCACAGGAGGTCGAGCGCCGCGTGGCTGAACCGCTGGAGCGCCTCGTGACGAATATCGAAGGCGTCGAGTACGTCTACTCCACCTCGATGCCCGGGCAAGCGCTGGTGTCGGTCCGCTATTTCGTCGGGGAGCGTTCCGAGGAGAGCATGGTGAAGCTCTACGAGGAAATGCTCAAGCACATGGACCAGATGCCGCCCGGCGCCAGCATGCCGCTGATTCAGACGCGGGCCGTGGATGATGTCCCGGTGCTGACGCTCACACTCCACGCCGACCATGAGGACTACGACGACTACCAGCTCCGGCGGATCGGCGAAGAGATGGCGATGGACCTGAAGGCCGTCGATGGCGTCGCGGATGTCAGTGTACACGGTGGACGCGCGCGAACGATGCGCGTCACCCTCGACCCGAACCGCCTGGCCGCTTACCAGATCGATCCACCTTCGATCGCCCAGCAGCTCCAGGCTGCCAACCAGCAGATGGACGCCGGTACGTTCGAGAAGGGCGATACGTCCTTCATGGTAGAAACCGGTGCCTTCCTCTCCTCCGCTGACGAGGTGAAAAACCTCGTCGTGGGTGTACACCAGGGCAGTCCGGTGTACCTGCGTCAGGTCGCTGACGTGCAGGATGGACCGGCCGAACCCAAGAAGTACGTCTCCTTCGGATACGGAGCCGGACATTCCGACAACGCGGAGACGGAATCGACGTCGGCTGAGCAACGTACCGGTGGGCTCCGCCCGGCCGTAACCGTTGCCATTGCCAAGCGAAGCGGCAAGGACGCGATGACGATCGCCGAACGAGCGCTGAAAAAGGTCGAGGTGATGGAATCGACGCTCGTCCCGAACGAAGTGAGCGTGACCACGACGCGCAACTACGGAAAATCAGCGTCGGACAAAGTCTCGGAGCTACTCATCCACCTTCTCGGTGCCATCGCAGCCGTCACGATCATCGTGAGCCTCGCCATGGGCTGGCGCGGCGGCCTCGTGGTCTTCCTCTCGGTGCCGATCAGCTTCGCACTGACGCTCTTCGTCTACTACTTCTTCGACTACACGCTGAATCGGATCACCCTCTTCGCGCTCATCTTCGTGACAGGTATCGTGGTGGACGACTCCATCATCGTCGCGGAGAACATGGAGCGACACTTCAAAATGAAGCGATTGCCGAAATTCCAGTCGGCCATCGCCGCCATCAACGAGGTTGGCAACCCGACCATTCTCGCCACCCTGACCGTGATCGCCGCCGTCCTGCCGATGGCGTTCGTCAGCGGCCTGATGGGTCCGTACATGAGTCCGATGCCGATCGGTGCGTCGATGGCGATGACGTTCTCCCTCATCGTAGCACTGATCATCACCCCCTACCTCGCCTACCGTCTCATTGCCGGCGGAAATGACGAGGAGGAAGACAATTCCGAATCCGACTACAATCTCGAGGAAACGGCCATCTACCGCTGGTACGCCGCGACCATCGAGCCCATGCTGAACAGCCCGTGGAAGCGCTGGTCGTTCATCGGCGTGACCACAGTGCTCCTGCTCGGCGCGGTGTCGCTGTTCTACTTCCGGGTGGTGACGGTCAAGATGCTGCCGTACGACGACAAGGATGAGTTTCAGGTCGTGGTCGACATGCCGGAAGGCACAACGCTGGAGCGTACCGATGCCGTCCTCCGAGAAATGTCGGCCTTCCTCACGAAGCAGCCGGAGGTTGTCGACGTCCAGACGTACGCGGGTGACGCCGCGCCCGTCAACCTGAATGGACTGGTTCGCCACTACGACATGCGCTCCGCCCCACACCAGGGCGACATCCAGGTGAATCTCGCCTCCGCGCACAACCGGAACGAGCAGAGTCACGCGATCGCCAAACGGATGCGCGCCCCCCTCGCGGAGATTGGGTCGCGGTACGATGCCAGCGTGAAAGTGGCCGAGGTGCCGCCGGGGCCGCCCGTGCGCGCCACACTCGTCGCGGAAATCTACGGCCCCGACTTCGACACGCAGGTCACTCTGGCCGACAGCGTACGACAGGTGTTCGAGGAAACAGAAGGCGTCGTTGACGTGGACTGGCGCGTCGAAGACGATCAGACGAAGTACACCTTCAACGTCAATAAGGAGAAGGCGATGCGAGCAGGTGTGCCCGCAGCCCGCATCTCCGAGACAATGCGCCTTGCCCTCGGCGGACAGGACGTGACGACGATGCACCTTCCCGAGGAACGGTCACCGGTCGGCGTGCACCTAAGACTCGGACAGGAGCACCGGTCGAGTCTTGCAGATCTGAAGAACGTTCGCGTGCAGTCGCAGACGGGCGCCATGATTCCCGTCGCGGACCTCGTCACCGTCGAAGAAGGCGTCCGAGATAAGTCGATCGACCGCAAGAATCAGCGCCGGGTCGTCTACGTGATGGCCGACGTCGCTGGAGACATTGAGAGCCCCATCTACGCCATGCTCGACATGGAGGAGAAGCTGGAGGCGATCGATGCGCCCGCCGGCTACGGCTTCGGTCAGCTCTACACCGACCAACCGTTCGCGACCGACGGCTACTCGCTGAAGTGGGACGGCGAATGGCGCATTACCTACAAGGTGTTTCGCGATCTCGGCATCGCCTTCGCCGTCGTCCTGCTGATCATCTATATCCTGATCGTCGGGTGGTTTCAGGACCTCCTGGTGCCGCTCGTGATGATGGTCGCGATCCCGCTGTCGCTCATCGGCATCGTGCTCGGCCACTGGATGCTCGGGGCCTTCTTCACCGCCACCTCCATGATTGGATTCATTGCTTTAGCCGGAATCATGGTGCGTAACTCAGTCCTCTTAATCGACTTCATTAACCTGCGGCTGGCCGACGACGTGCCGCTCCGGCAAGCGGTAATCGAGGCGGGTGCCGTACGGACGCGCCCCATTCTGCTGACCGCAGGTACTGTCGTCATTGGCGCCGTGGTGATCCTCTTCGATCCTGTCTTCCAGGGACTCGCGATCTCTCTCATGGGTGGCGCGATCGCATCGACAGCCCTTACGCTCCTGATCGTCCCGCTGATCTACTTCATGCTCCGCAACGAGCTGGACGATACGACCCTCGTCAGCGACCCCAGCGAAGGCGTTCAACGTTCAGAGTTCAAGGTTCAAGGTTCTAGCGTCCCAACGTCTTAACGCTCCAACGCCCCAACAATTCGCAATTCGAAATCCCCAATCCACAATCAACCATGAAACTCGTTGCCGTCATGAGCCTGGACTCGAATCGGGAGGAGTTGCACCGGATGTACCGGGAGCACTCGATCCAGGTCTTCAGCGAAATCGATATCAGAGGCTATCATCACACCCAGACGCCGTCGGCCGTGGATGTCGGATGGTTCGGGCACGCCTCGCATCCCGCCTACTCGACGCTCACCTGGGCCTTCCTTCCGTCCGATCAAGCCGAACACCTGCTTGACGCGATCGCGGAACTCAACCATGAGACCGACCCGAAACACCCGGTCCGAGCGTTCGAAATGCCCGTTGACCGGAGCATCTGAGTTCTCGGGATCGAGAGCGAAATCAGCCCTCGCGCCAGCAAGATCACGTAACCATCGATTCCTATGCGCATCTGCAACGTACCCTCCACCAGCGAAAAGATCGTCCGCGTCCTCGCTGGCGTCGTGAGTCTCATCGGCCTCGCAATCGGCTACTTCGGTCCCGACTGGGGCTACCTGCTGACGGTTTTCGCCAGTATCAACGTCATCCAGAGCGCCTTTACCGGGTTCTGCCCACCGGATGTCCTGTACCGGTACTTTCAGTCCTCCTGAGAGCTCGTTCTCGGCTCTCTTGAGCAGAGGGCCGTGCGCTTGTCCGGACACACCGTACGAGACAAGCATATTTCTCTCCACGCCTGAGATGACGGACAGGTGATGACACAGACCGCGATAATCCGTATCATGCACTAATCATTTCGCGCATGAACGAACCCGTCGCGTTCTGCCATGACCCGCAACAGACATCCTGTGACTTCAGAACAGTCGACTGACCGTTCGTCGGCCACCTCATCGGAGCGTTCCGTGCCGGACACCAACGAGGACATTCAAGGCGAGACTACTTCGGCGCTCAGACTTCGCAGTCCGTCATGGCTTCCAGAAGCGATCCGCTCGCGAATGACCGGGCGTCGCCTCGCACTGGTCGGGTTTGCTTTGGCGCTCGCTCTCTCCTTCTCCGTCGGGCGCGGGGAAGCGTTCATCGAGGCGGTCGTCATGATCGGCATCCCACTCTTCATCATACTGAAGGTCGCCCGGTCGCGCCTCCGCCAGTCAAATATTTCCCATACCTCGCTCCGTGAGACGCCTCGATCAACCATGGTGCTGACGGCAGGCCGACTTGTCGCTTGGGGGGTGCCGACGTTCGGCGGAGGATTCTACGGACTGGTAGCGACCATTACCTTTGTCGCCTACCAGATTCGCGAGCTCGGTGACGCGGATTGGCTTCAGCCAGACGCCTGGAACGGAGCCGTGACTCGCGCCTATGCCGACCCATTCGCGTTTCTCGCGCACGATGTGGCGATGATGCTGTGGGACCTCCTCCTGCCCATCAGCGCCAACTGGATTCAGGGCCTGATACGCGCCGCCATCTGGCCGGTATACGTCCTGTCGTGGGGCGGCCTCTTGGGCCTAGCTGGGGTGATCATTCTGGGATTCGCATACACCCGATTGATGCCGCGACTCTGGCCGGTTGTGCTGGCGCGCATCGCCACGCGCAACGCACGGATTCGTCCCGTTTCCTCATCTGAAACGCCCATTGTGGAGGTGACAGATTCGGACAAACCTCGCACAGTCAAACAGCTTCCCCGTCGTGAACAGGAACGGGAAGAGTAGTACACCTGCGAGGTCGCTCTCCTGTCAAGCCATCGGGGACATAGAAAAGCCGGCATCCCGAAGGACAACCGGCTTCTTGTCAATCTGAATATGTATCGCCGTAACGCCAGGACGCGGCGAGCAGTCCAACTATGCCGCCCGAGAGTCGCCAAAGCCAAGGTCGGGGCCGTCCTGCAGCGAGCGGTTCATCCGATCCCAAACCTCGTTTAACGAAGCATCTTCAGCTGTCCGATCCTCTGGAGACTCGTCCACTACGTCTTCTGCACCCGTGTACTCTTTGAGGGAAGAAACGCGACGACGCAACAGGTCTTCGATCAGGCTTTCCACGCTCCGGCCCTCGCTGTCTGCAATGCGCGCGGCGCGCTCAAGGAGAGATGCGTCGATCTGAACGCCAACCGATTCCGTAGCCATGATAGAGGTCTGGGGTTGTTTCGTGTCCTTCGTGATGGGCAGTACATACAAGTTGCGTGCCGATCATTCATAACGAAGAACCACGGGGAAGAGTCCGCTGCATGTTCAGTTCTTACACAGCACTCACACTCCTGAGGTAGACCTTTAGAGTATCCGACATATCAAGCGCTCCTCCAACACGTGCTTCACGAAAGCAGCACCAGGGACGCTAAAATAGCCTCTCGCCAAATTCCAACATCTGCGTCAGGCCATATTGACATCTCGAGGCATTGGCCTGGCAAACCAACCAGATTCGACGATGTCCGTGGATGAACGTCGTTGAAGCGATATAAGATGAATCATGCGTCAGGGCAGGAGCACCACTGCAGCCGCGGCATGCACTCACGAGCGCAGGGAGATATTGCCGGGACGTCTGTACCGATACTGGGGAATATTTTCCCATACGCATTAAAACCTATTTGGCAAACAGCCTCCGGCCGGCCAAGAGTGCGGACCTCTCGACGGTCGGTCCTCGCTATGCCCGCAGCACGTTAGCTTCGTGAACCGTACCCACCGTGGCTCCTGCAATCGGATCCGAAGATACCTTCGTTCGGGCCAGAGACGTGAACCCTCGACCGTTCCTTGGCTCATATCAGCTCAAGATCCGGCCATGAAACAAGGTTCTAATGCGTCATCGCGTACGTGAGAATATTTGCTCCCATGCGCAAGGCAGCTTGGCGCTTCTCCGGGGAGTTGTTGTGAACGGACGCAGGCTCCCATCCGTCTCCAAGATCCGACTCGTACGAGTAAAACACCATGATCCGACCGGCATCGTCTCGTATTCCCAAGCCCTGCGGTGCCTTCCCGTCGTGCTCGTGAATCTTGGGCAATCCGTCCGGGAAACGATACCGCATGTTATAGATCGGGTGATCGAAGGGAATCTCTTCCAGTTCGCGGTTTGGAAAGACCTTCTTTAGCTCGCGGCGGATGTGTTCATCCAGGCCGTAGTTGTCATCGACGTGTAAAAACCCGCCGCCCTCCAGGTACTGACGAAGACGCTCGACCTCCGACGGAGAGAGCGATACGTTACCGTGCCCCGTAAGATAGAGGTAGGGGTAGGCAAAAAGGTTGTTGCTCGTCAGTTCGACGGTCTCCGCCTCGGGGGCCACACTGAGCAAGGTGTTCTCGCGAACGAACGACAAAAGCTCTGGCAACGACTGCTCATCGCTGTACCAGTCGCCCCCGCCCCCGTATTTCACGCGGGCAATGACCACACTCGGCTCATCGGACTGCGCCCAAGCCGGAACCGCCTCAGAGAAAAATAGAAGGCTGATGACCAGAAAGGTGAACCACCGGACGCGAAAAGAAGAAGTCAGTGTAAGAGCCATCGACAGCGAGGGACGAAACGATTCAACGGAGGACATGCCGGATGTTAACCCATGGCTGCGGTGCAGGATTCAGCCAGTCCGAACAACCACACCTCCGGGTGCCATTCTTTTCTATCAACGGACGAACCCCTCCACAGAGCAGGCGTTTGCACCTCGAACGCGACTCAACCACAGGCCCGACCCCTCATGTCCCGCTTTCTGAAAGCTCTGCTCATCACCGGCATCGCAACCGGTGCCGCGGCGGTCCTTCTTCGCTCGCTCGATCTCGAATCCGCCCAGCCCGAGATCGACGACGATATCGCCGCTCTTGGCTTCGATCCGAATGATATTCCAGACGAGGATGCGGAACTGCTGCTAAAAGAACTTGCTTCGCACCTGATGTAAATGCGAGCTCGTTCTCGATCCGCGTGGTATCCGAATCCCGTCTTATGCCCGAAGAATATAGCAAATGCCCGTCCTGTGCACTCGAATACGAAGATGACGGCGACGTGGACGTCTGCCCGTACTGCGGCTACGAATTCCCCGAACGCGCCAGGAGCACCCGCTGGGTAGCGTGGGTCCTCGTCCTCCTGATGCTTTGGCCCGCAATCAAAGGCATCATGTACCTGCTCGGCTAATGCCCTACCACAGACGATAGAAGGCGAAAACGCCTGCCCTTCGCCCTTCGCATTTCGCCCTTAGCATTTCGCACCTCGCCCTCCCCCTCTCCTCCATGCCCATTCCTTCGACCCTTCTCGGAGATCTTTCGCCGGAAACATTTCTAAACGAGTACTGGCAAAAGAAGCCGCTCCTCATCCGCGGCGCACTGCCCACCTTTGAATCGCCACTGGAACCAGGCGAACTGGCAGGACTCGCGTGCGAAGAGGGTGTCGAGAGCCGCCTGATTCTCGAAGAGGGCGGCGAGAAGCCATGGGAGCTTCGCTTTGGCCCGTTCGACGAGGAGGATTTCCTGAGCCTTCCGGAGTCGAAGTGGACCGTGCTCGTCCAGGAGGTCGACCGCCTCATCCCCGAGGTTGCTGACCTTCTCGATGCCTTTGCGTTCGTCCCGAAATGGCGTATCGACGACGTCATGGTGAGCTACGCGCCAAAGGACGGAAATGTCGGCGCCCACATCGACAACTACGACGTCTTCCTGCTTCAAGGGCAAGGCACGCGCCGGTGGGAATGGGGCGAGGAGCCGGTCCAGAACGAAGAGATTGTGCCCGACCTCGATGTTCGCATGCTGAAGGACTTCGAGGCGGACCGCGAGGCCGTGCTCGAACCGGGCGATATGCTCTACCTTCCCCCCCGCGTGGCACACCACGGCGTGTCGCTCGACGATGAGTGCATGACCTATTCGATCGGCTTCCGCGCGCCGAGCCACGAAGAACTCATCGCCGACTTCATGCAGTACGCGATGGAACGGATCGACCCGGACGCGCGCTACGGCGACCCCGACCTCACCGTCCCCGATGAGCCGGGAGAAATCTCGGCCGATGCGCTTGCGTCCATCCGTGGCCTCCTTCGCAGTCTCACGGAAGACGACGACACGATCGACCGGTGGTTCGGCGCGTTCGTGACGGAACCCAAACGGGACCGATTCGCGATGCCCCTCCCCGAGGACGTTTCTGCGGGCGAGATCGCCGAAGCCATACGGTCGGGCGAGGGACTTCGCCGCGGCCCGGCGACAAACCTCGCGTTCATCCCCCACGACGATGGAACGGCGAGCCTCTTCGCCAACGGGTCGGAGATCCTCCTCGGAGACGAGATTGCGTTCGCCGCTCCGCTTTTGACGGGCACGGAATTCATCCCCTCCAGAGAGCTCACTCCCCATCTGGACGATGACGCCTTCCTGTCGCTCGTTCAGCATCTCGTGAACGACGGGCTCCTCGAGCTCTCTCCTCCCGTCGAGTAGCCTCTTTTCTGATAGACCTTTCCCCGAATGCCCAGCCCCGACATTGCCTCGCCTCAGATCGAGCGGTACCTCCAGGGTTTCCGTGACATCAAATCCAACGCGGAGGCTCTCGTGCATGGCACAGACGACGAGATTTTGAACACGCCGCCCGCGCCGGATGCGTGGTCTGCCATTCAGTGCTTCGACCATCTGAACACGGCTGGCTGGCTCCTGCTCGCGCGCATGGAACGGTCAATCAATGATGCGGAAGAGAACGGTCCATACGGAGAAGGGCCATTCGAATACGGCTTCGTGAGTCGCATGATGATTCGACTCATGCAACCGTCCTCGCGGCTTTCGATTCCGGCGCCCGCGTCGTACGCCCCCGATGCTCACAACACCCTCGAACCACACGCGGTCACGACTGAATTCCTTCAGCTTCAGGACGACTTGATCCACTGCTGCGAACGCTCCACCGGACTCGACCTGCGCAACGTACGCGTCGCATCTCCCGCCGTCCCGATCGTCTCGATCAGCCTGGGCGCCTGGTATGAAGCGACGATCGCCCACGAAGAACGGCATCTTGCACAGGCGAGGAATGCGGTCCGCGCGGCTATTGACGTGTGAAGGTCTGAAGGTTTGGAGGTTTGGAAGTATTAGAACCTGTTTTGCGAACAGCCTTCGCCCATCCAGAGGTACAGACCTCCCGACGGTCGGTGCTCCGTCCATCGTGAATGGCCGACTGCTTTTTCCTCGGGTGAGTTCGCCGGACGCCTGTCCGTGACTCCAATACACAATCCACAATCCACCACAATCGCGATGTCCGCTCCTCTCGTCGATCCCCGGCAGTTTCCGGACGCGACAGACCTTGCTGAGGCCATCCGGTCGGGTGCCCGATCCGGCGAGTCGGTGGTCGAGCTGCATGTCGAGCGCATCGAACGGTTCGATGACACACTGAACGCCGCCGTCGATGTGCTGGGCGAGAGCGCGTGGGCGAAGGCCGAGGGACAGGCCGCGAGCGGAGGCCCCCTGGCAGGCGTGCCGATCAGCATCAAGGAGACGTATGGCCTGAAAGGTGAACCCGTCACCGCCGGGTCCGTCCGTGCGCCCGAGCATCTCCCGTCTCAGGATGCCATCGTGGTGCAGCGACTGAAAAAAGCCGGCGCCGTCGTCCTCGCTCGGGGCAATGTCCCGGAGTTTGCGATGACACACGAGACGGTGAACCTCCGATATGGGAAAACCAATAATCCGCTGTCGCCCGACCGCATTCCCGGGGGATCCAGCGGAGGAGATGCCGCCCTCGTTGCATCGGGCGGCGTTGCTTTCGGCATGGGACCGGATTTAGGCGGGTCGATCCGCTACCCGGCGCACTGCTGCGGCGTCGTTGGCTTTAAGCCAGCCTCCGGTCGCGTCGACCCGAATGGAACGTGGCCTCCTCGCGACCCAAATGCGCCGGAGCTTTTTGCCGACACGATGATGTCGCTCGGGCCGATCACACGGTCCGTGCGCGATGCACGCCTCGTGTACGAAATCATTGCGGATGAGCCCGTCCCAGCGTCATACGTCAAGACGCCTCGCATCCTCGTGCCGCAGGACTTCGAGATGGAGATTCGCGAGGATGTGATCGACGATGCCTGGTCGGACGCCGCGCGTGCCCTCGCCGATGAAGGCAATGAGATCGAAAAACCGTCTGCGTTCCCTCCCGCCGGGCGCATCTACAGCGATTTCCTCAACGTCATCATTCGCGACTATAATCGCTTTTTCTGGAAGGGCCTCCAGACTTCGGAGGGCGAGGACCTGTCGGTGCCCATGGAGCTGTTTCGCCACGCCACCGGCTCGCCAACCGTGCACTGGCATTTCCTCCGCCTCCTCCTCGGCATGCAGGCGATGCGACCGTCGAACGAGGAGGCCGTGCGCAGTCAATCTCGCCTGATTCGCCACCGCCGCACCATACGTGAACACCTCGGCGATGACGGTCTGCTCCTGCTCCCGACGAACGGCGCGCTGGCGATGAAGCACGGCCGGGCGGCATCGTACATGGCGCGGCCCGGCGTCCGCAAGCTGTTCACCCCGACGATCTTCGCGAACGCGATGAACCTGCCGGCGATCAGTGTGCCCGTTTGGACAAGAAGGGATCGCAGTACCGGTCTCGTCCCCGGCGTTCAACTCATGTGTGCGCCCGGCGCCGAAGACCTACTTTTCCGGACGGCCGAGACACTCGAAGCTACGCTCCGCAGTCCGGCGTCCATCACCGATCGCGAAGCGGAAGCGCTCAAAGACAGCACTGACACATCCAACTGAGCGAGCGATTGGATATTATCTCAGCATTTCGCCCGCCGCTTGCTCGATTTGCGACGCCAGCCATTCGGCCTCTGCGTGATCGGCTAGAAGACGAGCCGCGACCACGCGATGTCCCGTCAGGCCACGTCGCTCCAGATAGGCGTTCCAAGATTCTCCCGAGCCCGGCCTCCCGATCCCAAGGTTGCTGAACATACGGCGCGTTGTGCTCACTGTATCATCCCGTGCCGGCCGTACGCGATGAACGTGAAGCTGGTACATATTTGCGGACGGCGCAACCGTCACCCGATCGACATTGTCGGCTACAAGTTGCGTTGTCGATTTCATTCCCAGGGCTCCTTCCTCAATCCTCACACCCTCATGTGTTACGGTGATGCGGCTCCGATGCGTTGCGTAGTTGTACGTGGCCCAAGCAAAAAGGAGGGCGACCATCCCGAACACGACACCCGAAAAAACATGCGCGTGCAGGAGAAAAGAATAGCCTCCTGTCCCGAATGCCGCGGTCAGAACCGTGAATGCGGCGATGTACCACGGATGGCGAGATGGACCGAAATAAATATCAAGCCCTCCTCCCGGCAGGCGTTCCACGTCTGCCTCTCCACGAGCTGACGCCTCGTCGTAGTCGACCTCAAATTCGTCGTAGTGAGGGACGCTGTCGGCTTCAGGGAGCGGGACCGGAAAAACGGGTACCTCGATGACGCTCGTGTAGTCCACACCGGGGACGGCGGCGGTTGTCCGTAACACCCACTCGTACCGCACATCCGTACGTTCGGGCGTGGACGACGGGCGGTCGGCGGGCAGGTCGAAGCTCACGGGCACGTCGACGGTTTCCCCCGACGACGGCAGGGGACGCATCTGCTTCTCGTCACGCCAGAGCAAATCGCGTCGGACATCCCTTTCCCCACGACCGCGCGCGACAAGTCGACGCCGGTAGCACGACAGCTTTACCCGCACGCCCTCGCCCACGACCTGATCGGCCGGGATCTCCGTTTCGAGGACGGCTCGGAACGGGCCGCCCAGCACACCGGGATGCGGATTGAGCTTGAGCGTCGACGCACCAAAGCGCAGTCGCTGCCGCATTCGGTACAGACCGATAGTCAGCGTCAGCAGGCCGAGCGCACCGAACACGCCGGCCAGGATCCACTGCTTTTCGCCCCCCCAGACCGACAGCGCCAATAAGCCACTTGCAACGACAATAGCACCCGTACCGATGATCGTGGTTGTACGACCCGTGGCTATTTCTTCGAAGGTCGAACGATCGGACGAAATCGTTCCGTTCCTCCATTCTTCCCGAACGGTCCACGGCTCCTCGTCGGAGGACAGCCGATCGATTTCAGAACCCGGCTCCTGCGCATCGTCCGACTCGGGATCTACACCGGAATCGACTGACTTTCGGCCGCCTCTCGCGTCGTCCTTTTCATCCCGCGCCACATCGACAATAGAATCCGACTCGACGTCTTCGGGCTCGACCTCCTCCATCGATGCTTCGGAAAGCGTTCCGTCCTCGGCCGCGGACGACGAATCGTTCCAGAGATAGATTAGCAATCCCGTTCCAATCCCACCACACCCAAGAACGACCGCAGTAAATACACCAATTTCCTCGCCCGTCATGGACGAAGAGGTCCCAAACAGGAGTAGAGCAGCAAACATGGCTGCAGCGAGAAGGGGTAGCGCGATCAGATGACCGCATCCCATTTTCAGGGTTCTCAACATGGGGGAGATTCAGAAATCGAGCAAGCACGGAGAGAGGAATCGAGAGCCTGTTTGGCGGACAGCCTTCAGCGATCCAACGGTTACGGACCTCCTGACGGTCGGTCCTCGCTAAGCTCACAATAAACGACTCGGTTGACCCTCCGTACCGCATCTACTGCGTCATCGCAAAAGGCTCACCGTTCGTCCAACTAATAGGCACAAACAACGGTCTCTGCGTATCGCGATCCATCCGCCAAACAGGTTGTGAACGTCACGCATTTGAATATGCGCAATCGAGGCGACCAACCGGAAAAATAGCCTGCGACAACTGGAGTGGCATCGCGTGTTTCATCTGCCACTCACAAACGATGGTCACGACGACTCTGCCAGGGCAAAGCATTCAACAATTACAACGAATAAAGGCAAAGACCGGAAGTGAATTCAAATCCCTCCGATCTTTGCCCTTGATTCTCTCTCCGTTTTGTAACCGAGCCACCCGTACTCGGAAAGGACCGTGCTAGAACCTCCATCCAACGGACGCGCCGACGCTAATGTACGTTAGATCCACCTCGAACTCCGTCCCGGCAACGTCTACATCCTGCGAGAGCGAGTGGTACCGGATGCCCGGTTTGATGGACCACTGATTTCCAAACGTGAAGAGCGGTCCGACCTCGACCTGCCAGCCGAGACTGTGGTCGGTACTAAAATCACTACTTTCCGTGTCAAACTCCATGTGATTGAGAAGGCCTCCGGCCCGTAGGAAGTAGCCAAAGCTGCGATCCGGCAGAAGGTTTTCGAACTGCACACCAAACGTGTATCCCGTTTCCTCGAGAACGACATCATCTCCGCCGAATGTATCGTCGGACGTGAACCGGTGGTATCCAAAACCGGCGTACAATCCGAACTG
This sequence comes from Longibacter salinarum, assembly GCF_002554795.1. Taxonomy (NCBI): domain Bacteria; kingdom Pseudomonadati; phylum Rhodothermota; class Rhodothermia; order Rhodothermales; family Salisaetaceae; genus Longibacter; species Longibacter salinarum. The sequence continues at coordinate 251,015 of NZ_PDEQ01000002.1, read as the reverse complement.
AGGCAGGAATCGGTACGATACAATGAACTCGGTGCCGAAGCCCGTATTGAGATCTGCTTCGCCGACGTCCTCAGTTGCAAAATGCGCTCCGGCGCGAAATTCAGCGCCAAACCGATCCTGGGCTATCGCCGGCGAGGTGACAAAGATGAGCGTTGTGACAAGTGCTACAAGAAGTCGTTTCATGGTGACGTGTAGATATTTGTCGACTGACCGCATCTCGATGCGGCATTCGGCCGTGAATCTACGTCTATACCAGGTCTACGGATGTAGTGGATTTCCACATTCTGTCGAAGGGCCTGTTTGACATCCGACCTAGGATCACCTGCTATCGTGACGTTCCGATGGGGTGAAAGACAACATCGGCGGAGCACGAAATCCACGTCTTTCCGCGCCCCCCAATTGTCGATCGCTGCAGGAGCCGTTATGTTGTACCCATTCCTACGATACGACTACCTGCGACATGAAATCTTTTTTCTCCGGTATCATCGAACGTCTGCGCTCGGACCTGAACCCGCAGACGCTCGCCGACGGTACGGCCGACCTGCTCGCGAATGTGGTCGTCGGCGGGCTGGTCTTTGTCGTGTTTTATGTTCTCTGGAGACTGATCAATGTCGCTCTGCAGCGCGGCCTGAACCGCTCGACGATCGACAAGACCACGGCAAGCTTCATCCAAACCATCGTCAAGTACGTTTTGCTGGGAATCGGGCTCATCCAGGCGCTCGCCAGCATCGGAATTGACGCGACTGCCTTTCTCGCGAGCCTCGGCATCGTCGGTCTCACCATCGGCTTCGCAGCTCGCGATGCGCTGTCCAACCTCATCTCCGGATTGCTAATTTTCTGGGACCGTCCCTTCGTCATCAACGATCTCGTGGAGGTGGAAGGAAGCTACGGCCGCGTTGATACGATTACTCTTCGATCGACGCGTGTCGTCACAACCGACGGACGGATGCTCGCCATTCCCAACACGACGATCGTAAACTCCGTCGTGGCCAGCTACACCAACTTTCCGCACGTTCGGCTCGATATTTCCGTCACGATTGATGTCGAGGAGGACCTGAATCGAACGGAGCAAATCCTGCTGGACCTGGTGATGGAAGATCCCGACTACCTGTCTGAGCCGATGCCGCGCGTAGTCGTGACCGCGCTGAATGACTACAACGTGGAATTGCAACTTCAGGCCTGGTACCGAAACGAGTACAACCATCTCGCGGAACAATTCGACCTCCGAAAGCGGGTGTTTGAGGCGCTTACCACGGCCGGGGTTGCCATGCCATACGAAACCATCGAGGTTCGAACGGGCCCATCTCACCCGTTCCAGATTGCGGGTCAAACGAAAGAGGGGTAGTGTTCGCAGGCGGCCCCGGTCTCGTCCATCTCATGCCACGTTCACGCTCGAACGCAACCCGATTTAACTCAACGACAAAAAGCCCCGAAGGAGATCGCTCCACCGGGGCTTATGCGTCGCTACGAGACACAATGGGGCTCCGAAAGTAACGGTCGTGCTTGCGGAGCACGTGCTCGTGCCAGCGTCGCAGACCGGATCGCTGTAGCTACCGCCGCCTCGCTGGTTGATGTTGTCCGTGTAGGCCCCGTCGTTCGGCGTTGTCGTTGTTACCGCACCATCGTGATACACATCGACGTTCGTTCACATGGCTGGCGTCCCAGAAACGAGATTCACCGTTCTGATCTTGGCCTATTCCGTCCGACCACCGGCGTACTCGAGATACGCTCGCACGCGGTCCGCTTCCTCCCGCGTTGACCAGGCCTCTACGGCAGCCAGCGCCAGATCGATGCCCGCCGTTACGCCAGCCGAGGTCCAGATCGAGCCGTCTTGCACGTACCGAGCGTCCTCATCGAGGTCCGCCTCGGGCCACGCCCGCACTTCACCAAACGCCTCACGGTGCGTCGTGACTGTTCGCCCCCTTAGAAGACCGGCCGCTCGAAGAACTCGGACGCCGGTACACACGGACAGCACCGCGCGCACGTCCTTCGACACGTCTCGTACGAATTCGATGAGGTTGGCATTCTTGGCGGCTTGTCGGGATCCATCGCCCCCGGGGACCACCACAGCCTGAAGCGGCGGAGTCTCCCCGATGGACACATCCGGCGTCACCGTCAACCCGAAGCGACACCGTACCGGATCGGTGCTTGCTCCGATCGCAACGCATGGCGGACCACTGCCCGTCTCTCCCCAAGCGGAGAACACCTCCCAGGGCCCGGCAAGATCAAGTTCTTCGATGTCGTCAAATACCAGAATGCCGATGGCCGCCTCATCGCTCATGGTGTTTTTTTCTGTAACCAGGGATAAGCATGAATCGTATAATTAATTAAACACATCCCTCTTACTTTTCCCGGCCGACCATGCTTCACATCGTGCGGATGATCCAAAAACGGTATCCAGAACACGGAGACACCATCGTACTCGCTATTGTCGTCAGCTCCGGTGCGGCTCTTGTGGCGGGTATCGCCCTCCTTCTAGCGTGAGTGTCTGCGTTCACCCTGAACGACGGAAGCCCCGACGCTTGACCCGCCGGGGCTTCGTACGTCGTTATCCTTTGATTCTACCGGGCCACGACGACTTTTTGCGTTTGAACCTGGTCTCCAGCGACGAGTCGAAGCAGGTAAATTCCCGACGCGAGACCGTCCAGCTTGACTTGCCTGGCCGTGCGCCCGGTCGCCCCGACGGCGAACGTCCGAACGGTCCTGCCAAGCATATCGTGGAGCGTCAGTTGCACATTGGCAACGGTCTCCGGGACCTCAAATTCCACAGTGAACTCGGACTGGGCCGGGTTCGGGTAAACAGAGCGAAGCTGCAACCGCTGGGCTGCCGTTCGGTCGACAAAAACAGCATCGGAGAATGTCGCCGTGCCGTCCACATCGACCTGCCGTAGACGATACGCGATCCGGGATGCGTCGAATGGAAGGTCAGTATCGGCGATACGGTATGTTTGCTTTGCTGTCGTCGTGCCGGCCCCCTCGACGGAAGCGACGGTCGTCCAGCCTTTATCAGCGACACGGCGCTGGACATCGAACCCGGCGTTGTTCGTCTCCGACGTCGTCGCCCATTCCAGGACCACGGTTCCCTCATTCAATGCGGCGGTAAATGACGCGATTTCGACCGGGAGAGGTGTCGCCGTCAACGTCGCATCGCCAAAGGAATCGGGCTGGCCAAACGCCTCTTCTGTACCCTCGTCGTTCCAGGTCAGCTTGTGATCCCGTCCACCTCCATCGTCATCGTCGTTGATGTGAACGTCGATGCCGATCACGTCACCAGCGGTCGGAGCGGATGCGCCGAGCGCCGTCCATGGAATGGATGCTTCGACACGATATCCACTGGCAGTCCCGGACTCGGCAAACGTGACGGCCGGCATATCATCGCCGCTCGAATCGCCCCCGAAGTTGCAGTACCCGAGGTACGTGATATCGTCCTCAAAAATCAGCTGATAGTCATTGTCATCGTAGTAGCAGTTTGGCCGTGAGCTGCCGGGCGAAGCGTTCCCGCCATGATCCAGATCGATGTATAACTCGGGCGAGTCATCGTCGACTCCAAAACCATCATTCGCCTCGTTGTCGTCGTTCACCTGGTCGTCCGTGACCTCGATGAGAATGTAGAGGTTCGTATCGTCCCAGGCGGCCCGCCACTGAGCCTGCAGATCACTCGCATCGGTCGGCCCGGACACGCCGTCCACCGTCCGATCGATCGGTGAAATGGTAGCATCATCCCAAAGGTCGTCGACCTGACCGTCGATCGTAATGGCATCGTTTCCGGTGAGACGCTTCAGGTCTACAGAACGCGTCTGCGCCTGCGCCTCGATCGAAAACACAGACAGAAAAAATAGAAGCAACCCGAGGCTGCGCAAGGCCCGTATCCAATAGTGTGTTTCTGCTGTAGCGTGATGCATCATCAAGAAGGAGGATCAGGGAAAGATCGAGTGATTGCAACGTCGTCCCACGGCTTCAACATAACCCCATAAAGACTCATTTTCTACTGCCTTTTACCGTGCGTGTATTTACATCACGTTCTACTAATACTCGGAAATCTTCTGCTACGCAATCGCACCTTGCACCACAGCCAGATCGTCGCTCACGGTGGATTAGCGAATTGGGAAAAGCCGGCCGCATGTGGATACATTCCTCTGGACGCAACGTATGGACTACAGATTCACCGATCCTCTTCGCAAAAGGGCTTGCACCGTGGACTCCTGGACCCTGCTCGATCGATCGCACCTGGGCAACTTCCGCGTATTCGACGTATTTCGTCACCTGCTAAAGTCACCCGAAACCGGTGAGGCCCACGACTTCTACGTCATCGACGCACCGGACTGGGTCAACGTGATCCCGATCACGTCGGATCGCAAGGTCGTCTGTGTCCGGCAATACCGCGCCGGCACCGATACGGTCACGCTCGAGATTCCGGGCGGTATGATGGACCCGGGGGACGAGGATCCTGTCGCGGCGGCCGTCCGCGAGATGCGCGAAGAGACCGGCTACGTTGCGGAACGATACGAGTCACTCGGAGACGTCGCTCCGAATCCTGCAATCCAGAGCAATCGTTGCTATACGATCTGCGCGTGGGATGCCTACCGCGACGGCCCACAGGCCCTCGACGGCACGGAAGTGATCGACATCGAACTCGTCGATCTAGATGCCATTCCATCCCTCATCGTGAACGGACGCATCACAAACAGCCTCGTGGTCGCCGCCTTCTACCTGCTGGACCGATCCAGAGAGCCGTCGGCAACCTGAGACCCCGCTGACACACAAAGTCGGATCGTGCGTCGTTGATCGTTGGTCGGATTGGGCCCACGATCAGCTCTCTCTCCCTATCCCCCTCTCTCCCCCTTTCCCCCTCTTCCCCATGCCGCACATTGGCGTCTTCTGTTCCTCCAGCAATGCCATCGACTCGTCCTACCCGCCCATTGCCGAGACGCTCGGCGCCGGCATCGCCCATCTCGGGTACACCTTCGTTTACGGCGGAGGAGATGTGGGCTTGATGGGAGCCGCCGCGCGGAGCGCCACGGAGAACGGAGGCAGCGTGGTCGGTGTCATTCCTCGCAAACTGGAATCGCGAGAGGGTCTGTACACGCTCGCCGATGAGCTTATTATTACGGACACAATGAGCGAACGGAAGCAGACGATCTACGACCGATCCGACGCCTTCGTTGTGCTGCCCGGCGGATACGGCACCCTCGAGGAGTTCATGGAAATCCTGACGCTTCGAAATCTCGGCTATCACGGCCATCCAATCATCCTCGTTAACACGGACGGATTCTACGATACGCTCATTCAGTTCTTCGACGAGCTCTTCGACAAACACTTCGCTCGAGAGCGCGCCGAGGAGGTCGTACACATCGTGCCAAGCGCCGAGAAGGCTCTGGAGCTCCTGGCCTCCCTTGACTGAATTGGAGCACCGCCGGACATCACTGCAAGACGCCTTCTTCTTGCCAGCAATTGCGCCTATGCCCGAACGTACTCGACGCACGCTCACCGTCTCACGAACAGCCCGAATTTGCTGTTTGGGCAACCCGGACGCGCCCGAACATGTCTTCGTTCTGCATGGCTACGGCCAGAAAGCTGACGATTTTATCCGGCCCTTTGAGCGAATTGCAACGGACGGGCGGTACATCGTCGCGCCCGAGGCCCTCTCGCGGTTTTACACGGACGAGATGGGCGAGCATAAAACGGTCGGTGCATCGTGGATGACGCGGCGTGATCGCGAGCAAGAAATCGATGATTACGTCGGGTACCTCGATGACGTCGCCACCTCCGTTTCGGCAGAAGAAACGCCCAACACGCGGACGGTTGTCGGATTTTCGCAGGGAGCAGCCACGGCCTCGCGGTGGGCGCTGCTTGGCTCGACCTCCGTTGACCGGCTAATTCTATGGGCCGGGGCACCGGCACAGGACCTCGATCTTGACGAGCATGCACCGCGGCTACGGGACATGTCGCTTACGATCGTTGTCGGAAGCAACGATTCGTGGATCACTCCGAATCGACTGGAGCGCATGACTCGCGTCCTTGAGGCATACGACATCCCAACCGACATTCACCGCTTCGACGGCGGTCATCGGCTCCATGGCGACACCCTCCGGTCGCTATTTTCGTCCGTGTAGGTTTAGGCCGCCTGACCGTGCATCGTCTCACCCACCCCGACAGATAATCGACTGCCATGCCGCCCCTTGACGCGACCGATCTCCGACACCGCTACGTGTCCGCCAATGGCGTCCGACTTCACGTGGTTGAAGCAGGTCCAGAAGACGGCGTACCCGTGATTCTCCTCCACGGCTTTCCCGAGATGTGGTATGGCTGGAAACACCAGATCCCTGCTATGGCGGATGCGGGATACCGAGTCATCGCCCCCGACCAACGGGGCTACAATCGAAGTGGGAAGCCGGCGTCCGTCGCTGCCTATGACCTTGACCTGCTGGCAGGAGACGTCGTTTCCCTAGCTGATGATGCGATCGCCCGTTCGCCGGCAGACGGCGTCCATGTCGTCGGGCATGACTGGGGAGCGGTTGTCGCATGGCATCTTGCGTCGACAGCATCCGACCGGCTGAAGAGCCTCTCGATCCTGAACGTACCGCATCCGTCCGTCTTCATCGACACGCTGACGTCGGATCTCGATCAGCTCTCGCGAAGCTGGTACATCTTCTTCTTCCAGATCCCGTGGCTGCCAGAAGCGCTGCTCCGTCGAAACGACTTTGCCGGCCTTCGCAAGATGCTTCGCGCCTCCGGCCACCGGAACACGTTTACGGCCGCCGATGAGGAAAGGTACGTCGAGAGCTGGCGCACACCGGGTGCTCTCTCCGGGATGATCAACTGGTACCGCGCGGCCGCCCGGCGAGGACTCCGACAGCGTCCGGACCGATCGTCCATTCCGGCGCCAACACAGGTGATCTGGGGGGAACAGGACGTCGCACTCAAAGCGTCAATGGCCCAACCGAGCGTCGATCTGTGCCGAGACGGTCGACTTGAGATGATTCCCGAGGCCACGCACTGGGTCCAGCATGATGCCCCCGACCGCGTGAATCGGCTTCTACTTGAACACTTTGAGCGGACAGCGGGAGGTTGATCGTTAATTGTGGATGGTAGATTGGATTGCTGCGCGTCCGTTGGGGGCATCCGAAACTCGATTCGATTCCCAATCCACAACCCGCAATCCCCAATTCGCAATCTTACATCGGCGAGACCTCCGGCTCGAACACCTCGTCAACGTGGCGCTGCTTCCGTTCCTGGTAGAGATCGTCTTCGCGCACCTCCTGCCATGCCTGGCGAAAGATGACTGCGGCTTCGCGCTTATCCGGATCCGCCCACTCCTGAGGCTCTCGCTTCTCCCCGTCGTCGTCGTACTTCTTTCCGCCGGGATACTTTGCATATCGCATCGCCCGCGTGAATCCCATCTGCAGGTATTTCCGGGCCATATCCATCCCGACAAAGTCGTTCGCGTCCCGGTACGTTAGATAACGTGACTGGATCGCCGCCACGGACTTCTCCGCTGCCTCTGCATCTACGTACGACCAGTGCGGCAAGAGCTCGCTTTTGTACGGCTCGACCTTGAACACCCCGCGCTCGTCGGAGGAGTACCGATAGGCCTCCGGCTGGCTTCGGAAGTCGATGTCATATTCGACAGGCATACGTCGTTGAAATCGTTAGTTCGGTACGACAAATCGAAAGCGTGCCCCTGCTCCATCATGGGTGGTGTTCACAGACGGGGTGTGCCTGCCTAGACGGTGAACTGGCGTGTCCTTCACTCACGGAATTAAGACGGTGTGTTCTCTTCACACGTTTCGCACCGACATTCTTCCAGGATCATCTAGACGATTACCGCAGGCCACGACATACCGGTCAATCACTGCTTTTCTCCTCAATATCCATCGCACAAGCGCATACCATGAAAGGGGACGTGTCCGCTCTACCATCGGGTTTACGCCTATACCATTACAGTCGCGTAAATGAGATGGCGGCTGGCATTAAATAGTTGGCACTAACTCTACCCCCTTCAGTACACGACTCCCCCCATGGCTACGCGTGCAACGTCCTTTCTTTTCACCCTCTTTCTCGCGGTTACGCTCACGATGGGCCTGACTGCCTGTGATTCGAGCGACTCGGACGACGGTATGTCCTTCGGCGGATCGGCAGATGTTACCGTATCAGGAGCTAGCGGCGGAGGAGGCGACTTCAGTGGAAACTCCCTTTTCGCCACGAGCAATGATCTTGACCAGACCGAACCCGCCTTTTCGATCGTAATGTTTAATGTTACGTCATCGGATACTACCATCGTCGCGATCGGCCGGGATGGCGACGCACTCCCAAGAACCGGATCGTTCGATATCGGAGATGGCTCCGAGAGTACGGAGAAGTTTACGGGCGTATACATCTACTCGGATGGAGGCGACATGCCGAACCTGGGTATCTCGAAAAGCGGGACGCTCAACCTCTCAACGGCGACGGAGTCGAAGATGACGGGCGACTTCAATTTCTCCGCGGTTCATCCCTTCGGTACATCGGACATGTCCGTGAGTGGCAGCTTTGACGCCGACCGCGCCACACCGGAACAGATCGACGAACTCGAGTCTGTTCTGAACGAGTACTAGAAGCATGCTGGACATTGAAGACGTAGCGGAAAGGGTGCCTGGCCGAGCGCGGGGCACCCTTTCTCTATTTGAAAGCGATCAGATGCCCCAGGTGACGAGCTCCGGATAGAGGATGATGAGGATCAACCCAATCAACTGAATCACGATAAAGGGAATGGCGCCCCGATAGATCTGCATGGTCGATACGCTGTCTGGTGCAACCCCGCGGAGGTAAAAGAGGGCGAATCCGAATGGAGGCGTCAGGAACGAGGTCTGAAGGTTCATCCCGACCATCACGCCGAACCAGACGAGCGCGGCATCGGCTGTGGCCCCGAACTCCGGTGTAAGCAGGCGCGCCGCAGGGACGGCGAGTAGCGGGATGATGATGAAGGCGATCTCGAAGAAGTCGATAAAGAAGCCGAGGATGAAGATAGCGAGGTTGGCCACGATGAGGAAGCCGATGATGCCGCCCGGCAGATTCGTGAGCAGGTCCTCGATCCAGAAGTCCCCGCCCAGTCCGCGGAAAACGAGCGCAAAGGCGGTCGACCCCACGAGCAAGAACATGACCATGGCCGTGAGCCGCGTCGTCTCGTCCATCGTCTCGCGCAACGCCTTGAAGGAAAGACGTCCGTTTGCCGCTGCGAGCCCGATCGCTCCGACGGCGCCGAGTGCACCGGCCTCCGTCGGGGTCGCGACGCCAGCGAAGATACTTCCGAGCACAAGCAGGATCAGCACGAGCGGGGGCATCATCACCAGACCCACGCGACGGAGCAGCTGGCTACGGTCGATATCGAGCGCTTCGTCCGGTAGCGCGGGAGCCGACGTTGGACGAAGGAACGCGACCGAGATCGCGTACAACCCGTACAGTGCGGCAAGCGCCAGTCCCGGGACCAGTGCTCCAATGAAGAGGTCGCCGACGCTAATGCCCAGCTGATCGGCGAGGACGACGAGAACGATGCTCGGCGGAATAATCTGGCCGAGTGTGCCCGACGCCGTGATGACGCCCGACGCGAGTTCCTCGGAATAACCGTACCGGAGCATCACGGGCATCGAGATCAGCCCCATCGCGACGACCGACGCGCCAACGACGCCGGTTGCCGCTGCCAGCAGGGCACCAACCAACACGACAGCAATGGCGAGGCCTCCGCGGGTCCGTCCGAACAACTGCCCGACGGTCTTAAGCAAATCCTCCGCGAGCCTGGACTTCTCCAGCATCGTCCCCATAAAAATGAAGAAGGGGACGGCAAGAAGAACGTAGTTCGACATGACGCCGAACACGCGATCCGGCAGCGCCTGCAGAAGCGCCCAGTCCAGCAGCCCCACCTCCACGCCAATCGCAGCAAAAGCCAGCGCCGTCCCTCCCAGCGCGAACGCAACGGGATATCCAGAGAAGATGAGCACAAGCGCGCCAATGAACATCAGGGGCGCGATAACATCAGGATCCATAAGAAAGACAGGAGAGAGTCAGACGAAGGGGGCGGGGAAGCAAGCGGGGGAGAGAAAAAACCAGAGCTACATCCCCGCAGAGGTGTCGTCGGACGGCAATGTCGGATCCCGCGGCTCAACACTGACGGAATCGCTGGGGTCGACCTCCTCGGGATCGTGACCGCGCAGAATGGCGACCTGTTTGATGACCATCGACACCCCCTGAATCAGAACGAGGGCAAACGCGATCGGAATAATCGTGCGGATCGGATATCGCGGTAAGCCTCCCGGATCCGGGGACTGTTCGAGGACGGCCCAAGAGTTCTCGACCATCGGAATCGACATGTACAGCATCAGGACGCAGAACGGGAAGAGAAAAAGAATCGTCCCGGCGAGATCAATCCAGGCTTTCCCGCGCGCCGAGAGATGGCTGTACAGCACATCGACGCGGACGTGGTCGTCGTGCTTGAGGGTGTAGGCGGCACCCAGAAGGAAAACGAGCCCGAAAAGGTACCACTGCAGCTCGAGCCACGTATTCGAACTCATTCCCAGCCCGGTATATTTATCCGTGTATCGGGCAATGGCATTGAACGCGCCGATGACAATCATGGCCAGCGTGCAGTAGTAGATCACGCGACCCGTTCGTTCGCTGAAGCCGTCGATTCGGTGGGCCCAGCGGAGCCAGATGTCCATATAGACAGGAAATTGCAGACAGAAGGACGGGAGTCGTGTAGGATATGCGTCAGAGCCCGAAGACTCAAGACTGAACCTTGCCCGAACTCCATCATTTGCAGTAGGCGACAAACCGTCATCTGCCCAGAGCAACGGGCCGAGGTCTTCTTTGTCTGCCCCCACTTGCTCTATCCCTCGTTTCCAATCATTCCTCCATGATCAAAAAACTTACTCTCGCGGGCCTTCTCCTCCTTCTCATTGGCGCATCGCCTACCTTCGCCCAAATCGACATCAAACCCGGCGTGAGTGTTGGCCTCAACCTCGCCAGCGTTCGTGGAGATGACGCTCCCGATGAACTCGACCGACGCAACGGTTTTCGAGCCGGCGCCATCCTGATGATCGACCCCGTTGGTCCGCTCGCCTTTCAACCCGAGGTATTGTACCAGCAGAAGGGGTATAAGAGCACCATTGAGTCCGGCCGACAGGAAATCACCTCGACGTACAAAATCAATTACGCGCAGATCAATGGGCTCGTCAAATTCCAGGTACCCCTCGCTGGACCGGTATCCCCGTCGTTCTTCGCTGGTCCCGCCATTGGCTTCAAGGTAAGTGAGTCTGTAGAGAGAAGCGGAGATACGGGGACGATCTCGTTTCCCGACCAAGACGCGTCCGGAACCGACGTAAGTGCCATCCTCGGCCTCGGAATGGATATCTCGATCGGCGTCACAACGCTCACCGTGGACGCGCGCTACGGCCTTGGCCTCACCAACCTACCGGAGGACGGCGATACCTCAATAAAAAACAGCACGTTCGGCATCTCGGCTGGCGTCCTGTTTTAGGCCCTGCAACATACTGAGAAGGAACACAGCGCGTCTCCGCTCCGGCGGGGCGCGTTTTTTTGTTAATCGTAGATGGTCGGTTGTGGATTGGATTGATGTACGAACGTTCGGATATGACGGCGACGACTGCCGCACAACCCAATCAACCATCCACAATTGACAACCCACAGTTCCTCAAGACGTGTCCTTATCCTCCGCGTAGCGGTGCGCGCGCTTCGTGATCTCCTCGGCGGCATCCCGGTCGCGCCACTCGGCCAACCGCTCCGCCACTTTTTCCTCGTAGCCCTGGTCCGTGGGCTGGTAAAAGTACACCCCTTGCATTTCGTTCGGCAGGTACTGCTGCGGCGTGTAGTGCTCGCGGTAGGCGTGCGGGTACTTGTACCCCTTGCCGTGGCCGAGCCCTTCCTTGTCCCGGTTCGCGTCCTTCATCGGATCCGGCACCTCGCCGGACGTCTCCTTCTTGACGTGCTCCAGCGCATCAAAGTACGCGAACGCCGTATTGCTCTTCGGTGCCGTGGCGAGGTACAGACAGCACTCGGCGAGCAAGAACTGGCCCTCCGGCATGCCCACGTACTCAAAACCTGCCGCTGCGCTCTGCGCCATCTTCAGCGCCTCCGGATCGGCGAGGCCGATGTCTTCCGCGGCGAAGATCAACATCCGTCGGAGAATGAAACGAGGATCTTCTCCGGCGTAGACCATACGCGCGAGCCAGTACAGCGCCGCGTCCGGATCGGAGCCGCGCAGGCTCTTGATGAACGCGGAGATCGTGTCGAAATGAGCATCTCCCTCCTTGTCGTAGAGGACCGCACGCTGCTGGATGGAGTCCTCCGCCACTTGCAGGTCGATGTAGATCGTTCCATCGTCCGGGCGGGTCGTTTCGATTCCGAGTTCCAGGGCATTCAGGAGGGAGCGTGCGTCCCCATTCGACGTGCTCACGAGATGATCCATCGCCTCCTGGGTGACCGTCACGTCCAGATTCCCATAGCCGCGCTCCGCGTCCGTGATTGCCATGGCCGCCACCCTGCGCAGGTCCGCTTCGTCCAGCGTCTGCAACTCGAACACACGCGACCGGCTCACCAGAGCATTGTTGACCTCGAAATAGGGGTTCTCCGTCGTCGCGCCCACGAACACGACGGTCCCGTTCTCGACGTGCGGAAGCAGCGCGTCCTGCTGCGACTTGTTGAACCGATGCACCTCATCGACAAACAGGATCGTCCGCGTCTGGTGGTGGCGCAGCCGATTTTTCGCCTTCTGGATCGCCTCGCGGATGTCCTTGACGCCCGAGAGGACGGCGTTCATCGAGGTAAAGTGCGCCTCCGTCGTGTTCGCGATGATCCGCGCAAGCGTCGTTTTGCCCGTCCCCGGCGGTCCGTAAAAGATCACGGAGGTGACGCGGTCGGCCTCGATCGCGCGACGGAGGAGCTTGCCTTCGCCAAGGATATGATCCTGCCCCACAAACTCGTCGAGCGTACGCGGACGCATCCGGTCGGCCAGCGGGGCGCGCTCCTGTCGGGCCTGCTCGGCCTGCGCGTCGAATAGATCAGCCATTGGGGGGTGAGGTTTGCGGTGTGGGGGATGAGGGACGGAGCGCCCCTGCTACGGGCCGATCGACACAGCTACGACGGGATCAATCGGTTGTGGTTGCGGCGGTTGTATCCGTTGAGGCTGCGAAGCGATCGGCCTCTTCCGGTCGGTCCCAGTCAGTGTAGAACTGGTGGACCTGGGACCGGGCGCGATCAAGCGCGGGCGACTCGTGATCCAGACCGGAGCGAATAATTTCCCACCCTCTTAGGATCTCTATTTCCGCCTCTTCGAACCGGTTCTGCCTGGCAATTGCCTGGCCGATCCGGAGATAATCGTTTCCAATGTAGAAGTGGCCGGGAGGGAGAAGGTTTTGGTCCATGGCGAGCACGTCGCGATATCTCGTTTCAGCCTGCCGGTAATCGCCCCGTCGCATGCTCAGACTGGCAAGATTGCTCAACGTCGATGCAATACCGGGATGGGCCTCGCCGTGATTCGAGCGGAGGATCTCGAGGGTTTCCCGATACAGCTTTTCCGCCTCATCGAAATCCTTCTTTCTCTCCAGGCACACCGCGAGGTTGTTGATCGTGGATGCGAGCCGCGGATGATTGCTATCGAGGCGCTGTCGCTTGAGTGCCAGAGCCTCACGCAGCAGCGCCTCCGCCTCCTCCAGTTGCATTTGCTTCATGTGGATGACCGAGAGGCTCGACATCACACGCGCAAGCGAAAGCGGCCCCACACCCGGACGGTTTCGATAGAGCCGCAGACTTTCGGTAATCAGCGACTCTGCCGGTACCAGCGCGCCTTCTTCTCCACGTAAAATACCCAGCCCGTGCAGTATGTCGGCCCTTTGCCCTCGCTGATCGAGTGGAAGCGTCTCTTCGACCGACAGGGCCTTCTCGTAGCTCGCCCTGGCCTCGTCATTTCGGCTCATTTCACGCTGCGCATCCGCGAGCCGGTCTAGCGCATGAACGAGGTCGGAGCCGGCATCGTCGGCGTCCGTCAGTATAGCGATCGATTCGACGAGCAACGATTCCGCCCGTGCGTACTCTCCCTGAGCCATCCGAAGCCCCGCGTGCACGTGATACGCCACCGCCAGCTCGGAATCGCGCATGTTGAAATTCCGCTCGTGCGTTTCAACCGCCAGCGTAAGAAGCGAGTCTGCTTTCTCATACTCACCGATACTCTGATAGGCGCGTCCCATCACGCGAAGAAGACGCGTTTGAACGCGCGGTTGATTGCCGAGTAGGCCGATGCGCTCCAGACCTTTGTCGAGGAGCTCTGGTGCCGTCGGTGGATCTGCTTCAAGCCGGTTCGGGTCGGTGGCACCAAACAGGTCGACCAGGTAGTCGGTCACAGCTGCACTCGTTTGCGCCTCCAGTCGAACACGGTCGCGCTCTTCGGCAATGCGTTGACGTTGCACCGTGACCGTGGCGAGGTACGCGAGCAAGAGCGTACAGACGATCGCTCCCGCCACAACGATCGGACGGTTCCGCCGGACAAACTTGCGCGTTCGATAGCCAAGCGTGAGTGGACGCGCCTCGATCGGGAGTCCGTTCTGTGAGCGCTCCAGGTCGATGCGAAGAGCCTCGACGGACATGTAGCGCTGCTCCGCATCCTTCCGCATTGCCTTACTGACGATGGTCTGCAGATCGCCGCGGAGTGCGTGTACGATGCCAGCACTCTTGCCCTCTCGTTCGGCCGCCTCCGACAACGGGTCCGCGTCCGTTTCCAGGACCACCCGCTCGATCTCCGTAAGGCTTCGACCCTGGACTTGAAACGGACGGGTCCCCGCCAGCAGTTCGTAGAGCAGAACGCCAAGCTGGTAAACATCCGTCGCCGTCGTGATCGCCTCCCCTCGCACCTGCTCCGGCGCGGCGTACTGCGGCGTCATCAGATACTCTCCCGTGCGCGTCACTGGCGCCGTCCACGCCGTGTCGTCCTCGTCCAGCAGCTTTGCAATACCGAAGTCGAGCAACTTCACAGCCGGGCCGTCGGCCGTTTCGGTGACGAGAATATTGCCGGGCTTCAGATCGCGATGGACGATGAGGCGACGATGTGCCTGCTCGACCGCACGACAGACATCTTCGAACATGGCGAGCCTCGCTTCGACGGAGCAATTATTCGCTTCGCAATACTCCGTGATCGGGACCCCATCTACCAGTTCCATTGCCAGAAACGGTCGTCCCGACTCCGTGACGCCTCCGTCAAGCATCGACGCAATGGACGGATGCGTGAGATTGGCCAGGATCTGCCGCTCGGCTCGGAAGCGAGCAATCCGCCGTTCGGAAGAAAACGCACGGGGCAGCACCTTCACTGCCACCTCCCGGTCGAACTGTCCATCCACGCGACGGCCACGGTAGACGACACTCATTCCCCCGCGCCCGATCTCCTCCTCCAGGCGATACGGGCCGAGACGCGCTCCGGCCGCATCATCCGCGAACTCTGCCTCAACGATCTCTGCTGCCAGTGGCCCCGCGATCGAAGCCGCATCCCGCTCGAGCACAGCATCCACGTTTGCCTCATCATCGAGAAGCGCTGCAACCTCGTCGCGCAGCGCCGCGTCGCCATCGCAGAGTTCGAGCAAAACCTCTGCACGGTCAGCGCCTTCGTCTTCACGGTCGAAATACGCGTCCAGGATGCGCTCGATCTGCGCCCAGCGTTCAGGAGTCATGGAGGGACCAACATTTCGTTAGGGGTGCAGCCCAAGGTACAATCGTAAACCGAGCCGATCCAGAACGCCTTAACATCGACCGATCTATCGTTCTGGCTGTCGGTGTTCTTGATGGTACCGGGGCAAGCCGTGACGTGAACCGAAGCAAACGGGCCCCTGGAGGGATGGGACTTTTCGGTTCTTGTTTTTCGACCCAATTCGAGGTGAGCATGAAAAGGGCTGGAGGGCGTTTCCACTCGGTGGTGCCGGTTTTTTGCTTGACCAAAAAACCGGCAAAAAAGGTCAAGGCCTCCCGAAGATCGCCTGAGCGGCTTTTCACCTACGCTGAAATTCTCCAAACTTGGTCTCTCTGGATTCGCCCGAGATACTACTGTCGAGGTTGCTTCGAGACCTTCACACAGGGAGAATTTCCCCATCGATCGATTCGCCAACCCACAATCGATGGCAATTGAGGGGACGCTCCGGTTCGCGGCCGCTCTCTCCGGCGATCTTCGCAAGGGCCGAAACTGCAAAAGGCCACGCATCCGTACTGAAAACTGATCGCGTTTCTCCCGGCCTTGCGCGGTTCGTCGTCTCGAGCGTGGAGACGGAGCCACGAACAAAACGAATCCTTGTTTGAGCGAGCTTGTCTCGCGAGTCCACGGGATGACCCTTTGGCCGTTCGGATTCGTTCCGCGACGCGAGCAACGCGAGCTAGTGCCCGTTGGTGGGAGTTTTTTTACGTCTCGTTGTTTGGCGACCCAAAAAAATGAGACCGTGAGGATCGGGAACGCCCCCATCCCCTGGTGCCGATTTTTGGCTTGACCCAAAAACCGGCAAAAAGGTCAAGGCCTGCCGAAGATCGCCTGACCGGTCCTCCACCTGCGCTGAAATTCTCCGAAGGGCCTGAAAGGTCATCCCGTGGACTCGGTCTCTCTGGATTCGCCTCATCAGACCCTGAACGGATTGCTTCTAGACCTTCAAACAGGGAGAATTTCCCCTTCAATCGATCCGGCTAGCCAGCAATCCATGGCGACAATGGGACGCTTCTGTTGCGGACCGCTCGTTCCGACGATCTTCGCAAGGGCCAAAATGACATATGGATTAGAGGCTGGTGTCACTCAACCAGAAGCCGCTTCCCGGCGATGTGAGCGAAGCGAGCGAGCGGCATAGGTACCAGGCTCGAACGAGGGGGCTGCTCCTCCCGGCCTTGCGCGGTCCGGCGATTCAGGTGACGTAGCGAGGACGCGATCAGAACGAATCGTTGTCTGAGCCTGCTCTGCAGGCGAGTCCACGGGATGCCCCTTCGGGCCCTTTCGATTCGTTCCGCGACCGAGAGAAGACCCCAGCCGGAGCGCGAACAGACGGCGACTTTTTCGCGTCTCGTTTTTCCTGGTCGCCCAAAAAAAGAGACATCAAGGATCGAGAAGACCCTCCCCATCCTTCGTGCTGGTTTTTTGCTTGACCAAAAAACCAGCGAGAAAAAAGTCAAGGCCCGCCGAAGTTCGCCTGACCGGTCCTCCACCTGCGCTGAAATTCTCCAAACTCGGTCTCTCTGGATTCGCCTCATAAAACCCTGAACGCATTGCTTCGAGACCTTCAGACAAGGAGAATTTCCCCTTCGGTCGCTCCGGCTAACCGGCAACCGATGGCGACAATGCGACGCTTCCGTTGCGGACCGCTCTTTCCGGCGATCTTCGCAAGGGCCGAAACTGCAAAAGGCCACGCATCCGTACTGAAAACTGATCGCGTTTCTCCCGGCCTTGGGCGGTTCGTCGTCTCGAGCGTGGAGACGGAGCCACGAACAAAACGAATCCTTGTCTGAGCGAGCCGTGCTCGCGAGTCCACGGGATGACCCTTTGGGCCGTTCGGATTCGTTCCGCGACGCGAGCAACGCGAGCTAGTACCGGTTGGTGTGGCGAAGGCGAAGCGCTAGACGAAGCGCGGACAGCCGGCGACGTGAGCGAAGCGAGCTAGTGCCCGTTGGTGGGAGTTTTTTGCGTCTCGTTTTTTGGCGGCCCAAAAAATGAGACATCTCATTCGACCCAGATCGTCTTGGCATTGACAAACTCCCGAATGCCGTGCCGTGAAAGCTCCCGGCCGTAGCCGCTGTCCTTGACGCCACCGAACGGCAAGCGCGGGTCGCTTTTCACCATCTCATTGACAAAGACGCAGCCTGCCTCAACTCGCCGGGCGAGCCGTTCGCCTTTTTCCCGGTCTTCGGTAAAGATCGACGCGCCGAGACCAAACCGCGTATCATTGGCCAGGTCGACCGCCTCACGAGCGTCCTCCGCAACGATAAGCGACGCGACAGGACCGAAGATCTCCTCGTCGAACGCAACCGTTCCCCGCTCGACCTCCGTAAGGACCGTCGGCTTGTAGAAGAAGCCGTCCCGGTCGACCGAATGCCCGCCGGCCTCTGCCACCGCACCGTCGCGAATCGCCCGCTCAACCTGATCGTGGACCGTGTCACGCAGGTCCTCCCGCGCCATCGGCCCAATGTCCGTCATGTCATCCATCGGGTCGCCGACCTTGAGGTCCTCAACAGCCGAGATGAACCGGCGCGTGAATTCCTTTGCGATCGACGAGTGCAGGATGAATCGTTTCGCCGCGATGCAGCTCTGTCCATTGTTCTGCATCCGCGCCGTCACGCCGATGTCGACGGCCCTGTCAAGATCTGCGTCGTCGAGCACGATGAACGGGTCCGATCCACCGAGTTCGAGGACGGAGGGCTTGATCGCATCTCCCGCCTCTCGCCCGATGGCCGAGCCGGCAGCCACGCTCCCTGTGAGCGCGCTTCCACGCACGCGACGATCCTGGATGATGTCCGAAACATGCTTCCTGGCCGGACGCACCACCTGAAATTCGTGGTTTTCGAAGCCTGCCTCCTTGAACA
The DNA here is from genome assembly GCF_002554795.1 of Longibacter salinarum. Lineage (NCBI taxonomy): Bacteria > Pseudomonadati > Rhodothermota > Rhodothermia > Rhodothermales > Salisaetaceae > Longibacter > Longibacter salinarum. Next base: position 232,436 of record NZ_PDEQ01000002.1, on the reverse strand, counting down.
GATCCTCCATCGCGTCCGCGCAGCCCTGCACATTGGATGCGTGCTTCAGCAGAACGACGTTGCCGGCCATGAGCGCCGGTGCCGCGCAGCGGAACGCCTGCCAGAACGGGAAATTCCACGGCATCACCGCGAAGATCGGCCCGAGCGGTTCGTACGCCACGAAGCTCCGTTTGGCCGGCGTCTCCTCCGGCTCGTCTGCCAGAAAGGACTCCGCATGCTGCGCGTAGTAGCGGCAGACCCAGGCGCACTTCTCGGCCTCCGACACCGCCTGGTCGATCGGCTTGCCCATTTCCCGAGTCATCAGCTCGCCGTACTCACGGGCCCGTTTTTCCAGCAGATCAGCCACCGTCTCCAGCCGCTCGGCCCGCGCATTGTACGTGCGGTCTCGATGATCCTTGAACGCCTCCATCGCCCAGTTCAGCCGTTCATCGATCTCATCCGCGTCGTGGGTGCTGTAACGAGCGATCTCTTCTCCGGTCGTCGGCGAAACCGTCTGATAGGCCATGGCAGCTGTCTGTCGGGATCGTAATTACGGTCGATACAAAATATACTTGCACTTCGGAAATGGGTTTGGCACAACGACAAGTTCAGAGTTCAACGTTCAGAGTTCAGAATACTGATAGTTCAGTGTTCAGAGTTCAGAACCTGTTCGGCGGACAGCCTTCGGCCACTCAACGGTACGAGCCTCCTGGCGGTCGGCCCTCGTGACGCTCACAACGCAGAGTCGTCGCAGACTTTCGCTTATCGTGTCTACTGCGTTCGCGTCAAATGATTACCTGCAGGCGTAGCTGATACTCGACCCTCGCCTCCTGCTTTTCGCGGCCCATCCGCCAAACAGGGTGTCAACGTTCAGAGTTGGGGGGCACACCATCAGACTTCCGATCACCGGCGAAACCCGTGACACGCCGCGCCATCTCGTACCGCTCTCATACTCCCACATCCTCACACCCTCATCCCCTCACACTCAAACACGTCCACACGTTCATACATCCACACTTTCATACTTCGGGGGCAACAGCGAACGGACGGCATCGTAGGTACCATGTCCATCGACTTCCTGCACCAGCAGCCACAGCCATGCCCCTTCCCGATACGATGAATGCGTGGGTCATCGAGGAATTTGGTGGCCCAGAGGTTTTTAGAAAAACGACGCGCTCCGTTCCGTCGCCCGGCCCCGACGAAGTCCTCATCGATGTAGCCGCAACGAGCGTCAACCCCATCGACTACAAGCTCCGGAGCGGCGTGGCGGAGGCGTTTGCGCCCGACCTGCCGGCCATCCTGCACGGGGATGTCTCCGGCACGGTTGTCGCCGTCGGGGACGATGTCGACACGTTCGAGGTCGGCGATAGGGTTTACGGATGCGCAGGCGGATTTAAAGGGGCTCCGCACGGCGCGCTGGCCGACTTCATGCCGGCCGATGCCGATCTGCTGGCGCCGATGCCCGAGTCTCTCACATTCGAGCAGGCCGCCGCGCTTCCGCTGGTCACGATCACGGCCTGGGAAGCACTCATCGAGAAAGCCACGATTGGCCCGACGGATCACGTCCTGGTTCACGGCGCAACGGGCGGCGTCGGGCACGTTGGACTGCAGATCGCGCATGCACATGGTGCGCAGGTCTCGGTCACGGCGTCGTCCAGTGACGCGCTCAACATGGCGATGGACCTCGGTGCCGACCACGGCATTCGCTACGACGAAGAGGCCGTGTCCGACTACGTCGACCGACTCACCGATGGCACCGGATTCGACGTCGTTTTTGACACCGTCGGCGGCGACAACATCGAGCGCTGCTTCGAGGCGACCCGTCTCAACGGTCGCATGGCCACGATTGCCGCGCGCGAAGAACACAACCTTCTGCACGCCTATGTCAAGGGGCTGTCGATCCACACCGTCCTGATGCTCATCCCGATGTTGCATGGCGTCGACCGCGCCCGCCACGGACAGATCCTCCGCGATGCCAACGTCCTCATCGAAGGCGGCAAACTCCGCCCACTGGTGGACGAACGAACCTTCACGTTCGACGATATCGGTGCCGCTCACGAGTACACCGCCTCTGGCGCGCATCATGGCAAGGTCGTCGTCACCCGAACGGCTGCCGACCCAGCTTGACCGACTCGCGTCTGCATAACTCGCTCTCCGCTCGCTTCTGTCCGACTTATGTCCTCCCATTCGAAGACACCGGCCGATGGTGCCCCACTCACCACGTCCATGGTGTCCGACCTCCTCCAAACCCCCATTCAGGATCTTACTCTGTACCGTCGCGCACTGACGCACCGGTCGATGCTTCGAAGCCGAAACCGGGAAGCCAACGAGTCGAACGAACGACTCGAGTTTCTGGGCGATGCGCTGCTCGACCTGATCGTCGGTGAACTTCTCTACCATCGCTTTGCCGATCGAAACGAAGGATTTCTCACCCGGCTGCGCGCCAAGCTCGTCAGCGGCAAAGTGCTCGCCGAGTACGCCCGTCGGATCGATCTCGGCGACTACCTTCTCATGAGCAAAAACGCCGCGAAGGGCGAGGGGCGAGATAACCAGAGCATTCTCGCTGACGCGTTCGAGGCCATTGTCGGCGCGCTCTACCTCGAGCAGGGATACGAGGCGGCGCGAACATTCGTCCGAGATGAGGTCCTGGACGGCATCGACCTGCTGGAGGTGGCGGAGCAGGAGGAAAACTACAAAAGCCTGCTACTTGAGCGGATGCAGGCCGACGGTCGCCCCCAACCGACGTATCGCGTCATCCAGGAGGAAGGCCCGAGCCACGACAAAACGTTTACCGTCGAAGCCCTCGTCGACGACACTGCCTACGGACAGGGTCAGGCCGGGAGCAAGAAACAGGCAGAACAGCAGGCCGCGCGGGAGGCGCTGAAAACGATCAATAATAGTTCATAGTTCAGGGTTCAACGTTTAGTGTTTTTGCGTTGAAACGTTGAACGGTGATGCGTTGGGCGTTTGGGATTGTGAATCGTGGATTGTCGATTGTGGATTGGCTTCTATTTTCGCGTTTTCGCGTTGGGGCGTTGAAGAGTTGGAACGTTAAAGCGTTAGACGTTGCTAAAACAGCGTGCCTGTATCGAACCGTCCAATCTTTCGCACTTCCAGACCTCCGCACATTTTCCCTTTCCCCCACTCTCCCTTTCCCCCAGACGCCCTGGCCTCCCGAGCCGGAGCGCCAGCCCCCGGAATTCACACCGACTGACCCGGGAAAGCCTTGCGGCTTGGCCACGTTCTGCTTTACTTCAGCGTTGCAGTTTCGCTCCAGTCTGCTGCCTCTCACGCTCATGACTGCCCAGGATACGACGCGGGTTCTCTTCGTCTGCACGGCGAATGCCGCCCGGTCTCAGATGGCCGAAGCCCTCCTTCGCGCTCGCGGAGGGGACGCTTATTCCGTCTACAGCGCGGGCTCCGAACCCACGGAGGTGCATCCGTTGGCCGTGGAGGCCATGGCCGACCTCGACATCGACCTGACCGGTCACCGATCCGAGTCGCTCGACACCTATCGCGACGACGTCTTCGACTACGTCATCACGCTTTGCGCTGGCACGCGCGACGTCAGCCCCTCGATTCGGGCCAATGAGATGGTCATCCACCGTCCGTTCGACGACCCCGACGGCTATCCCGAGGCGAAGCAGCCCCAGGCCTTCCGCCGCATCCGCGACGAAATCGCCGACTGGATCGACCAGCTCTTCCTCCTCCAGGCGGCGTAGGTGCCGCTCTGCCTTCATCCGCCCGCCTCGCGATGATCTTTCCGTAAGGGCGCATCGCACGAATCCCACGCATGCATTTTCTCCGCATGTATACGGGCGCATCGCAATGCGCCGCAACGTGTATATTAATCGAATCGGCTCAATCATGGCACTGCCTTATCCTATGCGGATGCTTGCACTCGCACTGACGATCGTCCTCGCCAGCCTGTTCAGTGCGTCAGCGCACGCACAGGAAACACAGCCCGTTAGGATCGAAGACGAGCAAGGCAACACGATCACGTTCGAGGTCGGAGAAAAAGCCTTTGCCGACACCGTCACCTCGTTCGACCCGGGCGACCCGATGTCAAAGCAAACCGCTGAGGACGGCACACTCGCCCTCGGCCTCCCGAACTACGAGCGCGGCCGCGGCATCGAGACAGCAATAACCCTCGGTTGCGGCGGCGTGCTGGAGCTTCAGTTTACCGACAACGTCCTCATCGACCGCGAAGGCCCCGACCTGCACGTGTTCGAAGTCGGCCCGGACGTCGAACCGACGTTCGTGTCCGTCTCCACCGATGGGAATGAGTGGAACGAAGTCGGAGGCATCGAAGGCGGCACCGCCTCGGTCGATATCTCCGACGTCGCTGACGCGGGCGATGTCTTCCGGTTCGTTCGGCTGACCGACGACGGCGAGGACTGCAGCGGCAACTATCCCGGGGCTGACATCGACGCCGTCGGCGCCATTCACGCGAGCCAGGTGATCGAGCTCGCCGGCGCCCTCCTCTTTGATCTCGACAGCAGCGCCCTCCGTGCGGAAGCGAAGGTCCGCCTCCGCGAGATCGCCGAGACGCTGGAGAAACGCGAGGTCGAGTCCGCCACCATCGTCGGCCACACCGATTCGCAAGGCTCTGCCGCCTACAACGACTCGCTTTCGCTGGAGCGCGCACAGAGCGTGCGGACGTACCTGACCGAGACGCTCGACGTGAGCGGGATCGAGTTCACCGTCCGGGGTGCCGGCGCCAGCGAGCCGGTCGCGCCGAACGACACCGCCGAGGGTCGCCGCCGCAACCGCCGCGTGGAGTTTATATTTTGAGCCGCACACAAAACTTCATTCGGCCTGCAAGCGTGCCCCAAGGGCACTTGATCGCTTTGCTCACAGCGCTCCAAGGGCGGGTCGCCGCGTTCCGCACCATAGGCACCAGGTTCGCGTCGCTGCATCGTCGTACCGCTCCGAGTACGACTGCTTCGCGCGCCTTGCGAGCCCACCCTTTCGCTCGCTTTCGGCATCAAAGCAAGTTTTGTGAACGACTCTTAGCGCCCACTGCGGTGTGCGCCGGTAGCCTCCCTCAATGCAACTTCACGAAACAAAGACCCAGTATAGAGACTTCAAGCGTCACGAAAAAACGGGACGCCGGCCCCGCGCCGCGCCCCGACAGTCACTCGCCCGAGTGGCGGAATTGGTAGACGCGCATGATTCAGGTTCATGTGGCCGTTAAGGCCGTGGAGGTTCGAGTCCTCTCTCGGGCACACCCAAAAACGCCCTCTGACGCTCTCAACAGCGATCGGAGGGCGTTTTTCTTTTGGGTAAACCCGTTTTAGTATTTCTCATCCGTCGAGCTGCTCATTCAGATACCGGAGTTGCTCGCCAAGTCCGAGCCCTTCCATTGGAATGCGCACGGTGACTCCGTTCTCACGGAGAGGGTCGATGATGTACTCGCGGTACCGCTTGCCGGCAAGGATTAGAACCTCATCGTGGATACGCAGAAGTGGATGCAAGCTCTTCAGTACGGAGGAGGTCCATTCCCAACGCTGATCGGCGCTAAAATCGTAAAGCGTCGTTTCGTAGGGAGGAATCTTCGTTTCTGGATGAAGCAATCCGTGTTTGGCAGACAGAATACGCCACGTCTCGCTTTCTTGAATCGCGTACTGTCGAGCCTTTTTAAACCATGGACTGGTGTACAATTGCTCGGCTGGTGCCGGCTCCGATCGTTTCGTCTTTACGCAGGCCACGAGAGCTAAAGACATCCTGGATTCGACTGGGATTCCGTGTCTAGCGAGTTATAAAGCGTCGCAATGCAACTACGCCTCTATATCAGTGCATCCGAAGAGCCCAATGGTCTTCAGCAGGCTTGTAAGACTTTGCGCTATTTGACTGCAAGCCCGTGTCTTCGAGGATGCCCGCGTGCTGCAGGATACGCTTCATCTGATAGAAGGTCGTCGAGCGGTAGTGCATACCGTCAACCTGATCCCACAAGATCCTTCCGGCTTTGTCCATCATGCTGTCGATTCGCTCCGGCGTAAAAAGAAGTGCCGGCGTCCGGTCGTGGTCGATGGAATCGCACGTTTTCGCAAGCTTCGGCATCGCGGCCTCCTTATCATCGAATTGCCGTAGCGCACGCACCAGCAGGCGAACTTCGGGTTCTCGAAGAAGCAAAATCCGAAGTGCAGCGCCAGCGCGAGGGAAGACGTCAGCCAGCGGCTTATAGATTGCCCGTTTGTGAATGTCGTTCCATTCCTCAAGCGAGGTATCTAAAATGTCTCGTACGGCACAACCCGTGGGCGTCAGCTCGACTGTATTGCCGTGACGCCGTACAAGCCCCAGCTTCTTCGCCCCGCGGAGTGCTGCCTTCCAGTCCTTGGGCATGCGGTGGTAGGGAGCGATCACATCTTTCACGCTGCCCGTAGCATGCAGCATCTCCGGATCCAGTGCGAGCGTCCACGCCAGATAATGAGTTGGCAGATTGTAGGTAAACGTGCTCCATCCCTGTGCACGCAATCCAGTGTCGATCTGGCGCCAGACGGACCGATATGCTGTCTGCCATGGCTGCCTGGGCCGCGGCCAATAGAGCGGCGTCACCTCTTCCGCCACGGTCAAAAGCCCCACATTCTTCTGTGCTGCCATGCGTTCGATCGCACTCGTAAAACGGTCTGCAGGAAGAGCAAAAAAACTTCTCTGCACACCTTCCTGATACCGTTCCGCCTGACCGATCCCTTTCACGAGATCGCCCTCCCCTTTGGCTTCGACGGCAAATAAGCTTTCACCATCCGATAGCTGACCAACAAGATCAGGATGCATAATTTCGTCGGCGTATGGCATCGAGACCCGCTGGTATGGTCCCAGTCCGCCGTGCTCAACCAGCGTGTGGTGCGCATCCGTGCATAAATGCTGGACAGACGTTTCTTCTGGAAATCGAGTGTCGAGCAAGAACGATCGGACCCGCTCGATAACCTCTGGCTCAGTCATTCAATGCCCTTGTGTTAACACTGAGACTCGCTCGCAATGCCAGCATGACTAAAGCAATGTTGCTGGACACTGTTTTTCGCGCCTTACACAGTTATTCCGCATACATTTCTTCCCAGGTCCGCGTGACCCTACGGCGCTGATTGTCTGCCGTATTGACGAATTCAATTTGCAGACCAGCGTTCGTCGCCGTGAGGTTCAGCTCGATATCTGGCGTCCCGATCGGATTGGGAATCTGCTCGATGTCCACTGCCTGTAAATACTCGCTTGCGGACAACTGGTAGGCCCGAGCATATATTTCCAGAAGGCTCATGTAAGTGATCATCGACGTGAGATTGACGAAGTTATCTCGACTGATAATTCCGTCCTTCGGAGCCTCCGCGTAAAGCTTCACCTGGAGGTTATTCGTCTTCTGTCCCTCCACGTTCAGCTTCAAGAGTGCATACTCCTCCATCATCATCTTGTCACCTCGAATCTGGACAATGTCCTCGCCGAGTTCGGCTTTCCAATCGGGCGTCTGAGCCTGAACTACAGACACAGAAACGAGAAGAAGCAAAAGTACAGCAGTTAAACGGTGCATGACGAGCATTCTCTTCTAAATTTGAGATATAGATAGCGAAGGAACTATCTGAAAAACTTCTAGGACGTGCACATCCAATCCCGCTTGCCTACGTAGCCAATAAGGAGCTATTAAGTGACCTTCGAACGTCACATATCGGCCTCAGAGCAGAATCGTAACGACCGGTGTTGCGAAATAATTCCCCACCTATCAACGACCGTGGATTCGTTCGGCGAAATCTATCCGGCGGCGTACTCCCCGCGGAAGACCTCTTTCACGTGCCACTGCACGAAATTCTCGTCCGGATAGTATGCGTCTCGCTGCGGGACGTGAATTCGCTGGCCTTCCTGATCCTGCAGTTCCCGAAAGTGCGGATTGGATCCATGCAGCGACTCCGAGAGCATCAGTTTGAGGTCGACCGTAAAATGAATGGCACCTTTGTCGAGCATCTTGTGATGCAGGGCGCACAGGCAGATGCCGTTCGAGACCTGGTCCGGTCCTCTCGCCTGGCGCCACTTGATGTGCGCGGCTTCCAGGCCGATCGGACGCGCGTCGAGTTTCAGGTCAAACCCGCATACGGCGCACCGGTAGCGATAGGCACGGAGCACATCCTGCCTGAACGCTGGATCGCGCGATGGACGCTTCGTCGACCGATACGTCAGGTCTAATCCGACGGCGTCGAGGATGTCCTCATGGAGAGAGTCGGCGAAGTGCTCGTCCAACAGCATCCGGGCGATCTCGTGACGGAGTGCTGCGTCGTCTTCGAGCGCTGACCAGACGTCCGGCAGGAATCCGGCCCGTGTGTTGTGTTCTTTGAGCTCGCTCTTGAGCGGATCGGTGTTCGAGGCACGGCGCGTCAGATTCTCCGCATCCAGCACCGTCCAGACACCGTCGTTCTGCAAACGCCAGAACGGATACTCCGCGTGATGGCTCTTCCGCGGTGGACCAAACTCTTTTAAAAGAGCCGTCACATGCTCATCAACATCGAGAAAGCCCACCCACCGATTTCCTCGCTCCAATTCTGCGAGAGCGTAGAGAACGAGTAACGGCTTATGCGGCGCACGTTGATCTCCCCGACTCCAGACAGTCAACTCCTCAAATCGGCTACGTATCGTGTCGCGTTCCATACAAAACGTGTACAAACGAGTCTACTACTTCGGAAAACGGATCTCGATATACGCTACGATCGAAATACTAAAACGTAATATGACCTTTCACGATGAGAAGTTGCCAAGTTTGCCATTTCACACCACCGTACCAGGAAGCGATGCGACCAGCAGGAGCCGATCCCCACAGGCCTCGTCCACTCCCAGATCGTCGAGGAGCGTGAAGTTGTGCTTTTCTTTGACGGCGTCGATCCGCTGCCGCTCGACCGTGGAGTAGCGCGTGGACGGCGCCTCGTTCTTGAGCACGAATGGATGTTCTGAGGCGGCACGCTCCGCTCCCTTGTATCGGCGAATGGCTCGGGCAATCTGAGCCCCTTCCTCCGTGTACGCGCCCGCCACACCCGGCTCTGCGCCAGTCCAGAGCGTTTGCACGGCGTGGACGCTGGACGGCGTCGCGGCCGTACCCCAGCAGATGACGTTCATTCCGAGCTGGTCTTCCCGCCTCCGGGCATCGACGATAAACCGGGCGTAGAGCCCTCGCACGCGACCGGTGTTCTTGGCCGACGAATCCGTCGCGCTCAACCCCATGTAGACGGCCGGACGCTGCCTGCCCTCGACCTCTAATTCGTGCCACGCAACCAGAAAGAAGGAGTGGATGTCGCCGCTCTCCCAAAGTCTGTATAGATCTGTCGCCTGTTCGACTTCCCGGCGGATGAGCGGCCAGCCGTCTTCGTAACTCGGCTCAATAAGCGGATGCAACTGCTCACTCAACTCCTCGCGATCCAGATCAGAAAGGCGGTTATGCGTGATCATTGGACAGGCTCGTGAACGAGATGTATCCGAATGCCCCCAACCTGCTGCCCGCTGGCGTTAAAGTCAATTCTTTGGTTGGGGATGTCAGTTCTGAGAATACCCAAGTGTGGTTGGTGTGGTCGATCGTTGGAGTCTTCTTCGGCCCGAGGTACCGGTTTTTTGCTTGACCAAAAAACCGGCGTAAAAAAGTCAAGGCCGGGGAGACCTTCGCCTGACGTCCGCTCCTGCTCCGCTGAAATGCTCCAAGGCCTTGACCTCTCTGGTAGAGACCTGCAAATAGCTGACGGTCCTGCTTCGAGGCCTGCGGGCAGGGAGCATTTCCCACCAAACGTTTTCGCTAACCGGTAGACCAAACAGCGATTGGACGCGGCGCCTCCGCTCCCGTTCGGACGACGAACGTCTCCAAGGGCCGGAACGACGCACGTACTATCACTGAACCGAGGGTGCTGTCTCCCGGCCTTGCGCAGTTCGTCGTCTCGAGTGTGGAACGGGCGGTGCGGCAAAAACAAATCGCTGTTCGAGTCCGCGCCGCGGACGAGTTTCGATTTGTTTAGCGCCGCCCGTGAAGCACTAGACGAAGTGCGGACCGCCGGGGAGCTTTTTTGCGTCTCGTTTTTTGGCGGACCAAAAAATGAGACAGAAAGCAATTCACAACAAGAACGACCCGCCAGCCAACGCCAGCAGGTCGTCCCGTTACTGCTCAAAATGCCATCAAGAACTACCGGGCCGCATACTTCACGGTGCAACCGTACGGCTTCGCGGTCTGAATCTCAACCTCCTCCCCGTTCATCGCGGCGTCGAGCGCCAGCTGGACGTAGTTCGTCGCGCCCTCGATGTCGGCAACGTCGGTGGTCGGCTTGTCATCGATGCCGCCCATGTAGATGAGCTGGCCCTCCGGATTGATCACGTACATGTGCGGCGTGACGCGAGCGCCGTACGTCTGGCCCACCTCCCCCGACGGATCCATCAGGATCGCGGTCATCTCGCCGTCGTGCTTCTTTTTCTGCTCGACCATCTCGTCCGGCGGGTAGTAGCCCTGCTTCCCTTCCGCGCTCGAGACGATCGACAGCCAGACGACGTCCTTCTCGGTGTATTCCTTCTGTAGCTTCTGCATGTTGCCGCTCTGGTAGTGCTTCTGAACGAACGGGCATCCGTAGTTGAGCCACTCGAGGACGACGTACTTCCCCTCAAAATCGGACAGGCTGTGCGTCTCCCCGTCAGCGGCCTGCAGCGTGAAGTCCGGAGCCGGCTGGTTGACCTGAGCCTGCTGGGCCTGCGCGGCGAGAGGGCCGAGGCCCACGATCAGAAGGAGCGTGAGAAATGTGGCGATGCTTCGGCGAAGTATCATGGGATCGAAACGTGAGGTATGATTGGGTATCGTTCGAATGCAGCTTTAGCTAATCGATAAGGTCAGGACGACCCGTCGAGTCGGCGTAGCACAATGTCTTTTGTCAGGACTTCGGGCAGAATGTCGGGGCGGGCGTCGGGGCCGTCGTAGTAGACGTACAGCGGGACGCCGCTCCGTCCGTGCGACTCAAGAGCCCGGGTAATCTCGGCGTCCCGATTGGTCCAGTCCGCCCGGACGAGTGCGACATCTTTTTCGCGAAACGCCTGCTCTACGTCCGGTGAGGTAAGGACGGTCTGCTTATTCACCTGGCATGTGAGACACCAGGCGGCGGTGAAGTCGATGAAGACGGGGCGTCCGCTCGCCCGAAGGCTGTCGACAGCAGCCGCAGAATAGCTCTGCCATGCCGAATCCGTCGACATCGACGTGTTGGTCGAAGCGCTGACAGACTGGCTCTGCGAACCGAGAATAGCCAGCGCCACTCCTCCAGCGAGTAATACTGCTGCCACGGTGCGCGAAGCGACCCGCGCGGTCCGAGTGAGCGTGGCCGGCGACCATCGGTTCAGAATCCATGCGGCAACGCCGAAGAGCAGCACCCCCAGCAGGAGCATCGCAACGGCGGTGTCACCGGTCTGCTGCGCAAAAACCCAGACGAGCCAGATGGCCGTCGCAAACATCGGGAAAGCGAACGCCTGCTTCAGCGTCTCCATCCAGGTGCCGGGGTTCGGCAGCTTCTCCAGCAGACCGGGCGACATCGAGAGCGCGACATACGGCGTGGCCATTCCAGCGCCGAGCATGGAGAAGATGGCGAGTGCCCCGACGGTCGACGACGCGAGCGCCACACCCAGAGCGGCTCCCATGAACGGAGCCGTACACGGCGTTGCGACGACGGTAGCGAGAACGCCCGTCAGGAAGGCGCCACGGTTGCCGTCACTCGGACCGGCCGTCTGCATGCGCCCGCCCCAGTTCATGAGGCTCGTGCCGACATCGAAGGAACCCAACAGATAGAACCCGATCCCGGTGAACAGCAATGTCATCAGCGCGACGAACGCCGGCGACTGAAGCTGAAAGCCCCAGCCGATCTCACTTCCCGCTGCTCGCAGCCCCAGGAGCGTCCCCGCCAGAATCCACATGGAGACGAGCACGCCCGCGCCAAACAGCCAGCCGTGTCGCCGCATCGCGGAGGGATCGTCGCCGGAGGAATCGGCAAACCCGAGGATTTTGATCGAGAGAACGGGAAAAACACAGGGCATCAAGTTGAGTAGCATCCCGCCGGCGAACGCCAACACGAGCGCCCAGACCAGCGACACACCGCCTGCCCCACTCGACCCGGCCAAGGCAGCCCCGTCGAGAATCGAGAGCTGGCCTGTGCCTTCCTCAACGACGGGTGCGGAAATTTCGATAGCTCGCACCTCTCTATCCGGGTGCCATGACGCCCCTTTCGGTGCGACAAGAACGCCTCGAAGCGTATCGACAGGGGACCTGGCGTACTGCGATTGCTGCAACGCCATGAGAAAGGCATCTCCCTGTCGGGTCAACGGCTGCGCAGCGGTATGGTCGAGCACCTCGCCCTCAGTCGGGAAAAAGCCAGCACTGTCGATCGCGGGCACGTCACCATCCGTCTGCGTGAACGCCAACCCATAACTGCCCTCGCTCTGCGACGCCTCCGCAACCCATCCGTCGAGTTGCTTCGGAATCTGCTGTCGCGTTGTCTCGATACGCTGCACCTCCTCCGCTGAAGCCGAGACCGCCTCTTCGCGCACCTCAAACGTTCGCTCAATCGTGCCCGAAGCCGGCAGACAGACGTCCGCACAGATCAGCCACGTAGCATCTCCTGAGATGGTGATTTCCGTCCCGGCCTGTAGGTCGTCCGGCGCCTGAACCTGCGCGAGCAGCTGCACGCGGTCGGAATACCCGTAACTCGTCAGAATACTGGCGTCGATGCGGTGCGGAAACGGAAACTGGAGCTCTCCGACAGTAAATCCACCCGGGAGCGACCAGTCGACATCGATCGGTTCCCCGGAATCACCCGGATTGATCCAGTAGCTGTGCCACCCGGGCTCCATCTCAAGATCGAGGGCCACGGTGAACGTCTGGCCGGGTGCAATCGCCTGCACGTCGCTCGCCAGAGACGCTTCGCTGTGCGGACTCGAATCCGTCGTGTCGATCGCCGTCTGAGCGACCGCATTCGGGCCGGTTAGGAAGAGACTGGTCATCCCGAGCACGACGACCCAGACAGAGAAGCGAAGCGTGGACAACATGATGCGTGTACGCAAGGAAAGGTGGAAGCCAGAGCGCGATCGGAGTAACGCGTGCCGACAATGTATGTCACAGGCGCGAAAAAGCACTGTTCTGACCGTCTTTCCACCGGCGAGGTCCATTCCGTATCACGAATTACACATTTGTGTTCGCAGCGGAAGGGACGTCGTTACGAGCGGTTGATCATTGCCGCGACGATATACTACTCCGCGCGAAGCACCGCAGAGGGATCAACGGAGGCGGCCCTCATGCCGTGAGCGGTTACCGTGGCAACTGCAACCAGGAAAGCGACGGTTCCGGTAACAACAAATGGCCAGACCGGGATCTCCGTTGCAACGGCATACGATTGCAACCACCGATGCACCGCGACCCACGCAATCGGAGCACCGAGCAGAAACGCGGCGGCGATGATTCCGAGATACTCGCGATTCAAAAGCGCCAAAATGCTCGTCTTCGACGCCCCGAGCGCTTTCCGAATCCCGATCTCTCGCTTCCGTTGCTGCGTGAGTTGCCCGACCAGATTGGCCAGTCCGACGACTGCAAGTAGCAGTGCGAGACCGCCAATTCCTGCTGCAAGCAGCGTGAAGCGTCGCTCCTGCGCATAAAACTGTTCGTGTTGCTGCGTGAGAAACGTTGCCGCAAACGGCGTATCCGGACGAATGCTCGACCATATCTCTCGAAGATGCTCCATGCCGTCCTTCGTCTGGCTTGTCCGGAAGCGGACTACGGCGTTCCCGGCCCATGGTGGGTTCGAAAAGACTCGATACACCGCGGGCGGGATCGCGTGACGCTTCGACACCAGATGCAGATCCGGAATGACGCCGTCGATTTGGAATCCGGTCGCGGACGGATCTTCGGGCTGAAAACTCCAGGTTGCTCCTACTGGATCGCCCTTCACCAGATCGGAAGCCGTTTCATTGATCAGCCATCGGACGGGAGCGTCGTCCCCCTGGGCGATCATCGAGTCCACGACCGAGTGCTCGATTCCCATGGCCTGGCACCAGTGAACATCGACCGCATGACTCGCGCCCGCCTCGAACGTCCGTCGGTCTCCATCCTCGCTCGTAATGGCAAATGCGATATGGCCTTCGATGTCATTCGGCACCGCGGAGCCCATACCGACAGCTTTAACGGTAGAGGATTGTAACGCGAGACGACGAAATCGCTGGTACGCCTGGCGATCGTTTTGAATGCTCGTCACCTCCACGACACCGCCCGGGTCATACCCGAGTTCGTCCGTCTCCATACTCTGCAGGTGCTGGTAGGCGACGAGACTCACGCTCCCGAGCAGGATCAACGTGCCAAACTGCAGAGCGATCAGGGTATGCCGCATCGACCACCCGCGTCCCGCAAGACCGGACGGACGCATCGACGGGCGCAAGAGATCGGTTACACCTTTCCGTGACAATACGATCGTTGGATAGCTCCCTGCGACCAAGCCCGCAAGCGCAGCCACCCCGGCCAACGCAGATATGATGGTTGGCTCGACCAGCCACGCTCCCGAGATGTCCGTTGCCATCACGTGATTTAAAACAGGCAGCCCTACTGTAGCGAGTGCCATCGCCAGCGGGACACTCGCGACGGCCAGAATCAGGGTTTCCGCCAAAAATGTCGTCGCAATCTGCCAGTCATCCGCGCCGACGGCCTTTCGCGCGCCAATCTCCTGCGTCCGCCCCGCATGGAGAGCCAGTCCGAGGTTCGCGTAGTTAATCACGGTGATCATCAACACGAGAACAGCGATTCCCACAAAGATCCAGAGCGACCGGATATCGCGATTCGGGCCGCGGTCGTAGAGGGTGGGAGCGCTCAAGTAGACATCCGTCAACGCCTGAAGACGCGCTCCCTCCCAATCGCTGTCTGGTTCTGTTAGCGAGGGATTCACGGTGGTCATCGCCGACTCGATCGCTTCGTCAAGAGCATCCGGTGCTGCACCTTTCTGCAGAAGCACGTACTGAAAGGCAGCGGAGTGGTCGATTACGGACACACGGGTCGCGATCCCAAACTGAATCCGCGAGTCGTCCGGTGGCTCTTCGATCACCGATCGCACGGTGAATGCCGACGTCTCCCCGCCGCCGCGATGCACCGTTAATGTCTGTCCGATCGGATCGGCGTCGGCAAAATACCTTTCTGCCGTAGGTCGCGTGAGAACGGCCGATCCGGGCTTCTCCAACGCCTGACTTAGCGGGGCACCGGAGACCTTCTCAAACGAAAACAGGTCAGCAAATGCGGCTCCGGTGTTCGTCACCAGGCGCGGCGGGGACACGTGGCGACGGCCATCGGGCGTCTCGATATAGTCCAGAGCCTCTTCGCCTCGAAGAATCGTAAACTGGGCGGCCCGCTCGACTTCCGGAATCGAGGCCTCGAGCTGGTGCGGGAGTGCGAGCTGTGCGACCGGATCGTCGTGGGCCGATCGAGAAAAAGAGACGCTTGACCAGAGCTCCCCGCCGCGCTCGCTGATGACCCGGTAGATCCGTTCTGCGTCGTCGTGGTGCTGCTCCCATTGGCGCTCGTGCTGTACGAAGGCGATGGCCAACAGGCAGCATGCCAGCCCCGCCCCCAGACCGCCCAGATTAATCGATGCGTACATCGGAGAACGCATCAACATGCGAACGGCGGAGCGGAGCGAATGAAACACCATAGCAAACGATATATCTCAAACAGAGCGAATACGCCGGCGCACCTCGAGGACAAAGTATACAATATGCCTGCAAAAAGGCGACTTCAGGCGTCTATCGATTCGCTCAGTCTCTGGAAACCAGTTACTCGTAGCCGATCGTTGCCGCGACTCGGCCCTGATGAACCGGGATACTGCTCGAGGAATGTGAGGCAATGAGGAACGACAGCGAAATCCCGCTCGACGCGGCCTGTGCGTGCGGCGCGCATGAATCTACGTCTTCCTCTCCCTGGTACCATTCACCTATTGGGTTCGCACCATCAGCGCTCAGAAATGCAGGTTGTCGTCACCGGCGCAGCCGGATTCATCGGATCGCATCTCGCGGAACGCCTCGCACGAGATGGGCACCACGTCGTGGGCATTGATAATTTTGCGCCGTTCTACGACCGTTCGCAAAAACGACGCAACGCGGAGCGGCTCGCAAATCTCGGCATCACCATCCACGCAGCGGATCTGGTCACCGACCCGCTCGCGCCGATTCTGTCGGACGTCGACGCCCTCTTTCACCTCGCGGCGCAGCCGGGCCTCTCTCCATCGACGACACCTGAGGCATTCACGCGCAACAACGTTCGGGCAACGGAGCGTGTCGTCGCCCATCTCGACGACCACCCGACGCTCCGCGCCTTTGTCTACGCCTCCTCGTCCTCGGTCTACGGCGCCGATGCTACGGTCGCGGAGGACGGCCCTCTTGCTCCCACATCGATCTACGGAGAAACGAAGCTAGAGGGCGAACGCATCATCGATGCTGCAAGCGATCACGCGAGCTGGGATGCGTGCACCCTCCGGCTCTTTTCCGTCTACGGCCCCCGCGAACGGCCCGACAAGCTGATCCCAAAGGCTGCACGGTGTGCTATCAAGTGCGAGCCGTTTCCTCTCTTTCGGGGAAGTGAACATCACCGTCGGAGCTTCACGTACGTGGGGGACGCCGTGGACGGGCTCGTCGCCGCCCTGGACCGCTTCGACCAGTGTGCGGGCGAAACCATCAACGTCGGAACCCCCAGATCCGTATCCACCATGGAGGTGCTCCGCTGCATCACGGACGTCGTCGGTCGACGCCTGTGTATCGATCGGCTTCCGCCGCGGGAGGGCGACCAGCAACGAACCGAAGCCCGCATCGACCGGGCCCGACGCCTACTCGACTTTGAGCCGCGCACGTCGCTGCTGGAGGGCATCCGGGCCGAGGTGGATTGGATCCTTCAGGTCCTTGATCCGCGGACGGTCACGCCCTGCGGATTGTCGTAACCGATCTATCGCTCCTTTTTGGACCGTACGTACTCGTTTCTTCCTGCGACAAAAATGAGACTCAAGAAGCGGAGGTCTTCTTTCCCCATCGGGTATACCGGTTTTTTGCTTGACCAAAAAACCGGTGCAAAAAAGTCAAGGCCTGCCGAAGATCGCCTGACTGGCCCTCCGCCTCCGCTGAAATTCTCCAAACTTGGCCTCTCTGTTACGGTCCATAGCGCAACCTGACGTGATGCTTCGAGGCCTTCAGACAAGGAGAATTTCCCCTTCGATCGATCGCGCCAATCAGCAAGCCAGAGAGATAATGGGACGCTTCGGTTTCGGTCCACTCGTTCCGGCGATCTTCGCAAGGGCCGGAACGGCCCTCGGGCCCAGAGGCCGAAGCCAATCACAAGGGCCAAATTGGGAAACCGCCATGGGTAGCTTAGTAGTGCTGTTCCCCCGGCCTTGCGCAGTCCGGCGGTTCAGGTGGCGAAGTGAGCTAGTGCCAGTTGGTGTGATTTTTTTGCGTCTCGTTTTTTGATCATTCAAAAAAATGAGACAAAGCAAGAGCAAGGATCCGTTCTCAATCGGTGGTGCCGGTTTTTTGCTTGACCAAAAAACCGGCGAGACGAGCGAAGCGAGGGCCGAAGGTCATGCCTCTGGTACTCATGCAATAAAAAAAGTCAAGGCCGGGGAGACCTTCGCCTGACGTCCGCTCTGGCACCGCTGAAATGCTCCGAAGGGCCTGTAAGGTCATCCTATGGACTTGATCGCTCTTAAGCTGTGAACTCAGACCTGGAATTCGCTGCCGTGCGATCTTCAGACAAGGAGCATTTCCCACTGAACGTTTTCGCTAACCGGCATACCAACCAGCAATTGGACGCGGCGCGTCCGCTCCCGTCCGGGCAACGTGAGCAAAGCGAACTAGTGCCTGTTGTGCGGCGAACGCCTCCAAGGGCCGAAACGACCCACGGATTCACTGGCTGCGGACAGCCACAGCGGCCGGTATAGCAAAAGCGACATCGCTTTATCACTAGTGCTGTTCCCCCGGCCTTGCTCGGTTCGTCGTCTGGAGCGCAGAGTCGGAACCACGACCAGAACGAATCCCTGTCTGAGCGATCTGTGATCGCGAGTTTGGATTCGTTCCGTGGTGACGTCGGAGCGCTAGACGAAGCGTGCATAGTCGGGTCGCTTTTTTGCGTCTCGTTTTTTGGCGATTCAAAAAATGAGACGAACAGGGTCCGGAAAGCTCGCTTCATGGGCAAAAGGCGACTACTCCCTGCAGAAACGCACACCGCGTAAACGCGCAAACGTCCCAACGACCTAACGAGCCACTGCAGACCCCACAAGCTCACCCGCCAGTGCCTTCGCCTCCGCGTAGAGCTCATGAACGTGCGTGTAGGCGAACCCGGCGCTCCGCCCCAGCAGGTGGAGATTTTCGAATCGGTCGAGGTAGTCACGGATCTCGGCGGCGACATCGGCGGCGCCGACCTCCAGGATCGGGTACGCGAACGGCATCGCATGATGCTCACGGGCGACGACCTCGTCCCGGTGCGCGAGACCCTGCGTTTCCAACAGATCACAGGCAGCTTCGAACAGGGCATCGTCCGGCTGCGTCCATGCGTCATCGTCCGACTGGCACGGCCGTTCGAGCACGACGACGGTCTGATCGGCCGGCGCAGTGTCGGCGCTTCGGTTCTTGGGCTCGTAGAGGCGAGTAAACGGAACGGAGCGTTCGGGAAAGTATAGCGAGGCGTTCCGTGTGACATGCGGCCGGTCGAGGCCAAGCACGACCAGCCGGAGATTGCGAAAGCGAATCGAGTCGGCAAGCGCAAGCACCTCCTCCGGCGGTGCCGGATGAAGTTGGCGGAGAAGGATCGTGAGCGGTAAGGTGCTGACGACCGTCTCCACGTCGGCAATTTCTTCGCCATTCACTTCGACGTGCATGATGCGCCGGCCGTCGTGGACGAGCCGGGTGATGCGCGCTCCGGTCCGGATGTTCTCCCGTCCAGCCGCATCGGCCGTCGCGTCCGTGATCTGTCCGTAGCCGTACTTCGGGTAGTAGAACGAGCCGTCCAGGTGCCGCGCCTTCCCGATGCGTGAGCCGAAGGCTTCCAGAAAGAACGTCTTGAGGTCGAGCCCTTCGAGCCGATCGCCGGCGACGCGGGGCGACAGCTCACTCGAGTCGGTCCCCCACAGCTTCTCCGTGTAGTTCAGCAGAAAGAGATTCGCTAGTGTCGGGCCGTAGCTCTGCAGCGCCATCTCGTGGAAATGCTCCGCCCCGACGGAGACGCGCGGAATCGAGAACTGCTCGCGAGAGATCCGCCCGAGAAGCGACCACGGCAGCTTCCGCATCAGGTCGTACGGGGCGAGCGGGAAATCGATACGGCGGCCACGCCAGCAAATCTGACTCGGCGCGTCGACAAGTCGGAGGTCGTCGCCCAGGAGCGCTTTGACGTCGGCCGTGATCTCGGCGTCCTTATCGTGCCAGCGGTGGGCGCCGGTGTCGTAGCGAAACGGTCCCAGCCGCAATGTCCGCGCATTTCCCCCGACCTCGTTGTTCGCCTCATACAGCTGGACGTCCAGCCGTTCGCGACGGCCATACATACCCATCGCCAGTCCGGCCGGACCGCCGCCCAGAATCGTGATTCTCTGTTCGTCGGCAATATCCTTACTCATCGTTTGCATGCTGCGTGGCGTCGTGGGACCGGCGGTGCGATTCGTACATGCGCACCGTGATGTCCGACCACATTCGGTTGACGAAGGGGTTGTGATAGAAGGTACGGGTTCGACTCTCCGGTTGATCGACCAGTCCGGGATAGGTACCAACGACGATGCTTGCGCCGGAATCGGCTGTCATTGCACGCCGTACCGCCGCTGTGTCCACGACGGAAATGTACCGTGCGTCGATGTCTTGAGCATCCAGGTAGGTGTTCACGAGCGGGTCCGAAATCACGCGGAGCGGTCGGCCTGTCGCTTCTTCCCTCTCGACGAATGCTTTCACCTGGGCGATCGCGGTCGGCGACCGGTGCTGCCAGACGAGAACGAGCGATACCGCCGCGTAGGCGATTAACGTGAGCGATACTGCCGCCCGCGAGAGCCTCTGTTGGCGCGCAGCGTTCCAGAGGACCGTCGCCCCCATGCTGGTCAGCCAAAGAACCATCGGCAGCAGCGGCAAGATGTGGCGACTTTTGTGGATTACATTCTGGAAAAAGAAGACCCAGACCGCATACGCAAGCATCCCGGCCGCACCGACCCAGACGTCGGTTCGATGCCAGACGTTTTCTCGCAGAAGTTGCCGAAGACCGAGGGCACCTAAACCAAGAGCACCGGCACTTACAGCTAGCGTTAGTGGATGACGTCCCGGCCACCAGGCGCCAAGACCGTCGGCCCACACGCCCCGGACGAAGCGCACGATGCGGCGTCCCATGTCGCTCTCCGTCTGCACCGTGCCGCCAAACTCGGTGAAGTGACCCGTCGTCTGCGCACTAGCCACCTGGACAAGTTCACTCCATCCGGTGTCGATAATCATCGGGATGAGCCAGACCGCGACGCTCACGACACCCGCCAGAATGATCCGTCCGAGAGTAGCCATCTGCCGAGCCGCGAAAAGTCTCCAGAGAACCACCAGAACCGGTATCGAGAGAAGCGGCAGGTAGGAGAGTCGAAGTCCGGCAAGCCATCCTGTCAGGATCACGCCGAACAGAGCCAACCCCCGATTCACCCCGTCGTCGCTCGTTAATGACCTCAGCAGAAGCGCAAACGCGGCCATAGCACAGGCCGTCCCGAGCAGGTCGGGCATGTATCGGTTGCCCATCAGCCAGATCAGCGGATTAAACGCAACAATAGCGGCGACAATGGCTCCTTCGGTTGAGACCAGAGGTTTTTTCCACAGAAACAGTAGCGCCGCGATGATTCCCGCCGTTGCAAGGCCGCCGACGACCGAGAACGCCGTGCTGAACGAGCCGAGAACCACGTACAACGGCTTCACGACCGCCCAGAACACGGGATAGCCAGGAAAATGCGGCTGCATCGCCGCTACGTCGTACTCATTCGCCACACTTAACGCGAACCGGAGGCTGTCGGGGTCTTCGATGTAGGTTATCGTCGTGGCAACCCGGGTCAGCACGCAGACCCCCACCAGCAATAGCCACGCTATCCGGGGAGACAGCGCCTGGATTGCATTGGTTCGTGTTTGACGTGTGTACACCACAGGGGGTAGAACTGAACGTGGATTGTCGATTGTGGATGGTTGATTGGATGCGCCTCAACCGCGACAGTATCAACCGAACACTGGGAAAGTCAACGACCAGATTTTACTCGCTTTTTCCGGCCTTTTTCGGTGCGGCGTCTCGGAAGGCGGAGTAAAGTGCAGCGACGCCTCGCGAATCCCTGTCTGAGTGAGCACAGCGAACGAGTTTGGATTCGCGGTCGCGCAACGGCACGCAGCCTTCAGACGCAGCGCAAATAGCCGGAGGGCTTTTTCCGTCCCCCTTTTTGGCCCGTCAAAAAGGGGACACAAACGGAAAAACACGGAGAAACTCTCGGTTGGCAACTCGAATCGTGCGAGACATCTCAACCACTCAAGCCTCCAGAACCAGGACAGCCCTCCCCTGCCGGAGCAAGGGAGGGACCGTCGCGGGAATCAACATCATGCAGGACGGTTACGCTGTATTCGTCCCACATCGTCCAGCTACCAGTTGTTCATGTTGGCGTCCGGGAACTGGTAGGCACCTTTGATCAGGGCCTTGGCGTCGTTGATGTCCTGCACGACCTCCGCCTTGGTCTTGCCGTACGGAGGGGCGCCTCCGAGGATCTGGTGGAGCGACTCGAGCTCCGAGTCGGAAATCTTCTTGTCCGGATTGTACTGCAGCGCCCAGGCGAACGGCTTGGCTTCGCCCCAGTGCTCGTTGAACGACTCTGCTCCATCCGAGCCGAGTGCGGCGCGCGTCACGGTATCGCTATCGGAGAGACCGGCGACGTCGCTTTCCATCGCGTTCAGGTAGTGAACGACGTTCGAGGCAACCAGGTCGTCCCACGTCGAGCGTGCATCGGCAGCATGAGCGCGGATACTGTCGATCGACGCCTGATTGATGATGGCCGTCCGGCCTTCGCGGAAGGACTCGAACAGGTCAATGTGGAAGTTGATGCCGTTAACCGTGCCGCGGTCGACGGAGTAGTCGGCCCAGGTGAAGACGACTTCGCTCTCGAGGTCGATCTCACCGTCGCCATTGCGATCATCGGCCTTCGAAACCAGACCGTTAGCATCGTAGAAGACGCCGGACTCGCTGAAGTCGCGGGCAGCGCCGTAGTATCCGTAGGCTTCATCCCAGACGTGGCCCATTGTGGAGTACGGCTTCTGTCCGTCCTGCGTGTTCGGGGAGGCCTGCTGCGTCAGCACGTCCTCGAGGTACTTGGCCGTACCCTGCGAGTACGCGACCGCGCCGAGGAGCAGCTTGTTCACGATCTGTCCCATGTCGACGCCTTCTGCCGTCGTGTAGGCTTCCGGTGCCGTCTCGCCATCGGCGTAGTTCGTCGCGATAGAATCGAGGTATGCACGGATCACGACGTCAGCCGTGGCACCCGAGGAGAAGTTGGCGAGATCACCGACGCCAATGAGAGCCACGTCGGAGTACGAAGCCGTCGCTTTGCCCGAGAGGCTTTTTCCCGTTGCGATGTCCGGGTAGACGGACTGGGCCGGCGCCGGATCGGTCGAGAGCAAAATGTTCAGATTCTGCGCATCGTACTCGTAGCGGTTGAAGAGATCGTCCCGCGTCGGCGTGCCGGCGCGCTGATCCGTGAGGGCTTTGATGTCGGAGATCAGAAGGTTACGCGTCACCTGACCGGGATAAGCCACCGCACTCTCTCCTTCCACGAAGCGGCTCTGGAAGGTGTACGTGGCCGGAACCTCGATCTGGTCAGCGCCATCGTCGTCGCTCATCGAGCCGGTGCTGTCGCAACCGGTCAGGACGAGCCCCACGAGGAGGAGGGGGAGAAAGAGAAAAGAAAAGCGTCGCATGATAAACGGTTCTGAGTACAAAAGCAGTAAAGGAAAACGTGGATGGCGGTCGATGACCGCAGGCATGGAGCAGGCGTAATCGGACGTGCTGCGTGTCCGAAAAAGCAAGCTTAGAAGTCGTAGGTCACAGACAGATTTACCTGGCGACGCGCACCGGGAATGATACCCGTGCTCAGACTGGCGTCTCGCTGCCGCGGATTCGAGTGGATTCGGGAGCCGATGTAAACGTTGTCCGTCACATTCTTGGCCGTCAGCTGCAATCGGACGGCGTCGGTCGCGTCGTAGCGGATGCCGGCGTTGAAGATCGCATTCGACGGCACCGGTCCGCGTTCACCGTGACTCGGTGGCGCCCCGGACTGATTCACCGGCAGGTTCTCGAGATCGGTGAAATACATCCCGCGATATCGCATGTCGCCGTAGACCATCAGGCCGAGATCCTCGAGTGTTTTGGAAACCCGAACCGTTGCGGTGTGATTTGGCGCAGCCGGTAGCTGGTTGCCGCTGATGTCGACGAGGCCGGTCCCAAGCGCACGCGGAATGATGCCCTGGACGACCTCGGAATCGAGATAGGTGTAGGTGGCATCAACGCGGGGCATCCAGCCGACGTACGTGCCGAAGTCGAACGACGCCTGCGTTTCGACGCCGTAACTTTCCACCACACCCAGGTTCTGCTGAAAGCTCGTCCGGCCGCCGACGAGGTCTTCGACGTAGAGGTAAAATCCCGCCACCTCGAACTGGGCGGCGCCGGATCGACCGCGGAGGCCGAGTTCAGAATTCCAGCTCTTCTCTGCCCGGAGGTCGAACCCGTCGTCATCGCCGGGAAGCGCACTCGGGTCTTCGAATCCGACGATCTGAAAGGTCGCACTCGAGGGCGGCGTGTATCCGCGATGAATGCCACCGAAGAGCCAGAGACGGCTGTTCTGGAAGCCACTCCCAAGATCGTAGTTACCCAGGTCGAGGTTGAAGCCAAAGCTCGGGAGCGGCACGACGCTTGTCTTGTCGTCGTAGGTCGAGCCGGCGAGCCGGTTGATGCGCGACTGCTCGAACACCTCGAGGCGAAAGCCCGGTGTCATGCGCAGACGGCCCCACTGAATTTCCTCCTGACCGTACAGCGCGAGCGCCGTGGTCTCGTAGGTCGAGCTACCACCGACGATCTCGATTGAATCCAGATTGGACGGGTCTCCGCGGAAGTACACGCCCTCCTTCTTGCCGACCTCATCGCTGATCTTCCGGTCGTCACGGAACCGTTCCCAGTGCACACGTCCGCCAATTTCGAGGTTGGACGGCTGACCGAAGACCCCGTGATCGATCTCGAACGTTTGCTCCACGCCGCCCACGTAGAAGCGACGTTCGTTTCCGTAGTACGGCCCCGTCAGGTCGCCTTCGACGGCGTCACTGATCCCGACGCGAATGAGTGGACCCGGCGTGGACGGCGCAACGGGCTCGGCGTCAATGTTGGGGTTCTCGTACTCGTCCGCCCGAACGAACACATCCTTTTCCCGCCACCACGGGCGGTCGAGCACGTTGGCGTAAACCGTTGTCGATGCCTCGACCCGATCGCTGAACCGACGTTCGTAGATCGCTCCCAGCGACGCGCGGAAGATGCGATACTGATCGTCGTCCTTCGGATTAAAGTCAGGATCGGTCGCCAGCGTGTAGGGCGTGACACCCGTGTACGTGGCGTTCATCCGCTCGTAGTCGACGTTCGCCTTGACGTAGATCGAACGCGCCGACCCGATCGTAGCCTGAAGCTTGGCGGTCCCGTTGAACTGAATGAAGTCGTTGTTTTCCCGAAAACCATCGCCCCGCTTGAAAATCATCTGCACCTGCGGACGGACATCCGGCGTGCCGAACCCACCGAATTCGCTAAAGACGCTCGCATACCGGTTCGTGCCTCCGGTGACCTTAATCCTCCCTCCCGGCGTGATGCGGCGCGGGCGACTCGTCACGTAGTTGATCACGCCCGCCATCGTCTGCGGACCGTGGCGAACCGACGACGCCCCCTTGATCACCTCCACGTTGCGGATGCGATCGATCGGCGGGTTGTAGTAGAGCGGCGAAAAGACGTACGGAGCCGGCTGAATGGGAATACCATCTTCCATCACCAGTACGCGCTGCGTGCGTCGCGGCTGGAGCCCGCGAAGCCCGACGGACATCCGCGTCTGCCCCATGCCGTCGTCCGACAGGCCGTAGACACCCGGCACGTACGACAGCGCCTCCTGCATCCCGATCGGATCGATCCGCTGGATCTCCGCCGCATCCACCGTTGTCATCGCTCCCGTTAGCGCCGTTCGCGCCTCCTCGTTCGACCCGGTGATCTCAACACCGGCAAGGGCAACCGTCGATCGCTTCAGAGCGACAGACAGGGTTGCGACCTCTCCGGCACTCACGTCCACCGTACGCGTCTCGGTAATGTATCCGACGAATCGAACCTGAACCGTGACCGAGCCAGGCCGAACCTTTGTGAGTTCGAAGCGCCCGTCGCGGTCCGTCGTCGTGCCGCGCGTCCGGTTCGCCCCCTTGATCCCGACCGTCGCCCCCACAAGTGGATCGTCGTCGCTTTCCGCAACGATGCGACCCTCAATTCTCCCGAATGAGGCGTCCTGGGCTAACGCGGGTCCGTTATTTAAACTAAGTAAAAATACGGCGGCCAAAAGAAGCCGGCTGCAATCGAGCATGAGGCAAAAATCAGCTTAGTGAAACGACATCCGGAGGACACAACCCCGTTCGTCTTGCGGGCGACAGGGTTGGCTCGAGATTGAAGAGACGTTAGAACTGCTCCGGATTTGGAGACGTCTGGGCGGTATCACCCGGCGCAAACTGCTTAATCACACCGTAACTTCCTCCGCCATCGTCGGATGGACCTTCGGGTCCCAGAATGGGATCATCCGCACACCCGGTAGCGATGACCATCACGAAAAAGATGATGACCCCGGCAATAGTGGAAATCGAACGTCGAAGCAAAGGAGACACGGCGATAGCGGGCTTGTCTATTTGGACTGGTTCTATATAAGAGGATCTCGGAATCCAGTCAAGCGCTCATCGCATCTGAGTGTGAAGAAGATCGCAAAGACGTTGCGACCTGAGCGACGTTACGAGAAACGAGCAATTTGCCCGTCGAAATGCGTGCTCCAATACCGGTGAATCCGATGTCTGTAGCCCGGAGCATCGTCGCCGTTGCTACGCGCGCGGGATCCGCAACGTGACGGTCGTTCCAACGCCTTTCTCAGATTCCAGCGTCACACAACCGCCCAGGAGATCGGCGTAATGCCTCACCAGGGCAAGGCCGAGTCCACTTCCCTCGTGTGTCCGCGAGTTGCCGGTGGACTCCTGCTCGAACGCCTCGAAGGCTTTCTCTGCAAACACCGGAGACATCCCGACCCCGGTGTCTTCTACCGCGATGAACACCGTACTGCGATCGGCGGAATCTTCCTCCGAGGGCGTTTCCGCCCAGGTGCGTATCGATACGGACCCGCCTTCATCCGTGAACTTGATGGCATTCCCGACGAGGTTTACCAGGATGCGGTACAGGATATCCGGATCGGTTTTGAGATCACCGGACAGGCCTTCCGTTTTGATCCGGATGCCCTGCGCCTCTGCAAGGGGTCGGAGTTCTTCGAGGACGGCCCGCACTTCATCGTCGACGCAAACCGGTTTCTTTGCGGCTGCAACGGCACCGGCCCGGAGCTGAGAAAGATCAAGGAGATCGTTCATGGTCCGCAGCAAGCGATCACCACTCTCGCGAATAAGGTCAGCGAAGCGATCGAACGGATTCTTCAGATCGGCGGAGCTCAGCACTTCCGCAAAGCCGATAATCGACGTGAGGGGGGTCCGGATTTCGTGACTTACGTTGGCAAGCATAGCAGATTTTAACCGGCTCGCTTCTTCTGCTTTCTGCTTCGCCTTCAGCAGCCTGTTTTCCCACTCATGCGCCTCCGTCACGTCGCGAATGTTGGCGAGCACGCGTATCTCTTCACTCGTCGTCTGAATCTGGCGCCCGCGAATAGCGAGATACCGAAGGGATCCGTCGCGGTGACGATACTGACCACTGACATCGATCGTCATTTCGGGATCAGCGAGCGCATTCCGGAACTGCTCCTTAAACTCCCCGACATCTTCCTCGTGCACGCGATCGAACGCATAGACACCAATCAACTCTTCCCGGGGGAACCCGGTTACGCGCTGGGCGGAGGGAGATAGATACTCGAACTCTCCCTCCTCATTCAGGGTCACGATCACGTCCACGGCCTGCTCGGCCACGGCGCGGAATCGTTCTTCGCTCATCCGCAGCGCCCGCTCGGCCTCCCACTGCGATGTGATATCCTTAATGGCGAAAACCGCCCCGGTCGGCTCTCCCTCACGCTCGGCGGCTCCAGAGCACAGAACTTTGCCGTCCTTCGAAAACGAGATGTCATCATTCGCAAAGAGAGGAGCCCCGCTCACAGAAAGAATCCGCCGGGATTTATCGGGCCAGGCAATCTTCATCTCGGCATTATGCAGCGGTTCCGCGGTCGACATCACCCGAGTGAAGGGCAACTCCTTCTCGCCCATCGGAGTGCCATCCGGATGCGTGATGTCCCATTCCATGTCGTTGTATCGACAGCCCTCGACATCACGAGGCGGAAGCCCCAACACCTCCTCCGCACGTTTGCTCGCTTCAATGATCTCTCCCGCACGATCCAAGACCACGATCGGAGCGGGACTCGCCTCACAGATGCGCGCGAGCAGATTGCGCTCCCGCCGCAGGGCCCGCTGAATCTGATACCGCTCCGTGATGTCCATATGCGTCCCGGCCATCCGGCGAGGCGTTCCGTCCAGGTTCCACTCGAGAATGCGACCGCGATCCAGAATCCAGCGCCAGGAACCGTCCCGGTGCCGCATGCGGATCACGAGATCGATCTTCTCTTTTTCCCTTCGGACGCACGCATCGATGGCCTCCCGGACACGGTCGACATCCTCCGGGTGCACATGCTGAAAAAAGAAGTCGGCACGATGCTCGATTTCGCCGAGATCATAGCCGATGATTTCAGCCCAGCGCTCGTCGTACATGCAGCTCTCGGTTTCAAAGCCGTACTCCCAGGTGCCGAGATCCGCGCCGGCGAGTGCCATCTGGAGCCGCGCCTGCTTCTGCTTCAGGTCCTGCGTTTCAATCGAGGAGCGCATTGTCACGTACACGGCAACGCTCGACCCGGCCGGATACAACCGCGTGGGAACGGGCTGCTCGTGATGTGGAACGGTCAGGTTGAGGCACACCGGCCTATGGGTCCGAGCCTGTGACAGCGCTGCCTGAAAGGGTGCGGAGCGGAAAACAGGGACCGATTCGACCGGTGTGCCAACCAAGTCATCAACGGAGCTCCCGAAAAACTGAGCCGCTTCGGGCTGGAGATCCTGAAATCGCCCTTCCTCGTCGATGATAAAAATGGCTTCTCCCCCCGAGCCGCTGACGGATCGACAAGGCCGCGGTAGCGACCACTCAGACAGAACGTCATCCACCGTACCGGAATCATGCATCCCCGTCGTTACCTTTGCACTGATTCGATGTCTACTCATCCTCCACCAACAAACTTCTGGGAATGCCGCCTTTCCGATGCAGCCGCTTTTCTGCTGGCAACGCCCTCCATCGGACTCAAAACAGCCAATTTCTCGGCTGTGCCATTGCATCACCGAATCGAATCTAGCTTCTTCTCAATGTCGATGACTGCCCGCGCATATGCTTGCCCGAAGCGAAGAATAGATGGTACCTGTTAGCGGTGAGTGAGCCGCTGACTACCGGGCGAAGCGACAGATAGAATGCGTGAAGAAGTTGTTACCCACTCAGACGAACAAAGAGTGCGCCGATTCGGCGTCCGCCATCGGAGAGGCGACTCTTACGCGCGGAGTCTTTAAATTCCGGACAGTTAGACCTGAACCACACCGGGCAGGGACGGGCTGCACGATCCATGTGATTTCGGTGGACGCCGTGCCACCGGTAGATTTTCTCAACACGACGCGTTTTCACCATGACAGTACCTCGGGACGATTCCCACCCCAAAATCGGTTATGGTCCGGCGAACGAACCCGGTCGTATCGCAGAGCTCTGGGTCGAGGCGTGGAATCGGCACGACGCCGACGAGATCGCCGGACTCTTCGCCGATGACGCGGAGTTTGTCAACGTCACGGGGCTCTGGTGGCACTCCCGAGAGGACATTCGCCGCGCTCATGCCTACGGCTTCGACCGGATCTTTGGCGACTCGACCATCACCCTTTTGGAAACCTCGACGAGGTGGCTGTGCGGGGACGAGGCTGCAGAGGGGCACGCCGTGGCGCTGATTCATGCACGAATGAAGCTCCGTGGTCAGACGGCCACGGGTGACACCGAATCGCCGGGCATCCGCCGAAACCTCTTTTCCTTCGTCGTCCGCCGAACCGGAGCCAGATGGATGTGCGTCTCTGCCCACAACACGGACATCGTGCCCGGTTCAGAAACGAATGTCGTGGACTCCGACGGACGGCTCCAATCGGTGAGTTATCGCTGACGCCGACGGAGAGCGTGACTTATGGCTGCCCGTTCCCGAACACCACCGGGCCCGCTATCGCATCGCCGCCAGCACTTCTTCTGCAGAAGCGGGATCGGAACGCCCCTCCGGTACCTCCCGCTCTACTTCTGCGTAGCACGTCTCCGTTTCCCAGACCTGCACGCGGATCGTGTGGACACCGTGCGTACGCAAGACCGACGCGCCGTCGTCGCGGACGCTTTCCGCCACGTGCCGTGCAATGTTTTCGGCCGTAGAATCGTACGGCATGACGTACACTTTGGACTCCAGCGCCTCGATCGCCTCGCGCAGCTCCGTATCCGACGCGTTGACGATGGTCGCGTGATCCATCGCATCGACGAGTGGCTTGACGATCCGCTTCACGTGCTTGAAGTCGATCAACATCGCGCTCCCGCCCGGCGTGTTCTCGGTCGGCTCTCCTTCCAGTTCGACCATCATGCGATACGAATGGCCATGCATGAAGCGGCACGATCCCTCGTGCCAGGGCAAACGGTGAGCGGCCTCCCAGCGGAAACGTTTGGAGACTTTCATGTCGGTGGAATACGATGCGTCGAGATGATAGGCGGATCAGGTATTTTACCCACCAGCGGCTGCATTGTCTCATTCCGAAGCATGAAGGTCAGACGGATCATTGGCTGAGTCCCGGCAAACGCCCTGACCTCACGCGTAAAGAATACATTGCCCCTGCCGGCGAGGATGCCAACGGATCCGATTGACACCCTCAACCTCGGGGCCTCGCGCCGGAGTCCGACCCGGCCCGGCGCGTCTCCAACAAATCTACCGCGAGAACGACCGCGCGGCCAATCGCAGCAGCACCGCGATGGCAAAAATGCCGATCCCCATCGCCGGTCCGATCATAGAGAGCTTCAGTCCGCCGGCCACGAGCGCGGGGGATACCGCTCCCACCCGTTCGATCGCGCCCATCATCTGATACAGGCTGATGGCCTGGCTGAAGAGCCCGAACACAAAGGCGAAGAGTCCAATCTGAAAGGTGAGTTCTCCATACCACTGGGCGGATTCTCCATTGTGCACAAAGGCCATAATCGCTGCTCCCACCACCGCGAGGGCTGCGATGACGAGCGGAACGGTGAACGTGAGA
Source organism: Longibacter salinarum (assembly GCF_002554795.1). NCBI lineage: Bacteria > Pseudomonadati > Rhodothermota > Rhodothermia > Rhodothermales > Salisaetaceae > Longibacter > Longibacter salinarum. The sequence goes on along the minus strand of NZ_PDEQ01000002.1, from coordinate 201,884 downwards.
TTTCCCTGGACGAGAAGCTCAAACATGGGTCGTTGACGGCTAACTAATTGGATGTCGATCGTTGCGACCGTAGAGTCGGGATTCGCGAGCACAAAAATGAGACATTTCGACGGGTGGCTGCCACTCAACGACCGATTCGGCAATGATCGATGGATCGCCTGCTCGTGTAGACGGATGCCGATCACCATCGCGTGATGCCCACTCACCGACGCATCGGTGCGAGTCGTCGACGAGATGATGTAACTCAACGAATCCGTGTCCCGAGACACGCCTTGCCTGCAATACCTGCGACGGCTTTCTTGTTTGCTCCTGGCACTTCCCCTCCATGCGCCGTTCCGGCCTTTTCAACCGCCATTATCATGTCGCGCCGCTTCCTCGACCGACGTCCCAATGCCGCCTCGTCCCGGGAGAAGAATCGGACGCTTATCGCAGTCCACGCGGGTTTCTGGGTCGCCGTCTTCGGGTTCTTCGTGTTCTACTTCGGGCGCGGCGACGGAAGTTTCAGACAAAGCCTCATCTTCGTGACGCTGTTGCTGCCCGTCACGATGGCGACGACTTACACGGTGACGTACGTGCTCATTCCCCGCTTCCTTCTTCAGCGGCGGTTCGGAAAATTCGCGATCTACGGCCTGTACACGCTGGTCGGTTCGGTCTATCTCGAACTCCTGGTCGTTCTCGCGGCTTACATCTTTCTCGCGCAGTACGAGATCGAGGCGATGAACCCGGCCACGCTCGACATCGTCGGGCTCATCGTGGGAACGTACGTCGTCGTCTTTCTTGCTGTATCCGCGAATCTTGGTCTCCGCTGGCACCGGCTCCGCGAACGCAACCTGCAGGCCGAACTCACGCTACGTCAGGCGGAACTGGATCGGCTAAAAACGCAGATTCGCCCGCACGTTCTGTTCAACACGCTGAACAATCTGTACGGGCTAGTCCTTGAGCAATCGGAGAAGGCGCCCGATGTCGTCCTCCAGCTGGCGGACCTGCTGGAATACATGCTCTACCGCGCCGATGATACGTTCGTCCCGTTGAACGCCGAAATCGAACATATTCGGACGTACCTCGACATCGAGCGGCTGCGCGTCGAGGAGCGTGTGAGCATCACCTTCGATGTCGACCCTGTGCCCACGGGCGCTCGCATCGCACCGCTGCTCCTGATTCCCCTCGTGGAGAACGCCTTCAAACACGGCGTCCGCCGCCGGTCAGGCGCCTCCTGGGTTCGGCTGAACCTGCGCGTACGGGAGGAGCAGATGTTCTTTTCCGTAGAGAATAGCCGGCTGCCCGACGACGATGACGAGCAGGATCCGTCCATCTCCGGAATCGGACTACCCAATCTCCGAAAACGACTCCAGTTGCTCTACCCGTCGGCTCACGACCTCGACCTCACGAGGGACGAAACGACATTCACCGCCCGGCTCGCGCTCCCTCTTCACCCGCCCGCTCCACAGGCCTCCCATGATTCGAACCCTGATCGTCGACGACGAACCCATCGCCATCTCGGTCCTGCAGAACCATCTGGAGCACCTGAATGATGTCGACGTCGTTGCCACGGCATCGTCCGCGCTGGATGCTCTCGAGATCGTGCGGGAAGGCGACATCGACCTTGTGTTTCTCGACATCGAGATGCCCGGCCTCTCGGGAATGGACTTCGTGGACACCCTCTCCGACCCGCCCGAAGTCATCTTTGCAACCGCTCATCGCGATTACGCCGTGGAGGGATTCGAGGTCGACGCGGTCGATTTTCTCGTCAAACCGATCCGACTACCGAGACTGATCAAGGCCATCGAAAAGTACCGGCGCCGCACCGGCACGTCATCCGACCTGGACACGGCCCGGCTCCCCGAACGCGGACCGACGCTCAACATCCGCGTCGATCGCCAGACTGTCCGCGTGGACATTTCGGCGATCCGCTTCGTCGAAAGCCTCAGCGACTACGTCACCGTGCGCACGATTGATGACTCCCACATCACAAAAATGACGATGTCAGATGTCGAAGATGCGCTGACACCGCACGGCTTTGCGCGCGTCCATCGGTCGTACGTGGTGAATCTTCGACGCGTCGACGCCTTCACGCCCCGCGAACTGGAGGTCGGGAACAAGACGATTCCGGTGAGCCGAACGTATCGGACCGACGTAATGGAGCGCCTCGAGTCTTCGGATCGGCGATAGGAAAAGCTGAAAACGGGTATACTCTGTGACTGCCTGCGAGCACGACTGCACGAAAACCAAAGCAGGTTCTCACATCCAGCGGTTGTAATTCTGCGGACGAGTAGATTAGCATTACGGTCCGCCCCCTTCGACCGTTAGTATGCTTCTCCATGCGATTCCTCCACACCGCCGACTGGCATCTCGGCAAGCTCCTCCATGGTGTTCACCTGACCGACGACCAGCGCTACCTCGTTGACCAAATCGTCGAGATTGCAGATGACGCCGACCCGGACGCGGTCGTTATTGCCGGAGACGTGTACGACCGTTCGGTCCCACCGGCAGACGCCATAGAGTTGCTCGATGACGCACTGACGAGGCTCGTGGTAGACATCGGCGTCCCCGTAATAGCGATTGGCGGGAATCACGACAGCGCCGAGCGACTCGATTTCGGTTCGTCGATCCTGGAGCGGCAGGGACTGCATGTTTTCAGCCGGCTCCGCAAGAAGCCCGGGCACGTGGTTCTGGAGGACGAACATGGGCCGGTGCACTTTCTCGCGTTCCCCTTCGCCGAGCCCGCCATGGCGCGGTCGGTGTTTGGGAAAAGCGACATTCGCTCCCATGACGAGGTGCTCGCGGCCCAGGTCGAATCCGCCTCAGACCTTCTGCCCGACGGCGAGCGGGCGGTCGCGATTGCCCACGTCTTCGCTCAGGGCGGCGATCTTGCCGACTCCGAGCGTACGCTCTCAATCGGCGGAGCAGAGACGGTTCACATCTCTCGCTTCCAGCGCTTTTGCTACACCGCCCTCGGTCACCTGCACCGCCGCCAGCACATCGGCGCGTCGAACGGCGAGGCCCCGCGGCACGTCCGCTACTCCGGCTCGCTGATGAAGTACTCGTTCAACGAAACCGGCCATGATAAGTCGGTGCACATTGTCGATGTGGATGGGGACGGAACGTGCGAGATCGAGACTATCCCACTAGAACTCCGACGTGACCTCTGCCGGATCGAAGGTACGATGACGGAGATTCTGGACGGCCCCGCGGACCACGTCGACCCCGACGACTACATCTGGGTCACACTCACCGACGACGGTCCCGTCCACGACGCGATGAGCCGGATCCGCGAGGTCTACCCAAATGCTCTCCACATCGAACGCCCGCGACGCGTCGAAACCAACAAACTTCAGCAGATGACAGGCGACGCGTCCTCACTGTCTGTTGACGAGGTGTTCGAGACGTTCTTCACCTACGTCACCGGTCGCGACGACATGCCCGAGCAGCAACGGGACATCCTGCACGATGCGCTCGAACGGAAACACAAGGAGAGCTGAGAAGCACTTGCACGCCCCATTTCGCAGTTCGAGTTCCCCACTTCGAACTTCGTGCTCCGCATTTCGCATTTCGAATTCCGCATTTCGCCCTCGAATGACGCCCCTTCGCCTTACGCTCTCCGAGTTCGGTCCGTACACGAATACGCAGACGATCGATTTCGATGAGCTCGACAACCAGCGCCTCTTCCTGATTCACGGCCCCACCGGCTCCGGCAAGACGGCGCTGCTCGATGCGATCTGCTTCGCCCTCTACGGCGAAACGTCCGGCGACGAACGGGACGGGCAGGAGCTACGCAGCGATTTCGCTAATGACGATGATCCGACCGAGGTCGAACTCGACTTCCAGCTGGGCGAGCGACTCTTCCGCGTCACGCGGCGGCCGCGACAGGACCTCGCCAAGCAACGGGGCGACGGGCTCACGACCCACAGCGAAGACGCGACATTGTGGGAGCGCACGGACGTAGACGACACGGGCGGCCCCGACGAAGGCAAGGTCCTCGCCGAAGGAAAGCGCTCGGTGGACAGCACAATCCACGACCTGCTCGGGTTCGAGGTCGACCAGTTTCGGCAGGTGGTCATGCTGCCGCAGGGAAAATTCCGACGCTTCCTCTCCTCCAGCTCCAAGGACCGCGAGAACCTGCTGAAGGTGCTCTTCGAAACGCGGCCGTACGAGGAGCTGGAAGACACGCTCAAGGCGATGAAAAAGGAGGCGCGTGAGGCCGTCGATCAGGTGTTGAACCGGCAAACCGTGGAGCTCGAACGACACGGCGTGGAGGATGTCGATGCGCTGGAAGAAAAGCGCGATCGAGCCCGCGACATTCACCAGAAGGCGCTTGCCTGGCTGAACGACCTGAAGTCGCGGCACCAGGAGGCCGTCGAAGCACTTCAGTCGGCGAAGAAGGACCGCGAGCGGCTGGACGAATTGGACGAAGCCAAGGATGCGCTAGCAACCCTGGAGCAGCAGACCGACGCTCACGCCGAGAGGAAGCGAACCCTCCAGGCCGCGGAGCAGGCGGCGAAGGTTTTTCCCTACCAGAAGACCCTCAAGGAACGGCGCGAGGAAGCGGAGCAGGCAAAAAAAGCCCTGGATGACGCCGTGTCCGCTCAGGAGGACGCCAAGGTGAAGCTCGAAGCCGCACAAGATGCGCTTGCCTCGGAACGGGATCGCGACGAGCAGCGGGACTCCCTTCGCCAGCGTCTAGCGCAACTTGACGAACTGGAGGACACCGTGGAAGAACTTGACCGGGTCGACGGTGACCTCGACGCAGCGATGTCGGAAAAGGAGAAAGCGGAGACGGCATACTCGGAGGCCAACACAAAGAAAGCCACCGTCGAGGAGAAGCAGTCTGAGGCGCGCGAGCGGCGAGAAGAAGCGCAGCAGATGGTCGTGCAGCTGGAGCTGTTGCAGACGAAAGCCGAGGACGCGGAACGGCGCCTGCAGGAAGCGACGGCCCTCGAAAGAAAGCGGGAGGAGCTGGAAAAGGCCGAAGCCGCCGTACGCTCGGCTAAGGAGGAGATTCAGAAAAAAGAGAATCGTTTATCCGACGCACAGGCTCATCTTGACGGTCTTGAGCAGCGTCGGATGGAGGGCTACGCGACTGTGCTCGCTGAGAATCTTTCGGCTGCCGAACCATGCCCCGTCTGCGGCGGGCGCGAGCATCCCGCACCGGCGACCGGCGCCCACGACGTTCCCGAACCGTCGACGCTAGAGGAAGCACGTGCTGCCATCACGGTCGCACGTGAGGAACTCACCGTCGCACGAGATGACCTTAGCGAGGCAAAGAAGGAGGAGGCACGCGTTCAGACCGCGATCGAAGGCATCCTCAAACGGGACGACGACCTGCAAGACACGGACATCCCATCGCTGGAATCGGCGCGCCATTCCGCCCAGAAAAAGCTCGATGCCGCGCAGTCGGCAAAGAAAGAGCTGCTGACCATCGACGAGACGATCGAGCAGCACGATGAGAAGTTGTCGGAGCTTGAGGACGAGATTTCCGCGGCGCGTGCGGCTCTGCAGGATGCCGACACCGAAATTACGCGCCTCCGCTCCCGACGCGACACCCTCGCCGAAAAGGTCCCGGGCGACCTCTCGACCTCGGACGCGCTCAGCGAGGCCCGGGAGACGGCGGCGTCCACGCTCGAAGAGCTGGAGGAGGCGCTTGAAACCGCAATACAGACTCGCGACAATGCGAAGACGGCGTTTGCTGAAGCCCGTGCTACCGTCAAGAGCGCTCAAACCCGACTGAACGACGCAACCGAGAAGGCATCGAAGGCGGAGGAAACGTTCCGCGATGAACTGGGAAGTGCCGGATTCGAGAGCCGCTCTGCGTATGACGACGCCCGTCGACCGGAAGATGAGAAGGAGCGGCTTCGCAAACGCATCGAACAGTTCGAGTCGGATCTAAGCGACGCCCGGGGACGTGTCCAACGAGCGCGAAAAGAGGCCAAGGGAATCGAGGCTCCCGACGTCGAGGCCGCTGAAGCACGGAGAGATCAGCTGGCGACATGGGTCGAGCATCAGCAGCAGCGCGTGTTCAAGATCAAGAACGCGGCAGACGAAGCAGCAGACGGACTCGAGGCACTGGCGGACCTTCGGGATGCACTGCAAGCGGCCGATGAACGGTTTAGCGACGTGGGTGCACTCGCCGATGCCGCACGCGGCGACAACGACCACAATCTGAGTCTTCAGCGCTTCGTCCTCGCCACCCGACTGGAAGAGGTGCTGGAGGTCGCAAACGAGCACGTCGCGCGGATGAGCCAGGACCGCTACCGGCTGCGACGCCACGACGAGGTGCGTCACGGCGGCCGCGCGGCCGGACTCGACCTGATGGTCCATGACGCATTCACCGGCACCGAGCGACCCGTCAGCACGCTGTCCGGCGGCGAAGGCTTTCAGACGGCACTGGCCCTCGCGCTCGGACTCAGCGATGTCGTTCAGCGCGTCGCGGGTGGACGGCACATCGAGACGATCTTTATCGATGAAGGCTTCGGGAGCCTCGACCCGGAAGCCCTCGACCGGGCGATGGAGTCATTGCTGTCGCTGCAGGAGAGCGGGCGCCTCGTCGGAATCATTTCACACGTCACAGACCTGAAGCAGCGCGTACAGGCCCGTATCGAGGTCATGCCTTCGCAGCAGGGAAGCACCGTTGAGTTGGTGAGATAACTCCGTCGGATTCACTCGGAACCATCCTCCGCACGTTTCTGCAATTTTTCTGATGCAGCATCCAGAATCCTGGCTGACTCGCGACAGAGTCCCCGCAGGTCTTCCAGATCTTTACGCAGATCGTCCGGCGTCTTCTCATCCTCGCGTTTCTCCTCGTACGCCTCCGTCATCCGCGCCGACAGCGATTCGAGAGCCGTCGCCACCTGTTTGACGGTCTTCATCGTCGCCATCAAACGATATTCGTCAGCCTCATACTCCATCTCGGTCGACCTGATTACGTGATGATGCTGGAGGTGAGAAGTGCTTGTACCGAACGGACATCGCGTTTCACTACGGGTGCACGGTAAACATCACCGCTCCGATTCGGCGGGACCTGTAGTATCGGGGCTCTGCACGACGGACACAAATGCATCGGCGTCCGCAAACCAAATCCCCGCGTGATCGACTTCCTCTCCCTGCAGCCGACGCCACGCAGCTACGTACGCCTCAACCTGAGTGCTGTACTTACCTTCGGCCCGCTTCTTGGCGTCCGTCGCTGGATTATTCGGATCGAGGCGATCACTCTTAAAATCGATCACGGTCCAGCCGTCGTCAGTTTGATAGAGCAGGTCGACCTGACCCCGCGTCAACTCGTCCGGCCCCTCATCCGATGCGGTCATGTGAGCGAACCGATACTCTGTGCGAACATCGGAAGCCTCTTCGATCTCGTCCCAGATCCACGACGCCCGGAACGAGTCGACCATTCGCTGCAGCGTCTCTACCCGTTCCTCGACCGTCGCGTCGGTCGAACGGTCCAATCTCAAAATGCCCTCTGCCTCCAGCACCTGTCGGAGCATCGGCGCGGTCAGGCTTGGTGGATCTGTCCGGTGCTCGACCAGCAGTTCCAGACAAGCGTGGAGCGCGTTGCCCAGTGCGCGTCCGTAGCCCGGAGCTCCAGCAGCCCCAGAAGATGACTCGGCCTCGTCGCTCGCAGCCCTCGTTTCGTCATAGCTCTTTTGCGCTCCAGCCTCGATGCGCGCCTCCAGATGCGCACGCGCGCCGTCGAGATCCGGTGCCGACGCCTCAACGGTCGTCGATTCAGAAGCATCACGTTCGGGAATGTCGAGGACGGGAGCGGTTTCGTCTGTCAGGTACGGATGCAGCGCGCCCCAGTACCCTGCGCCGGCCTTCTTCGGGTATGTCGACACGACCAGCAGCCGCTCGGCACGCGTCGCCGCGACGTACAGGAGTCGATGCTCTTCCGCCTCGCCGATCCGCTGCTCCTCGGAGATAAACGACCGCTCGTTATCTTCGTGCCACCCGCGAGGAGCGTGCGTAATCTTCGAGTACACCCCCTCGCCTTGAATCACTGGGACCACCACGTCGTCGTGCTCCCTTCGCACGTGCTGCTCCGGGGTCGGTGACGAACCGCGGGTGTAGGGGTCCGCGAGGAAAACAACCGGCGCTTCCAGCCCTTTTGCCTGATGCACATTCATGATGCGGACGGCGTCGTCCTGCCCCGTCTCTAGCGTCATGCCATCCATCTCCTCCTCGCCCTGAAGCACGAGGTCCAGTTCCTCGACGACCTCACTCCAGCCGAGTCCGTCGCTCCCCCACGCCTGCACGACATGAAGCAGCCTCATGACGGCTCCCGCCCGTGTGGATGCCTCCGACGCCTTCTCCGGATGGGTGGCGCCGGCCAGCAATCCCGTCCGGTCAATCAACTGCTCGATCCCGACGCCCGGACGCGTGTCGTGAACGATTGTACGCACCGCCTCAAGCTGCTCGGCTGCGTCCTGAAGTCGCCCACCGCGCTCCTCATCGAGCTGATCGATGGCTGTCTCGTGCTCTTCCGCACCAAATGCTGAGAAGCTTCCGCCCGCCATCGCGTAGCGATACAGGTCGTCGTCACTCGCGCCGACGAGTAATCCTTTCAGGTAAGCCACCGCGTCCACGGGGTCGTCCGGTCGGAGCGCCGCGCGCAGCACATCGACGATGGCCTTCAACTCCTCCGAATCGCTCATGTCGCGGCTTCCGGTGACCGTGTACGGAATGCCGTGCCGGGCGAGCGCGTCCGTGTATTCGCTGAGTCGCGTTCGCACCCGCGTCAGAATGAGGAAGTCGGAGAACCGCACCTCACCACGGAAGACCGCTCCCTCCTCGTCATGATAAAACTCCGGTTCGGCATCGCCGGCGCGCGCGACCTGAATGAAGCGCGCAATCTGTTCTGCGTCCTGACGCGCGATGCGAGAACCGTAGTTGCCCTTCACAGCATCGACAGGCTTGCGTCGGATGGACGTATGCTCCGGCCCCGCGGGGCGCTGCGGATCGAAGTCGACGTACTCCGCCTGTACGTCGGCAAAGGCTTCGTCGCCAAAAAGATCGCCGAACACATCGTTGCACCACGTGCAGATCGGGGCGCGCGAACGAAAGTTCTTTGTGAGGTCGACCGCCTCGCCATTCGGCTCATCATCAATTCGCTGACGAAATGCCTCAAACACATCCTTGTCCGCGCGGCGGAAGCGATAGATCGACTGTTTGTCGTCCCCCACGATGAAGAGGCTGCCGTCGCGGGGCCGACACGCCCGCCAGTCCGTCTCCTCCGGGTTATTGCTCGCAAGGAAAGACAGGATCTCAGCCTGAAGCGGGTCGGTGTCCTGAAATTCGTCCACGAGCAAACGAGGATACCGCTCCTGGACGTCGCGCAACACGTCTGGACGATCTCGCAGCATGTCGCGCGTAAGGCTGAGCAAGTCGTGGAACGTCAACATCCCCTCGCGCCGACGCAGCTCGTGGTACCGTTCGACCGCAGGAGCCGTGCACGCTACGGCCACGCGATGCACGTGCGCCTCCCACTCCCGGAGCACCGGCTGCACGGTCGATCGGATCAGGTCCGGCAGCAGCTCGTCGCGCAGTATCTTCGCCCAGCTTGAGTTATTGACGTTCTCTCCCTTCCAGTACGTCGTCTTGACACTGGCACGATCGGTGTCCGACACATTCGCTATGACGGATAGAAATTCTGCCTTTTGTGCCGGCGCGTCCATACCGAGGTACAGAACCATGCGCTCCGCCTTGTCAAATGCCTTCATGACCGCATCCGAACCTTTCACCGGCTGATCCGGACGGTATTCGCTCCATTCGCGGATCTTCTCCCGTACCGCTGCTACGGCAGCGTCCATTTCCGGCGGCTCGTCCGCACCGTCCGTGAACGGCTCCAGGTCAGGAAAACGGCAGAGGCGTTGAAAGAAGGACGCAAGTTTCTGGGCTTCGAGACCACAGTCGGAAAGCTGATCCAGATGGTCTCCGTCGCCATCGTGAAGGGCCTGCAGGTGCTCGTGCCACGCGCGCTCCCGTAGCTGCCGCTCGTCTCGATCGGACAGGCCTGCAGTGAAGTCGGGGGGCAGCCCAGCGTCAAGCGGCCGCTCGCGGAGGAGACGGGAGCAAAACGCGTGGATCGTCCCGATGAACGTCGACTGCACGTTTCCGAGCGCTGCGACAACCCGACGATACTCCGCGGAATCCTTTGGCAGGTCACGCCGGGCCTCCTCCAATTCTCGAGAGAACCGCGCGCTCATCTCCCCCGCGGCCTTTCGGGTAAACGTAATGGCCGTCAGGTCCTCGACCGGAACGCCCGAACGAACGAGTGCCACCATTCGCCCGACGAGCGCGGTCGTCTTCCCGGATCCGGCCGCCGCCCGGACGACAAAGTTCGTGCTGGCGTCGAAGTCAGACAGGTCCGGCACGCCGGACGGTGCCCAGGGCCCGATGCGTCGGCGCACGGCCTCATCGTCACGAACAGCTTTCGTTTCGTTACTCATCCTGTACTGCAGTTAAGGAATACATCTGTAGTAAGCTCGAAAGCACGGGTCGCTCCCGAGATCGCTCGTGACTAAAACGAGGGTGGCTTCGGGCGGTCGTCCGGGTAATTCTTGTTCTTGGCCCGAACCTCCTTCTTTCGTGCGCCGAGGTCCTGGACGAGCCGGTCGTAGCCGTTCCACTTCCAGTCCGTGACGCCATCGAGGCGGGGCGTGACGGGGAACGTGCCGGTCCGGGTCAGGTCGCGCAGCGTTTCGATAATCTTCTCCGCCTCCGATCGATGCGGCGCCGGTGGAAACCCGATGCGGGCCCCAACCTCCGTCGCATTGGCAAAATAGTATCCCGCCCTTTCGACCGTTTCACCGGTGAGCGCTTCGAGCGCGAAGGCGTAGAGCGCCCACTGCAGCGTCTTTCCGTCCTGCAGCGGATCGCTCTCGTCGTAGGATTTCGCCCGCCCGGTTTTGTAGTCCCAGATCGAGAGCGCCCCCGTCCCGTCGTGACGGTCCACGCGGTCGATCTTGCCGTGCACCTGCAGCGTGGCCCCCGCGACCGACAGGTCGGCGGCCTCGAACGCATTGTTGTCTTGATCATCCAGACCAAAGCCGATCTCGAACTCGTGCGGGATGGCATCGTTGTCCCGGTCCATTTCCGCACGGAAGAAGACCCTCGCGTGCGTTTTGAGTTCACGCAGTGCGGCGGATCGAACGAGATCGCTCGATGGCTCGAAGCGTTCCGTCTCCTCCTGCAACACCTCTTCCACGATACGGAGAAGAGCTTCCTCGTCCGACATTTCGGGGATACGACCGTCCAGCTCCCGTACGAACCGTTCATAGATAGAGTGCAGAAGTGTGCCCTTTCGGAGACTGTTGAGCCACGCCTCATCGTCAATAGCCGGTTCATTGAGCGGCTCCACACCCAGCACGTACTTGAGAAAGTAGATGTAGGGTGCCTCAGCGAGTGTTTGTAAGCGCGAGGCCGAAACGGGACCGGTCGTGGAGGCGAAGAGATCGAGGTCAGAGTACTCGCCCTCCGGGAGCAGTCCGTCATGCTCGGTGTATGTCTCAGATGCGCGCGCCGCCCGTGCAGCCGCTCCATCCAAAATCGACGGGTGGCGTTCGGCCAGCCGATCGCGGGCCGACGTCTTCTCATCTTGCTCGTGCCTGCGGGCGTAAGCAGCAAGCCACGCGTCCCGATCCGAGAGCGGGATATCGCCCGACTGGGGAATCAACGGTACGGTTCGAGCGGTAGCGATGTCGCCAGCCTGACGCTCACGGGCGAGAAAATAGGCAGACGGATCGCACTCTTCGCCGGCACCGACATCGAACGTGCGGCTGTAAAACATGATCGGGCCGCGGTGACGAGCGAGGGCCTGATCCGTGCGCCAGAGAAGTTTGTCTGCAGCGGTCAGAGACGAATCCCGAGTCGCAGCATCTAGCTCCTGCAGAACATGGCGGTCTTCTTCTCCCAGCAGACTGTTTTCGCCGACCGGGGCATCGAAAGACGCACTATCCATCCCGACAACGTAGAGGTGGGTTCTGTCGCTGTACCCGACGGCATCGAGTGGGAGGATCTGCACGTGTCCGGGCCGCACCTGCTGCGGCTGCACGTTCTGCGCGGTCAGCCACTTCTGGAGGAGACGCGCGATCCGTCCCGCGTCCGTTCGCAGGGAAATGTCTGCATGCTGCAGGTCCTCCAGCTCTTCGTACAGGCGCCGGCGCGCGACCTCATCGAGCGTACGCTCTTCCTCCGGCTTGTCGGAACCGTCCGGTGGACCGAACGAGCGGAGATAGCGCCGGGTGCCTCGCGCAACCTGTTCCAGCGTAACCGGCTCATTTAGCTTTGACGGGTCGATGCACGTCAGCGCTCCGTCGCTCACATCCGCATCCGGGCGGCGCGTCCCCGGCTGCAGCAGGTCTACGAGAAACAGCACGTGCTCAAAAAGCTTCGTTCGCTCCTTCAATTTCGAACGTGCGGCGTCGGTGCGTTTCTCATCTGCGTCGTTTCGGGCCTGATCCACCGCTTTGCCCAACCCTTTCAGCAACCCCGAACGGCCCGCTTCGTACGACCGCTCTGCGATCAGCGTCGCTGCCCGCTGTGGCGTCAGGAGACCCGGGGCGGCCGTGTCCCCATCCTGGTCCTCCATCCGGAGAAGATTCTCCCGGAGCATCGTTATCAGCGGAACGGCGCTGAAGTCGTCCCGCACCCATTCGTAGAGGTAATGGAGCGCGCGACCGGTGCGCGTCATCATCGCCGGCTGTCCGGCTCCGGAGACAAAAGGCAGGCTCGCCCGGGCCGCCCGATCCGGAAGTAGCGTTGCGTACGGAGTCGACGACGTGTACGCGATGGTGACGTCGTCGAAGGCCACGCCCGACTCCAGGATGTCACGAATCACGGCATCGGCCTCACTCAGCGCGCCCACGCACCGTACGAACGCCCGGTCGTCGGACGCTCCATCCGATTCCACCTGGATCTCCGAAACGTCACTGAACCGTGCGCACGCCGACTCTCGGGGCGCACGCTGAGGCGTCGACACGCCTGCACGAAGAAAGCCCGTCGCTGTGTCCTGAACGGCTCGAACAAAGCGATAACTCCGCTCGGGAAGGTCGACGCCGTTCAGCAAAACGACCACGCTGTCTTCGATGCCCGGTGCCGACCCGCTCCGCACCCGACGCTCGGCCCACGTCAGCAATTGCGCATCGTCGTAGAGACCGTTGCTTTCCAGACGATCGAGATACGCATCGTAGGCATCCGCAATGATACCGAGTGTGCCGTCGCGTCCTTTCTCCGCGGCATACGTGCGGAGGCGGTCCGGATCGACGGCGTCGAGGCGTAGTGTCTGAATCGCATCGGAAACCGTGCGTGCGAGGTGGTGTGCCCCGGGCGCAGACGTGTCGCGCAGGGCTGGAGCCATGTCTCGAAGAATATCGGCGGCGTAGAACAGCCGTCCGACGGAAAGCATCTGCCTGCGACCGGACGTTAGCGCATCGATCATAGCGACCTTCTCCGCGAGGTTCGCGGGAGGTAGCGACTCGATTCCATGCCAACTTCCGAGCCGACGGGCGAGGTCCGTTTCCAGGGAATAGCCAACCTGAAGGGTTGGGACAAGCACAATGAGGGGCGCCTCCGGATACGATCTGCGCGCCGAAACGAGCTGATCAAGCACAGAACTGGGGTACATCACCGAGACAAGGGAGCGAGGGGCGAAAACAGAGGGAAGACGTACGCGACTAGAGATCAGCCGCGAGGAGAAAGGGGAACGCTGCAGGTATCGGGCTCCGTGATCGCGGAATGGATCGCCGTCGCGATTTTGCGTCCACCCTTCTCGTTGGGCTCGATCTGCCGCACGTAGTCCGACGTTTCGTCGCAGACCCGTCCAAGCTCGATGATCGGGCAACCATGATCGAGCGCGGCCTGCGTGATCGCGTGATTCCACATCGTCAGCGCCGCCGAGATGACGCGCTGCTGACCCTCCTCGCTGAAGTCGCCGGGATAGATCGTGCAGACCGTCGTCGGCAGCCCGAGGTTGAGCACTTGCTTGAGGCATCGGCGATAGCTGCCGGCGAAGTCGTCGACGATGTCCTCCAGTTCGAGCAGAGCATCCGCGATCGTATCCACGGATTGCGTCAACGCATTGACGCTGAGAAGTGCGTCGTTCCCTCCGACGCTCAGGACGGCGTGAGTGGCTTCATCCTTGACCGTATCAACCTGGTAGCCGACGTCCCGCATCCGAGCTCCGTCCACCGCCGCCAGGGACGCAGAGCCGTCGGGGCCAAGCAGGTCGTTGAGAATAGCAGTCACGTGCGGGCCGCCGGCGGTGTAGGCGGCATTATCAAGCGTCGAGTCGCCAATCAGCGTAATGTGCATGTAGACAGGCAGGAGACGAGGACAGAGCGAAACGCTCGGGTCGAATGGAATCAAGAGAGTACGGAATGCGGCGCGTAGAAGAAAGCCGCCGCTCTCCCATTCGATGTGCCACACCCTCATTCGCTCAACGATCTTCCTGGAATCGGAGATCGTCCAGACCCTCCTGGCCCCTGGATTCCGCCTGGGATTCGCCACGGACATCCCAGAAGCTGTCGTCGAGATTGAACTCCGGAGCCGTATCCGTGAAGGGCGGCTGCAACCGGGCTGTCATCATTTCCTGCGACTGTGGAACCAGATCGGTCGGTGGCTCCTCGTCCTCCTCTGATTTTATCAGGTTCGGTAAGCGGATAATCTGCTCGCGATACTTCACGCCGATCGCTACGCCCACCATGCCCATCAATATTCCAACGAGGAGAAGCCACCATCCATTCACCCCGGCCGTGGATTCGCGTGGCACCCGCTTCGTCGGCGGGATCCCCTCGACACGAGCAACCGACCGAACGTCCTCGCGGGAGGAATGTCGAAGCTCCGGGTCATCGGATTCCAGCGGAATGGGATCGCGATCCCTCACCTGGTCGGCAGGACGGCCGCCCCGGCTCGCGAACTCGTCGTCGGGTGGCCTGACGAACGGAATCTCTGTATTCGATTCCTGCTGCCGCGGGGTGCGCTTCTTCTCTTGGACTCGATCGTTCGCGGTCCGGCTCGATGTTCGCTCAACGGATTGGCGGTTGCTCGCTCGTGCCGTATCTCCCCGTTCTCTCTCGAAAGGACTCGACGTGCCCCCTGACACACGTGGCAGCCCCCCAGATACAGCAGCCAAGGCCGATGAAGCGACCTCGGGCAAACCAACGGGAAACAAGACGCTGTCAAAGAGACGGTTGATGGCGTCGACCGAATCATGGGGCACCGGCCCCATCGTCATCCGCCCTGACCAGACGGCATCGAACCCTGGTGTGTAGCCATCCTTCCCCGCATTGACGTAGCTTTCGAGGAGTTCACCATTTGGAAGGCGAGCCGCTACGTACGTAATGAATGTCGACGGTGACACCCCCGAGCCGCGAGGTGCCGTGCCCGCATACCGTTCTCGCGACCGCCCCAGACCGTTCAGTGTGTCTACCCGCACGTTGCTGCCAAGCCCCCGCTGCCCTGTTCCCGTGACTGTGCCCACGATCTGATGGACAAGGGCGTCACGCGAACTATACCCTTGCCGGTCGATGGTGTGCGGTTCGTCGCCGTACTCCTGATACACAACGATGATGGTGCCTGCCGGAAGCGTCTTTCCCCTGTACGCGGTTTCCCCGGGCGCACGGACGGCTCGACGCAGCGTCAAGACATGATCCTCGGCCGATGGCATTTCTGCGATCGCATCGGGCGGACCCGTCGCCTGCCATTTTCGCTCATGCTCACCACTGCCCAGCGTCACAGCCCCCACAAGCACGAGAATGAGCATCATCCTCCACCGGCCCAGCGTGCGGCAGCGAGAAACCATCCATCGAGAAAAAAACGGGATATCATCCACACGATCAGACTCGGACATCGAACCACCACCCATTCTTTAGAGACCGTCGAAACGGGCGATGTGAACCACGTAGACACGCCGCCCAGGCCTGGAGACTCGGTCCAATATCAACGCGCCTGAACTCTCGCACCCCGGTATTTTGCGCATTCCGACATGCGCCATGGACGCAGTATCGCAATTCGGCTATACGTGACGACCATCGAAAATGAGCGTCGGACCATGCTCGTCCAGCCACCGCTCTTTCTCCCGGTACGTCGGATCATAGCGCTCGACCACGCGCCAGAATTTGGCACTGTGGTTTGCATGCAGAACGTGGGCGAGTTCGTGCACGATGACATAGTCCACGATTGCCGGAGGTGCCATCAACAGCCGGTAATTCATGCTCAGGGTACCGGTTCGAGGCGAGTAACTCCCCCACCGCGTCTTCTGATTGCGAATCTGCAGGCGATCGTACGTGAGTCCCATCACGCTTCCGAAATGCTGTGCCCGATCCGCGTAATGGGCGCGGGCAGTCTCCCGGTATAGATGCTCCAACTCGGCATGCACGGAGGTGGCCTGGACCCGGTCGCGGCACAAAACCAGCGAATCGCCGTCCAGCAGCGTGTCGCCGGACACGTGAGACTGGTCGCATGGCTCGACGCGGACGGTACGGTCCCGCCCGAGTAGCGGAAAAACCGCTCCGGGCTCAAACGTTCGCACCGGGAGCCGGTCACGGAGCCGGGCGAACTTGTCCAGATGCTTTTGCACCCAGGACGCCTTCCGTTGCAGAATGACGGCTGGGTCAACGGAGGCACGGTGCGGAAGAACGACGGTAATTCCCTTCAGATTCGCTCGGATACGAACGCGTTTTGCCCGCTTGCTTCGACGGACACGATAGGTGATCTCGCGGCCGCAGAGCGTCATGGATTCGGTCGAGGTAGTGGACACGTGGGAAAGGTACGTTGCGACGTTGGAGGGAACGCAGGATAACATACGCACTCCCATCTGGATTCGAAACTCGCCTCGAACGGCATCGGGGTACCGTTCGCTGTGATGCAGTAAAAAAAAAGGCCTCCCGCCGTAACGACGGGAGGCCTCATCGTGTGTCCATTCCTCCTCCGTTCTGCTACACGCTACGTCTCGTGATTCTGCGATGATGCGACGGCATCAGAGCGTACGCTTTCTCCCGAGCACGCGAACGGAACCAAAAGGTGTGGAGTCCGAGGTGATTATTGGTTATCTGGATTGGACATCTCTCTATTCGGCTCGATTCCCTCTTCCATCTCATCCAGAGCCTGGGCCGTCTCGGAACGTGCCTCTACGATGCCATCGACCAGGCCTGAACGCATCTCAGCGAACTCCTCTTCCGTTGCCTGTTCGGCCTGTTCGAGCTGCTGCTGCAATTCGTCGCGTTGCTGCTGCAACTCTTGAATTTCTTCGCGCGTCTCGGCTTCCATTTCGTTCTCCGCCATCTGCGCTTGCTGTTGGAGCTCGTTGATCTCGCTGTCTAGTCGCTGCAAACGTTCCTCCGCCGCGGCGACGAACTCATCCTGCTCCTCTGCGGCTTCAAGAACAAGGCGGTCGACGTTTTGCTGCAGCTCCCGACGATTCTGACGGATATTCGCTCGGAGCTCGGCCGCCTCCTCTTCGCTGGCCTGCTCGAGTTGATTCATCTGATTGTCGAGCTCCTGACGCTGCTGCTGAATCTCTTGATATTGCTCTTGATACTCCTGCTGCATCTCGTCTCCGGCAGCCTCCCCGGCCTGTTCGAACTCCTGTCCCAGAGCCTCGATATCATTGTCGATACCCTGGAAGACTTGCTCGAAGTCCTGCTCCATATCCTCCATTTCAGCAGCCACCTCACCGTTTTCTGCTGTCTCCGTGGAGGCCTCGTCCGCGTCGCCGGCCTCCTGGCACCCCGCGAAGAGGATGAATACGGCGAACACTGCGGTGCTTAGAGTCATCGATAACGTCTTCATGGCATCAAGCGCTTGTTCGAGTCCGATGTGAGTCCGAAACGGAACGGAAGGCACGCAGGTTGAGCCTATCTTGTGAACGGCTCGAGCCATGCCTCCGTCAGTGCTGCGATTCTGCGGCGCGTTCCACTTTCTCCTGGGCCTCCTCAACATCATCCGAGGAGGGCTCTGGCTCCGGTTGGTCTTCAGGGGCTCGCCACTCATAGTGGAGCTCCGTACAAACTGGAAAGTGGTCCGATCCGACGTAGTCTAAAAGCTGCAGGTTGACGAGCTTGAAGTGGTTGGAGTGAAATATGTGATCAAGTGGGAAGCGGAAGATCGGGTACTCCGCATGAAAGGTATTGAAAATGCCCCGACCCTTGCGAGGATCGAGCAAGCCACTTAGTTGAATGAAGAGGTCTGTCGTATGTGACCAGGCGACGTCGTTGAAGTCGCCCGCAACGACGGTCGGAACGCTGCCATCGACTTCTTTCATCTCGCGGCCGAGCAACACCACTTCTGCATCACGCTCTTCGGCGTGATTGTCGCGGATCGGCTCGGGGGGGCGAGGATGCACACCATAGAATGTGACCGTTTGGCCGTTGCGCATCTCGATTTGAGTCTTGAGCGATGGTACGTCGTCCTCCACCAACGTGCGGATCTCAGGGTCTACGAGGGGCAGGCGCGAGAGCAGCATCATCCCGTAGTAATTGTCCTGAGGCTGTGCGACGACGTGAGGGTAGTCGTCCCGCAGCGATAGCATCGCTTTCTCCCACTCCGCATCCACCTCGAGTGCCAAAATGACATCCGGATCGGCCGCGCGCACAACGTCGATCCAGGTCTGATACCCCTCGTTTTCCTGCATCACGTTTGAGCTCACGATACGGAGCGTATTTTCCTGACGCGGCCGACGCGCCCAGTCGACCGGACGCGGCATCACCGGGAGGTAGGGTGCAATGCGGCGAATCTGCCATGCCACCGTCAATCCCATGACAGCAAGAAAGGCGATGTCCCAGAAGCCGCCGTTGTAGAATCGGAGCATGAAGATGATTCCAGAGATCGCGGCCAGTGACGCAATAAGCGGACGCGGAAAGTCCCAACCGCGAATGAACCAGTGGGGATGCCGGCTCAAACTGAGGGCTGTACCAACGGCCATCGACAGTCCGAGACTGACCGTCACAACGTGCAAAGCGATCCAGAAATAGGTCACGTGGCATTTTCATGGGGAAACAAGCCATCGATGCCGGATGAAACTGACTCACAATTGGATGTTTCCGCGGGTTCGCCATCGTGAGTCAAAACATGCACACCTGCAACGGGAACCGTGCGGTCTTACATCAACCTGCGCCGTTCGTCCATGTCGACGACGGGCGATCAGATCCATCGGCGCGTAATCTCATCCATCACCTTCTCATCGAGAATTGCGTCGCGAGGATCTCCCCTCACGCGATTGAACATGTATTGCACATATCGTACATTGGTACGTGAGTCGACCCTTTCTCCCGAAGATCGAACCGGTCATGAACGACGAGATGCCGTGGCGCCGAGGTCGTGGGGCACGCCGCAATGTGCCGAACCGTTTTGAACCGATGTACGTGGATCTCGACCCGGGTGAACTGGATGAAGATGAGCGGAGAAGCGTCGACACCACATTTTTCACCGACCCCTCGACCTCCATTCTATCGAAAAATGACAGCCCGGATGTCCCTTTCGAGTTCTCGCTGAACCCGTATAAGGGATGCGAGCATGGTTGTCCCTACTGCTACGCCCGTCCGTCACACGAGTACTGGGGCCTCTCGGCAGGCATCGACTTCGAATCGAAGATCTTCGTCAAGACACAGGCGCCCACCCTTCTCGCGGAGACGCTGCAGAAACCGTCCTGGACGCCTCAGCCGGTGGCTCTCTCCGGCAACACGGATCCGTATCAACCGGTCGAACGCGAGCTAGAAATCACACGGCGCTGCCTGGAGGTGTTTCTCCGACACCGAAATCCGGTGTCGATCGTGACGAAGTCGGCGCTGATCCGCCGGGATGTCGATCTGCTGGCCGAAATGGCGGAATACGACCTCGTGACCGTCAACATTTCCCTCACGAGCGTCGATGATTCGCTCGCTGGCACGCTGGAGCCACGAGCCGCACGTCCCTCTCTTCGCCTGAAAACGATTCGAACGCTGAGCGAAGCCGGCATTCCGGTCCGTATCCTTCTCGCACCGCTTATCCCGGGACTGAATGACGAAGAGATCCCGGAGATTCTATCCTCCGCTGCCGAAAACGGCGCTCGGGCGGCGAGCTACATCTTGCTACGTTTGCCCGGACCCGTCGAGGATATATTTAAAGACTGGCTCGATGAGCATGCTCCCGACCGGAAGAACCGGATCCTGGGACGTCTTCGGGAGCTTCGAGACGGCAAGCTGAACGACTCCACATTCGGTCGTCGCTTCCGCGGTCAGGGCGAGTGGGCGTCCGTTCTCAACCAGCTCTTCCATAGCGCCAGACGATCGGCGGGCCTTGACGTACGCACCGACGCGCTGAAGACGAACGAATTTCGCCGCCTGCCCGGTGGACAGATGTCTCTGTTTGACACCTGAGGCCCCCTCATTCTCACTCACTGCTTCTGCTGCCAGTCGACCACAAGCAGCACGCCGCCGACCAGGATGAGGCCGCCAGCAGCATATGTTGGAATCGGAAGCGTACGCTCTTCTTCCTTCTGAATCTCCAACGGACCGGCGTCAACGACCGTCTCCTCCGTGCTGAATGATACGCTCGTGAGTATCATTCCGACGATTCCGAGTACAACGAGAGCGATTCCGACCTTTCTCATAGCGAGTCTTTTCTTCTCCGTGGATTTAGCGTGGGCTGCAGTACGCGACGTGTGCCAGTACGTTCATACCTATTTGGCGGATGGGTCGCGAGGAAGGCAGAACGCTACGTCTGAGGTAGGACTGAAGGCTGTCCGCCAAACAGGTTCTCACAGTGTCATCCACTCACGTGCTCGGTAACGAACTCAACGGGTGTAAGCGTCGGGCTTACGTCGAGTCTCTCTGCGCGCAAACGGACAAATTAGATTGCCGGGCAGTTCGTTGCTTTGTGCATAATCGATCGCCTCACGCGCGAGCTCCGACCCAGGACCATATCGTTCAAGTGCCGGTCTCACGTCCGCGTGAGCGATGACCACGTTTTCGTTGATCTCGATGTCGTCGAGACACGCCAAATCTCCATCAGAGGAGAACTCGAACTGCATCTCCGCCGCGTTCTAGGTGAACGTTGGAGTAGAATCCGGCGCCGGACGCCAACGTGACTCAAGGACATGCTCCGTCCGCAGGATACCGCGGACGTATGCCGGCTATCGAAGCCTTTGGCGCATCTGGATGTCCACACGGTCCCAGTCTCGCTTGCTCACCCATTGTCGAGCGGCAACGTCACGGTAAACCGCGTACCCTCACCCTTTTCGCTATCCACGTGAACGGTGCCGTTCATCATTTCAGTGAGGCGCTTCGTAATCGCCAGCCCGAGTCCGGCACCTTCATGGGTGCGTCCCACACCGTCCGACTCTTGCCGAAACGCTTCGAAGAGATGCGGAACGAAACTGGCGTCGATACCCACGCCGGTATCAGCGACCGTAATCCGCGCAACGGGCTGGGTCGCAGCTCCCTCGTCGCGCGATACCTGAACACGGACCGCTCCACCTCCTGGCGTGAACTTGATCGCGTTGCTGATGAGGTTCGTCAGAATGCGATCCACTGCGTTTGAATCGAGCCGCCCCCGAACATCGTCGTCTGGTGTGGCAACGGAAAGATCGATGTCGGCATTTTCAGCCATCGGCATCATCATTTCCACGGTTTCGCACACGTGGTCGGTTACGCTTACGTCGGACCGACGAAGCGCGTAGGCACCTGCGTCCAACTTCGAGAGCTCAAGTACCGAGTCCAGCGTATTCATCAACCGGTGACTGCTACGCCGAATGGTCTGGGCAAAACGTGCATTTTCGGCGTCGAGGGACGCGTGGAGAATTTCCGCGAAACCGATGATCGCGGTAAGGGGTGTCCGAACCTCGTGGCTCATATTCGCAAGCATAGCGGACTTGAGCCGTGCAGCCTCTTCTGCGCTCTCCTTCGCCTGGCGCAACTTCCGCTCATACGTCTTGTGATCCGTGATGTCGGTATAAATCGCGTACACTTCGCTGTCGCTCCCGGTGGAGCCGGGTCGCAGAGCCGCCCGGACGCGGAAGTCACGCTCTTCGCCGCCCGCAATCCGACGAACCTCCGCTCGCACCGTCGCTTTCTCCACCACGGTACGGTTGATCACCACGGCGTTTTTTCGATCATGCACAGGCACGATCGCAGCGTGTAAATCGCGACCCTCGAGCTCATCGGCGGTGATGTCAAATACCGATTCGAATGCCGGGTTCAGCGTGCGAACGATAAACGAGTCGTTCTTTGGAACGCCGTGAACGACAGGGGTCGGCAGATTTTGAAACAGCGTGGCAAAGCGATCCCGCTCTTCGCGGAGGGCGTTCTCGTACGACTTGCGCTCCGTATCGTCGAACCCGAGGGCCAAACGGCGTCCGCCGGGGAGTACGACACACATCCACTGCGTCGTCACGGTGGACCCACACGAGGTGTGCATGTCGAGCGAAATCCACCGGGCCGGAGCCTCCTTAAGGAAATCAACCGCCTCTTGTCGCACTTCGTGATCTGGTAGCAACGCCTCAACGAAGGCTCTCGTATCCGGTAGTGTCTCCCGCTCGTAGCCGGACAACGATTCGAGCTCCGAGTTCACGTGCAATAAGCGGCCCTGGTCGTCCAAGGTACAGCATAGAATGGGCGCGTCGTCAAAAAGCGCCGGCAGATCGCCGTGCGCTATTTTCGGGGCTGCACCGTGAGTGTCGTCGTGCGATTCCACCCGATCTTCCAGGGTCGAATAGGCGAGTGCGGCAATATCTTCGATCTGCGCCGCGGACGTGAGCCAGCACTCATCCGGCTGCTCACACACAACACAGAGCGTCCCGATCGCGTCGTCCGCGCTAGCGCCGTCAGCGGATGGAGGGCGGATGGGAAAAAGTGCCACACCTCCTATGCCCAAGTCGCGAAATGGCTTCAAGCGTGACACACCGCTCTCCTCGGAAGCTGCTCGATCCGAGACATTCTGTGTTTCGGACACGTACGGGCCGTCGACTGAATCAGCAAGTCCAATCAAGGCCTCAGCTATGGCCGGCGAGACATCGAGATCAGCAACGACGGTTCGCTTCGAGCGGCCTAAAAGTGCCGCTCCCGTCGCAGAGGCAACATTGACCGCTGCTCGCAGAACGCGGTAGACAGGATCTAAAGGATCCGGTGATGACGCATCAGAAAGGGTCGAGTCCACAGAGGACGACGACGAAACGGGTAGCATGTGTATCAAGGGGGTGACGCGAGTCGGGAGACGGCGTGCGTGCGGGGAATACACGTCCGCTACTAGGCAGAGAGGTTAAAAGCCAAGACGGCGCCAATCCAACGAGTTAACGCGGAGCGGGCGCACGAGTACGTGGGCGTCCGGGATTCCGGGAAGGAGTCGTGGCACTACGTCGCGCACCAAGCCACACTCCAACGCATTGACCTCACGTCGTCACAAAAAGCCTTCCAGAGTAATAATCCATCCACTTAAGGTAACGGCTACGCTCAAGTTAGGCCCAGTTCGGCACCGGCTGACTTGGTCTTAAAACCGCTTCCAACAGTAAAAAGGAAGTAGTGTACAGAAACAACAGGTGTCGTGCCCTTTCCCCCTGCAACGCAACCATCCATTAGCGCTCGGTTGCGGGTGCGATCAGTTGAAAACCTGTTTAGTGGATGGATCGGTTGCCGGGGCCGACTGAAAGGAGGTTACCCCGTGGGGAACTACCGGGCAAGCGCAGTAGCTCCACGGGACAAGATCCACGAAGTCGTAGGCCAGAGATCGTCCGCCAAACAGGTTCTAAAACGGCACATTTATCACAGACTCCCTGCTCAGTCTGCCCTCAGCGTCCTACAACTCTTCGAAGTCTACGACTTTCGAGAGCTTGCGGTAGAGCTCCCACGAAATCAGCACCGCTTCCGGTGTGTTATTCCGCTGAATCGCGATACCTCGCGAACTCTTATTCACTGCATCAATCAGAGCTGCCGTTTCCATTCTGATCTCAGTGACGGTAGCAATGGCGTCAACGCCTTCAGTCTGGTACATTGGAAAAAGGTCTGTATGGGGAAAGAAAATATTTTGCTATCAACGCTCGTATCATACAAAAAGTGACAAAAAGAAATAAGTACATCCCGAACGCACACTCGTACCTATCTAATTCTTCACGTTAATGCCTACGAGGCTTACCTATTCCATATGAGAATACCATGCCATGTGCCGAGTAACCGATCAGAGTGGAATACGATATATTGTTTCTTTTATGGCACCACAACGATATCACTACCACGATAGCCCCAATCGACCCTACACCTCGACCTAGATTTCCCCCCTTCACCGAGACGCCATCGATCGTGCATAATCCTGGATACCGGACGACGACGTTCTACGTATTGCACGAATAAAGATAGATTCAACCGGCGCAATGGTGATCTTTATAAGGTGCTGTCAAGATCGAGTTATCGCACCGAATATAATCCGCTGCCCGAGAAGCTGAGATACGACTGACTGTTAATACATTATCGCCGATAGCACTAAAATCATACACGTAAACCTATTCCTCTGCGGCGTATCACAACACCCGTATCAGTGATCTACGTCTTTCACCTACGACACAAAGATACCCAAACAGGCGATTAGAGCCGCTTTTATTGCCCTAATCTGCCTTGCCATGACTACACATCTACATTCGTCAATCGGCTTTCCCTGATGCGTTTCACATCTTGGATCCATTCAACTCGTCTGATGAGCTAGACGTGGCCGAGCTGTCTTTTCGTCGATAAAACAAACCCCTCCCTTCCATGCTGGAAGAGAGGGGGTTTTGCCTTCGTACGCAGCGAATCGCTCCGCCGTGATTAAAATGCACCCTCCGGCAAGTCGGCGTTGACGGTCACGCTCTGGACTGTAACGACAACAGGATCGCCACTCATGATGGCTTCCATCTGCTTACCCATCATGCTTTCCATCCGCTCGCGCTGAGCCTCCGGCATCTGCTCCATGCGCTTCTTCATCTGCTGCATCTGCTGGCGCTGCGCCTCCGACATCTGCGTTTCAAACGTCATCTTCCACGGCAGCGTCACCCCATCCGTCGTGCGATAATCACCGAGGTGGATCGTCATGCCTGACATTCCCTGCTGAGCACCATTGCCAGACATCTCCATGCGATGGATGTGGTTGTCGTCAACTCCGATGAAGTACTTCATCTCGTTCATAGACGACAGGTTCGGATCGATCTTGCTCGGATCACCCACGGTGATGACGTAGCACTCGACGCCGTCGATGGTCTCCGTCCCACTGTACGTTCCATGCTCGGCGAGCTTGTCAAACTGCTCAAATTGATTTTGGACCGTCTGACCGCCCATCGGAGAGGACTGCCCCTTCAATTGAGTCGATGTTTTGAAAGCAAGCGGGCCTCCTCCGTTTTCTCGCTTGTAGTAGGTTGTGTACAGGTCGCTTTCAACGATATAATTGTCTACGCCGTCGAACATTTCAACGTACGACGAACGAACGTCGTCCATGATCGACGCCGCGTCCTGCGCTGTGGCGGGTGCCGCTGCAAAGCCTGACAGCATGGCGACAACGGCCATCACCAGGGTCCAGCGGCGCATCATCGACTGCATGCGGGGCGAGGTGGTCTCGGTTTTCATAACGGTTCAGATGCAATGACAGAAATCGAGGTTCAACGCTGAGGGACGATCGCCGCTACATAGCACGTCGACCGCTTGAGCATGTGCTTCACGAAAACATGAGCACGTACCCACATGAGTGTCCCATGTTTGCGGTCCGTATCCAGAGCAGCCAGGCAGAAGATGCCTGGACGTGGCCCCTCGGATTCTACAAGCCGCTACTCGCGCTCGGTTCGTAACATACCAACACCCGTGAACACGATCAAAACGAACGTTGGTTGTCAACGATCATAGCATGCGAGGTCTTCTTTGGACTCCGGCGGACGGAACGCACTTTTCCCCGGGAGGGTTGACAAGATAACGTTCCGCAGAAACGCTCCCGCTCCCATGGCATCGTCGCATATTTGTCGCCTGCGTCTGCTTGCTATGGCCGTGCTCGTAGCATGGCCTCTCGGATGTCAGGCCCCCGAGAGCCCGCAGACCCATCGCACCACGACGTCCTCGTCAGATTCTGTTATCACGCGCATCGCATTCGGCTCCTGCAACAACCAGCGGCTGAAGCAACCCCTCTGGTCCCCGATTGGCGAGTCCTCACCCGACCTCTGGATCTGGATGGGCGACAACATTTACGCCGATACAGAGAACATGGCGAAGATGGAGGCGGAGTACGACCACCAGAAAAGCCAACCAGGATACGAAGCCCTACGCGAGAAGGCGCACGTTCTGGGCACATGGGACGATCACGACTACGGCGTGAACGACGGCGACCGAACGTATGCCAAGCGTGACAGCAGTCAGCAACTGTTTCTGGACTTCCTGGGTGTGTCGGCTGACAGCCCACGCCGCGACCGTAAAGGCGTCTATTCGTCTCACACATTTGGACCACCCGGAAAACAGGTCAAGATAGTTCTTTTGGATACCCGGTTTCATCGCGACCCGCTCACCAAGCTGGACACCCCGAGTCGACTCTACGCACCGGACTCAAGTGCCCGGCTTCTTGGCGAGGAGCAGTGGAGATGGCTTGAGCAGGAATTACGCGAGTCTGAGGCGCGCGTTAACCTGATCGGCACCAGTATCCAGGCGATTGGCACGGAGCATCGATGGGAGAAATGGGCCGATGTGCCGGCCGAGCGTGACCGACTGTTTCGCACGATCCGAGAGAGTGGCGCGTCCGGCGTAATCCTACTCAGCGGCGACCGCCACCGCGGAGAGCTGTCTCGCCACGACACAGCGATCGGATACCCACTCTATGAGTTGACCTCAAGTGGACTGACGCATACGACGCCGGCCCCAGGCGAAGTCAACAAGCATCGCGTCGGCGACCTCGTGGAGGTCCTCCACTACGGACGAATCGATTTATCATTCGAAGCTCCCGATCCCCACGTCCTCCTTGAGCTCCGAGGCCGAAAAGATACGCTCCTGCTCCGCGAGCGCGTCTCCCTTTCTTCGCTGAAGCCCGCGTTGAACTAGAGCGTAGGGGGCAGATTATTTTCGAACCCCCGGCGAAAACCGCTGGGAGATGCACCTCCCGACGAATCGCGGCAGACTGATCTGTCGTACGTGCCGTGTCATTATGCCTGGATTCGTCTCTGCCGGACCGAGCCCAACCGCCCCCCGCCCCCCTGACCTCAAGCTCCCATGTCGCTCTTCTTCTCCTGGCGCATGAGCGCCATCATTGAAGGCATATCTTACATCGTCCTGCTCTTCATCGCCATGCCGATGAAGTACATCTACGGCATGCCCGAAGCCGTGAGACTCGTTGGGTCGATCCACGGCCTCCTCTTCGTCGTGTTTATGGCGCTCCTGGCGGTAGTCTATCTTCGCGACACCATGACGTTGAAGCAGTGCGTCATGGCGTTCATTGCCTCCGTGATCCCGTTCGGTGCGTTCGTATTCGACCACTACATTCGCCAGCGCGTCCCGGCATAGAACACAACCGGCCGGTGAAGACAGAAAAGCCTCCCCGGCCGGTCGCATTATTACTTGTCTCAACGCACGGAAGGTCATCAACACCGCCGTGCTCGCGCCTTTACTTGCGAAGATCCGACGTTGCAAGCGGGACAAGGTCCGGATTCATGCGGACCATCACGTCTTCCATGAGCCGCTCCATCTCTTCTCGGAAGGCCGTCTGTACACGCTCCTCCATCAAGGCACCGCGGGCCTCCTCCATCTCCATCGGCTGCGGGGCTTCAGTCAATTGAATCACGTGGAATCCGTACTCGGTGCGAACCGGATCCGGGTAAACCTCGCTACTGTCCTGCATCGAAAACGCCGCATCAGCGAACGGTTTAACCATTCGCTCCCTGCTGAACGTGCCGAGGTCGCCGCCTCGCGAACTGGAGGGTCCATCGCTGTATTCTTCGGCGAGCCGTGCGAAGTCCGCGCCGGCGTTCACGCTATCAATCAAGGACGCCGCGACCGTGCGTAAAGAGTCGATGTTCTCTTCGCTCATACCCGGCTCGACCTGCAGAAGGATATGCCGTGCGCCGACGGTTCCCTGTTCTTCTGCGTAGGATTCAACACTGTCTGCCGGCGGCGCTTCGACCGTCTCTGCTACCGTGTCCCGGTAGGCGTTCATGCGAAGGCTCGAAGCGATCATCGACCGCAGCGAGTCCTCCGTCATTCCGGCCTGCGAGAGAGCGTCCGAAAAGGCCGTGCTATCGGGAAAGCGTGCGCGCTGCTGCCGAAACTGTTCGCCAACAGCGGCCGTGTCGACGTCGAGACTCTGGATCTCATCAGCATGGGTGGTCGCCATCCGGACGACCTGGCTGATCACGGCCTGGCGGTGGACGGCGGTTTCCTGCCCCGACGGAATCGGTCGCCCGCGCGTCATCGACTGCACCGACTGTTCGTACGATTCTGCGCTTACCGTGCGCGTCGCATTGTTGTATGTCAGAATCAGAGCGACAGACGTGTCGGCGACCGGCTCACCGATCTGGAAGGGCAGGTCTCCATCCGAGGCAACCGGAGGATCGGGAGACTGACCGAACGTACTGTGCGGATACACGCTCAATATGGCGAGAACGCCGAGGAGCGCAGCGAAAATACAGCGAGAACGAGTCATAGTCGACGTAGAGAGATAGATCAATGTCGGTTCGCGTGGCACGATGCGAGCGCGCCGGTGTTTCTCGTCCATACGCCATGGTGCAGGTAAAGCGGCGCTCCTGTCTATTCACCAACGGCGCGGACGCAACTGTCACTTCCCGCGCCAGAAGACGACCGATGATCCATCAGTTTTCGTCGCCTCGGGATGCGCGCTTCGCACGGACGCCGCCCGGCTCCTGTGGCTTCGCTTCGTGCAATCCCCCGCTCGGTTTGCATCGCTTCGCCCCAGGAACGAACAAGAAGCTTTGCCCCGGGTCATCTTTGGCTTCCGACCTTCCGTAAGGATGTCCTCGACGGGCAACTTTAGGTTAGATTCCACTCGTACCACATCTTCCACGTTTGCATGTAGCCGAACCCACCACCCAACCCTCTCCCATGCCCACAATCGACTACGACCTTCATCCGTTCGCTCTCGCGTTCAGTATCCTTTGCTTCCTCGTGACGTCCGGACTTTTCGCCACGTTCTTCTACGTCGTGCTTCGCGGCTCGCCGGAGGAATCCGGCTCAGACGTACCGGACTTCGTCTCCGAGTCTGCTCAAGATATCGACCTTTCGGCCGGTCATGCACATTCATTTCGTGCCCCGGCGTACGACGAAGAGACGGGAGTAAATGTAAATTGATGTCCGACAACAGATAGCGATCGCTCAGCGTAGGTACGCGAACGCACTGTCCCTGTGATGCACGCGTCTGCTCTCGACATCGCACCGATGAGCCGGTCTGTCAGGACCGGCTTTTTTTGTTTGATGGACCGTGTGCCGAACAGTCGCGATTCTAGACTTTCGTAACAGTGTACTCTATCATTCAGGATCCGGACCGCCGCACGGCCAGGCTAACCATCTTTCCCTCCCATCACCCGTTCGCCCGGACGATAGCAATAACTCAGGTTGACCTGCACGGCGTAACCCGAGAGGATGGGTCCGACATCCGGAAACTGAGTCAGGACGTTGAGGACGAGCGGTGTCGATTCAACCGCTACATGCGATCGCTTACGGTCGATTGACCGCGGCTCGGTTCACCGAATCACATCCGCACGCCTTTTGTCGAAGACCCTCTCCCCCCGACGCAGCCTGCACAACCCGAAATGTCACGATTATCGCGCTCCGCTTCGAGCGGTTTCATCCCGGTACTCATCCTTCTGTCCGTGGCCATGTCCTGGCTCGCAAGTGGATGTACGTCCGATTCGAACTCCGAGCGCCCCATGCCGGTGGACTCCGTGTACAGTGAGGGGACGCCGTACACCACCGACGTGCCCTATGTCGCAACGCCGCAGAAGGTCGTCGAGAAAATGTTGGCGATGGCGGAGGTCACCGAGGACGACGTCGTCTATGACCTCGGAAGCGGAGACGGGCGAATGATTATCACCGCGGCCCAGCAGCATGGCGCTCGTGGCGTCGGTATCGAGATCGTACCCGAACTCGTGGAGCAGTCTCGATCGTATGCCCGGCTCGCCGGCGTTGCCGACCGGGTCGATTTTTATCGAGCGAACCTCTTCGACACGGACCTGAGTGAAGCGACGGTGCTGTCCATCTACCTGCTTCCCGATGTCATCGAGAAACTACTTCCGAAGATCCGGCGGGAAATGGATCCCGGCGACCGCATCGTGTCCCACAACTACGGCGACAAGCTGTGGACGCCGGACCGCAGCGAGCGTGTTGGGCCGGATCACGTCATTCACCTCTGGGTCATCCGCGACTCGACCTCCATCCCCATTCCCTCCGACTCAACCAACCTGGACCGCGTACAAGATGCCGGGACGATGAAGTAACCTATATTACGTTTGCGGCTCATTGGAGCCCGCGTTCCCCGCGCGAGTAGACGGGCACACCACTCGTCCCATCCCTATCAACTCTTCCGTATGCCCTCGATCTCCGTTCTCGCCATCGCTCTCATTTTTATCGCGGCCGGTATCGGGCATTTCGTCTGGCCTGAGATGTACGTCCGTATCATGCCGCCGTACCTTCCCGCCCCGATGACGCTGGTCTACATCAGCGGCTTCTTCGAGATATTGGGCGGGGTCGGCGTACTGTTGCCCGGGTATCGGGTCTATGCCGGTTGGGGCCTTATTATACTCCTGCTCGCTGTCTTCCCTGCGAACGTGCACATGGCCCTCCATCCAGGAGACTTCAGCAAGATTCCCGGCTGGGCGCTCTGGGCGCGATTGCCTCTACAGTTCGTCCTGATCGCCTGGGTCTACTACGCGACCTGCCGGACGTGAGCGGAGACAGATGTGACCGAGGGTCGGGCACCCTCAAACGGAGCGTGGAAGATTCACGCGAAACGTGCTCCCGCTTCCTTTCTCTGTATCCACAGCGATAACGCCACCGAGCATTTCAACAAGGCGCGCCGAGATACTTAGACCGAGCCCGGTCCCCTCAAAAGACCGACGGAGTCCCGTAGACTCCTGCTCAAACGGGACAAACAGGTTGGGCAGAAAGTCTTGGTCGATACCCACGCCCGTGTCCCGTACCAGAATTTCTACCGGGAGATGCTCCGCGTCCGTGCGTCCGACCGCCACACCATACCGCCTGCTTCGCTGCAATGATCGAGCCCCATCGGTCGCCGCGGAGAGGGCCTCGGGACGATCTTCAGTACCTACGCTCACTTCGACAACGACGCTTCCTTCGGGCGTAAATTTTAGAGCATTCGAAATGAGGTTATTCACGACGCGCTCGAGTGCAGCGGCGTCGGTATAAACGAACACCTCATCCTTAGGGACACGTACAGATAGACTCACCCCGTTCTGCTCCGCGTGCGGTCGAAAAAAGCTGACGGCATCAGCGACCAGTTCGCAAATGTCGACCCGGCTCGGACGAATACGTACCGTTTCGCTTTCCAACTGCGCATGATCAAGAACCGAGTTGAGGGTCTGCAGGAGCCGTCGCCCACCTTTCTGAATGTGTAACACGAGGGAGCGCTGTGAATCGGGCACCTCCTGGGCGAGCACATCCGCGAAGCCAATCACATTCGTGAGCGGCGTTCGAATCTCGTGACTCATGTTGGCGAGAAATGCGGACTTCAATCGATTCATTCTCTCCGCGTACTCTTTCGCCCGGATGAGCCGTTCTTCGAACGACTTCCGCTCGGTTACATCGCGCGACGTGGTCAGAAGCTTGACCACACGTCCCTCGTCATCCTCCACGGGTCGAGTGAGCGTCTCGAACCAGACGGACTGCCCGTTTTTCCCTTTCAGGCGAAACGTCCCGCGCGCGCCGGCGTCTCCGGCAAGTACCGGGTCGTAGGCGTCGGCCCAGAGCGCGGGCAGATCGTCCGCATGGACAATGTCTTCGAGCTTTCGCTGGCAGAATTCGTCCGGCGTGTAGCCCGTCAGCTGTTCTACGGACGGGCTAACCCACTCAATGCTTCCGTCGAGCTGGTGTAGACATACGAGATCACGCATGTTTTCCGCAACAATGCGATAACGCGTTTCGCTCTCTTGAAGCTTTCGCTTCGCCGTTCGGCGCTCCGTCACGTCCACGGCGACGACCATCCCGGCCGCAATGCTTCCTTCATCACCCGTGATCGGAACGAATTGCGTCTCGTAAACGCGGTCTTTGTACGTGACTTGCTCGCAGCTTCCGGTTCCGTCCAGCGTGGCGCGATAGACCTTCTCAAGCTCCCGTCCGACGCCATCCGGCACAACCTCCCGTAGGGATTTGCCTACAACGTCCGACGGAATGAAACCCGCGGACCGCAACGCTTCTCCCCCAGCCAGCTCGAACACCAGGTCATCGTTGAAAAGAAAGATTGCGCCGTTGGGAAAGCTATCGACGAGCGCATGATACCGCGCTTCACTATTTCGTGCCCGATCTCGTGCCTCTCGCTCGAACGTGATGTCGCGCTGAACGGAAACCCAGTACCGTGGACCGGTTGGATCCATCTGCATCGGAGCAATCGTACACCGCGCCCAGAATGTCGAGCCGTCGCGGCGATAGTTCAAAATATCCTCCGAGATTCGATCGCCCTGCTCCATCGCTTCGGCGATCCGGTCCAGCGCATCCTGATTCGTCTGAGGTCCCTTCAACAGGAACAGGCTTTTCCCAATGACCTCCTGGGCCTCGTAACCCGTTAATTTCGTAAAGGCGTGGTTGACCAACACCACGCGTCGACCCGGGTGACCGTCGGAATCATCTTCAAGGAGAATCATCGCTTCGCCCGCCTGATCCAGGGCTGCACTCTGCAGCTGGACTAGGGCGTCATCGTCGGGCGGATTCGGTCGTACAGAGGCCATAAGACGTCACGCAAAATATGTATCACGGTCGCCATCGAAGATGCACCGATCGTGTACCGGCGATGGAGGTGCTGTTAGCGAACCGTATCGGCTCAGCAACCAGACTGCACTTCTGTAGAATGGCGACATCACATTCAAGAGCCTGTTTGGCGGACAGCCTTCGGCCATCCAAAAGGACGGACCTCCCGGCGTTCGGTCCTCGCAATGCTCGTAACACCATGCCTCGTTGATTTTACACATCGTGTCTACTGCGTACGTGCCAAAGGACGATCATCCGGCCTACGACTAGATATGAACGACCGCGCTCACGTTTTCGCGATCCATCCCCCTCAGAGGTTTTAAACCTGGCATATACAGAAAAAAATGTTGACCAACATCGATCAACATGAAAATCTTGACGACCCAGCGTTGAGCCCGGTTCCGCGACGGACTTCATCGGCCTAGAACCGCTCCCGGACCATGTAGCGGAGGTTTCGGGATACACCGGGTCCAGTGCAAATGATCATGGCACCGTGACGGTCGCGTGACGCCCCGCTACATGACTGAAACGTGCTGCGTCCCACGTACTCTCCTATACGCGAAAGCGAACGCTGAACGATCATCTTTTAAAAATCCGTATCAACGACGTTCACTCGAATGATCCACAGCCGTTGAGATACCGCTCTTTTCACCGATTCAGCCCACCTATGACCTTTATGACCAATAAAAAATCCCGCTCATCAGCGCGATGAGCGGGATACCCGTGCGAAATGTCTTCCCCGGGTGCCAGTGCCACGACGTACCCGGAGAACAAAGCGATTCTACAAATTACGCAGATCGACTCGATCCTTAATCTGCTTGTAGAGATCCCAGGAAATGAGCACCGCCTGTGGATCGTTATTACGCTGAATCATAATTCCACGCTTGCTCCCCTGAACCTGATCGATCAGTTCAGATGTCTGACTCCGGACTTCTGTAATGGTCGCAATCGCGTCAACACCTTCCGTCTTATACATGGTGGTTGATTGGCTAAGGATCAGATGGTGACGGAGGCTACCCCCCCTGAGTTCATAAATATAGATATATAATCACTCGAAGTCAATTTATTTTGCCATACGCTACATACAGATTTTATTCATCTGTTAACGGGTGGGGTATTAAAACAACGGATCGCAGCGCACTCCGAAGTAACGTTCGGTATCCCAGTTCAGGCTTCCCTTCTCGTGAGCCGAGACCTGAATCACTCCAGATGGGCTCGCCCGGTGAATGAGCCGTCGTTACCATGGTCAACCGGAGTAATATTTAGCATCCCAAGATAATTAATATGTAACCGATCGCGATTCGAATAAACTTTTGAGTATCGAAGAGGAAATTAAGCTTCCTCGCCGTTTATCGCTTTACAAGAAGCCAAAAATCCGTCAGTGACGACGAGAAAAGCCATACTTCACACTCTATTCCCATATCATACTACGTCTTTCTGCAATGTATTATACCCACGAAACGCTGATTTAAGGGTTGCACACGTATGTTTTGTTGACAAAGATAAAGGGACTGCTCCCTTCACGACTTCGCTACGACCAGATTCTCACTACAGAAATGTATCATACAGAAGGCGTTGATTCTATCGCTACCATCACTGAATTGCGGGCTGAGACGTCTGAACTCATCGATCATGTACGAGACTCGAAAACAGGTGTGCTGATTCAGAAAAATAACGAGCCGCACGCTGTTCTTATATCGTGGTCCATGTACAAGGCAATCAAGGACAAGGTCAACCTCGACGAACTCTAGAACGACCTGCTGACGTACGATCAGTACGTCGCGTGTGACGGTCATTACCAGCTCACACGGACGACACCTTTTACGTTTCGTTTCCCGGTACAGCCGGGGGACGTATCCCCAGGGTCATGCTTTCGGAGCACTAAATCCCCGCTGTGCTCTGACGGGAGTCGTACAATTAGGCAATCGACAGAGGGCATGCCGCTCAGGCGTGTCCTCTTTTTTGTCGTCGCCCACATTGTGTCGCGAAAAAAACGAATATGGATTCCTTGCTGGTGAGTCACTGTATTCAAAACGAGATGCAACACCCGTCTCGACAGTGAAGCGACCGTCATCGCACGGCCGTAAGCACGGTCAACGACCCATGAGCCAGCGTCCGAATGACAATGCTCGTTATCAACTACGCTCTCGCGTCATGAGCGGCGGAACCGACATCCCTGCAACTGCTATCACTTTCTCGACGCCGACCGGCTACTCGTCATTGTCCGGGTTGGCATGTTCTCTCTGCCGTGCTCCATCTGTATTGTCCCGGCACGGCGCCGCATACGAAATGGGCCACCTGGTTCGTTTTCCTCGCGACGCCTCACCCTGTGCCCCGCGCGCCGGGTCTTCGATCTCACTCTCCTAAACTCGTGCCCCGATCTATGCGCACGTTTTTACTTGCCCTCGTAACGGCGCTGTTATTCGCGCCGCCAAGCCTTGCTCAACGATCCGGCCCCTTCTCCTCGTCCCTTGCGATTCACGGTGACGATGTCTTGGTCGGGGCACCCTCCCACCCACACGATTCTGGCCGCGTCTACGTTTTTTCGAAAGAGGACGACGGCACGTGGAACCAGTCGTCGTTCGTCCGCGCGGAGAACGGGGATCTGGAAAACGGCTTCGGCACATCCATTGCCGTTAGCGAAAACCGGATGATCGTCGGCGCCCCAGGCGCGCAGGCGGCTTACATCTTCGAGAGTGACGCAGACGGTTCGTGGACGCAAACGGCCCAGCTCGCCCCGTCCGACACCACCGAGGGGTACGGCACGCGCGTTGCCATTGACGGCTCGCGCGCCGTCGTGACGGCCGCCACAAGCTCCGGCGACGGCAGTGCCTTCATCTACGAACGCGGCACGGACGGCTGGAGCGAATCCGCCGTCTTAACGGGTAGCGAAGCACGTGAAGGCTCCCAGTTTGGCGCCTCCGTTGCCCTGAGTGGAGACCACCTCCTCGTGGGTGCACCGGCAAGCCGCAGTGGCACCGTCTACGCCTTCCAGTACGATGCCGACACCGGCACCTGGTCCGAAGCAGGTCAGGTTACGCGTGATGCCATCGAGCGCGGCGCCCAGTTTGGCGCTTCCCTCGCCATGCAGCGCGATTCGCAGAACATCCTCCGCCTCCTCATCGGCGCACCCCGCGAAGGAAGCCGCACCGGTGCCGCCTATACGTTCGTCTTTGACGCGGATGCCGACGCCTGGCGCGCGGACGACCGCCTCCTCCCGTTCGACGGCGAAAGCCCACACGCCTTCGGTTCGAGCCTCGCCTTCGACGGCGAAAGCCTCTGGATCAGCGCTCCGGGCGCTTCAGACCGGTCCGGCGCCATCTACCGCTTCGACAAGCGGGATGGTGACGTCTGGGGATCGGTTCGTCGCATTGCCGCCAACGACGTCAAACCAAACATCGGGCTGGGTGCCAGCCTCGCCGCCTCCAACGGATTGCTCGTTGCCGGCCAGCCTGGTGCGGTCAACCGTACGGGAACGGCAGCCATCTTCACACCGAACGCCGACGGCAACTGGGCGATGAGTTCGGTTCTCGATCCCGGACCGTACGATGTGCTCTCCCGCCATACCGGCGATAAAGTCCGCTGCGAAGGCGGCACGGCCGGACGCTTCAGCTGCGAACAGGTCGACATGTCGGCCTTCCTCCCCGTCCATGAAGTTGGCGGCGGGCGCGGCAATGGCCTGAACGACATCTGGGGCTGGACCGACCCCGAGACCGGACGCGAGTATGCTCTCGTCGGCCGGTTCAACGGCACCTCGTTCGTCGACGTGACCGACCCGGGCGCTCCGAAGTACGTCGGCAACCTGCCGATGACGGAAGGGTCCCGCGCGAACGTATGGCGTGACATGAAGGTCTACAAGAACCACGTCTACGTCGTCGCTGACAATGCTGGCGATCACGGCATGCAGGTCTTCGACCTCACGCAACTCCGCGACGTGACCTCTGACGACATGCCGGTCACGTTCGATCAGACGGCGCACTACGACAACGTCAACAGCGCGCATAACGTCGTCATCAACGAGGACACCGGCTACGCCTACATCGTGGGCGCCGGTGGCGGTGGAGAAACATGCGGTGGCGGACTCCACATGGTGGACATCCGCACGCCGGCCGAGCCGAGCTTCGCGGGTTGCTTCGCCGACCCCTCCACGGGTCGCACAGGCACCGGCTACAGCCACGACGCGCAGTGCGTCGTCTACAACGGCCCCGACACCGATCACCAGGGCAAAGAAATCTGCTTCGGCGCGAACGAGACCGCCATCAGCATCGCGGACGTAAGCGACAAGGAAAACCCGAAGGCGATTTCGACTGGTTCGTACCCGGATCACGCCTACGTGCACCAGGGCTGGTTGGACGACGAGCACCAGTACTACTACGTGAACGACGAGCTGGACGAAATCAACGGTCTCGCCGACAACACGCGGACCCTCGTCTGGGACGTCTCGGACCTCGATGACCCGCAGCTGGTGAAGGAGTACTTCCTCCCGGAACGCTCTTCGGATCACAACCTGTACATCATCGACGACGTGATGTACCAGTCGAACTATCAGAGCGGTCTGCGGATGATTGACATCAGCAACCGGACGGAGCCGGTCGAGATCGGCCACTTCGACACGGTACCGTTTGGCGACAACGGCCCGGGCTTCGGCGGCTCGTGGAGCAACTACCCGTTCTTCGAGAGCGGTACGATCGTCGTCAGCAGCATGAACGAAGGCCTGTTCATCCTGAAGCGCTCCGAGCAAGGCCTCTAACCGCTGCTCACGCGCTTTCCTGAACACCTGCTGGATCTGCCGGCGGCGCGATGATCGCTGCCGCCGGCATTTTTGTTTTTCCACATTACGATATCTGGATCATGACTCGACTGCTCTCACTGACCGCGACGTGGCTTACGGTCTTCCTCTTTTTCGTCGGCTGTGCTACCGCTCAACCGTCGACTGCCCCGACGGACACCGCTGAGTCGAGTGCGACCGCCGTGACTCCGCGCGTGTACGTCTGCAACCAGGGCTCGGCGACGGTGACGGTGCTCGACGCCGCCACGCACGACGTCATCGACACCATCGACCTTCAAGAACTTGGCTTTTCGGCGAACGCGAAGCCCCACCATGCTGTCGCTGAACCCGACGGATCGTTCTGGTACCTGTCGCTCATCGCGGAGAACACGGTGCTCAAATTTAATTCAGAGAACGAGATCGTCGGACAAGCCGACATGGACGTGCCGGGCATGATGGCCATTCAGCCGGAGGGCGAGCTGCTCTTCGTCGGACGCTCCATGAGCGCCGTGAACCCGCCCAAGAGCCTCGGCGTGATCAACCGAGCGGATATGAGCCTGGAAATGATCGACACATTCTTTCCGCGGCCGCACGCCCTGACCACATCGCCCGACGGCAAGCGCGCCTATGTTGCCAGCCTTGCGACGAATCAGTTGCTCTCGCTCGATGCCGACACCCGCGACATTTCCCTCACGCGACTCGGCGGCGACAACCAGACACTTGTTCAGTTTGCCTCCACGCCGGATGGTTCGACCCTGATCGGCGGCGGACAGGTCACAGGGCAGCTTCTGTTTTTCGACGCGTCCGACCCCGCGAACATCACAGTCACGGACACACTCGACGTCGGAAATATGCCGTGGCACCCGGTCATCTCTCCCGATGGTAAGACCGCATACGTTCCGATCAAAGGAGACAATGCCGTGGCCGTGATCGACATAGAGGAGCGCGCGGAGATCGCGAGAATCACTGGAAATGGTCTCGCGCAGCCTCACGGCTCTGCACTGTCAGCAGATGGCACGTACCTCTTTGTCACGAACAACAACCAGAACGAGTCTTACGCCCCGGAAGGCGACGATAAGCAAAGCGGCACGGTCGTCGTTATCGACACGGAAACACGTGAGATCGTGAAGGTCGTCGAAACCGGAAGAAACCCCACGGGGATCGGCACTTTCGGTGGCCAGAACGCGA
Source organism: Longibacter salinarum (assembly GCF_002554795.1). Lineage (NCBI taxonomy): Bacteria > Pseudomonadati > Rhodothermota > Rhodothermia > Rhodothermales > Salisaetaceae > Longibacter > Longibacter salinarum. The sequence goes on along the minus strand of NZ_PDEQ01000002.1, from coordinate 163,049 downwards.
CGCAAACTCTTGCGCCGTAACGAACGGACGCACACCGAGCATAGGGGGAGAGAGTGACCGAAATGCTTTGTTAAAAGCCACGGCACTCTCTCCCCTCGTTTCATCGCCTACACTCTTACTGTTCAACCCGCCCCGCTATGCCGCGTCGCGCCCTCGACTGCGCCGCCCTCCTCCTCGTTTTCGCGCTCGTTCTTCCGGTGCTCGCTGGATGCACGGGAACTCCAGCAGCAAGCGATCGCGATTCTGGCTCCGACTGGGTGCGCGACGTATCCCCGTTTGCAGTCAACGACTCGTCGGGCACGCCCATCCAGCACCCGTTCCTCGGGGGGCTCAACGTACCGCGGCCCCAGCTGGTCGACATCGATAACGACGGCGACCAGGACCTCTTCCTTCAGGAGGACACAAACGAGCTGCGCTTCTTCGAGCGCGTGGACGTGGGCGCGGACAGTAGCCGTCTTGTGTGGCGCACCGATCACTACAAAGGGCTCGACATCGGGGAATGGTTTCGGTTTGCCGATCTTGATGGCGATGGAGATGCAGATCTGCTCGCCGAGAAGCCGTTCAGCTACATCCGGATGTACGAAAACACCGGATCGAGCGGTCAGCCCGAGTTTTCGATGATCACAGACACACTGAAGACGCCCGGTGGGGAAGCGGTCTTTTCCGACCGACAGAATATCCCGACCGTCGCCGATGTGGACTGCAACAATCGGCTCGATCTATTCATCGGTCGCCTCGATGGGACGGTCGACCGCTACGAAGCCTCTGAGGAAATGCAGGCGGGCACGATGCCCATGTTCGAACTGGTGACGGAGAAGTACGAAGACATTGAGATTGTCAACCAGATCGGCACGTTGCACGGGGCCAACACTCTGGCCTTCGCCGACCCGGATCAGGACGGCGACCTCGACCTCTTCTGGGGCGACTTTTTCGAGCCAGGCCTTCTCCTAATCGAAAATCGGGGCCGGGCCTGCGCCACGCCGGATCTGCGCGGTACGCCTCAACCCTTTCCGCCGAACAACCCGATGAGTACGAGCGGCTACAACGCTCCGACCCTCGGCGACGTGACGAAAAATGGTGACCTCGACGTACTCGTTGGAGTACTGGGCGGCGCGTACGACGCGACGAAAACGCTAACGAACAACCTCTATTTCTACGAGAACGACGGCTCGAATTACACCCTCCAGACCCGGCAGTACGTGGGCGGACTCGACGTCGGAAACGAGAGCGTCGGTGCAGCCGGTGACATTGATGGAGATGGCGATATTGATCTTCTTCTGTCGAACAAGATCGAACCGTCGACCGGCATTTCGTCTCAGATCCGAATCATCGAAAATGTCGGATCGACGGATTCACCTGCGTTCCAGATGAGAGGCCAGATCGACATGCCGGACGCCTACCGGTTCGCACCGGCACTTGGCGACCTCGACGGCGACGGTGATCCGGACATGATCGTCGGCACGTGGAATGGCGACCTGCTCTTCGCCGAAAATGATGCGGGATCCTTCACCGTCAACGAAACACCGATCGTTAGCATTCCGCGGGGAAGCAATGCCGTCCCATCCCTCGGCGATATCGATGGAGATGGTGATCTGGACCTGCTGGTAGGCGAAGGTTCCGGCACCATCAATGTCTTCCGTAACGACGGCTCGCCCGAAGCACCAGATTTCACGCTGCAGACGGAAGACCTGGAGGGCGTCTCGGTGAAGGCGCGAAGTGCTCCGCACCTCACGGACCTCGATGGCGACGGCCACCTCGATCTACTGGTTGGCTCTGAACTGGCCGGGATTTTCGTCTATCGTGGTGCGGGCGACGGCTCCTTTGAAGCGAATGGGGAGCTTTCGGTCGATGCGCCCAAATTAACCGCGCCGTTCCGCGCCGACCTCGACGGCGACGGCGCACCAGAGCTTCTGAGCGGTGGCGACGGCGGGGGCCTCCTCTTCTGGAACCTCCGATAGGCCAATTATCTAGAGCCCAACCACGCCCCCAACGCTGCCCCCCGTGGTCCCGGCACCATGGGTAACATCTCAGGACCATCCTGACGCGTCTTTTCCGGTTCGGTTGGACACTCATCCCGCCTTGCACTTTTGACGGGATCAAGCGTCGCACAGCCGTGCGACGTTTTTTTTAATATCTCAGTAGGCACTCCCTTCAGGTTATTCGGCAACCTGTCGAACCCTGAACTGTGAACCCTGAACTCTGAACCTTGAACTCTGAACCTTGAACTCTGAACCCTGAACTCGCCCCCCGACTTGTACTTTTCGGAGCGTGGCAATACCCTTGAGAAGACCCTCGCCTGCCGAATGCCACGAAATCCATGACGATTCGCCCCCTCGCGCTTGTTTGTGCCCTCTGCCTCACCGGCCTGTTCGTTGCCTGCTCCGGCGCGGAAACCACGACGGACGAAAGCGGTCGCCCGATGCCGTCTGAAAGTGCCGCCGAGGATGCGATCACAGAGTCGCTGATCGCGTTCAATGACGCCTGCATCAACCCGCAGGCGCTTTCACAGGGAGAAACTTTCCCCGTCACGCTGATCGAGCCGGACACAACGAGACCTACTGTTGCCGTACGTCAGTTTCTGACGCTCGAAGACGCAGAACTTCTCTCCTCGAATCGCATCGTGGACGAACGCGGTCTCGTCAAAAACACGTTCACGCTCACGGATGACGGCCAGAAATCTCTCAAGACCGTGTACCAGTTCCGCGGGTGGCGCTCGGCCTTCTGCTACGCTACGCCGGAGGTGACGGAGATCGACACCATTTTCGCCCTCCGCCAGCGCGCCCAGCAACCCCTTGCAGAGGTGCAGTACTCATACGAGTTGACCGATGTCGAAGATTGGGCCCGCCGGGACGATATCCAGCGCAACTACAGAGACGTACCGGACATTCTTCGCGAAACGAACCAAACAAAATCAGGCCGTGAAACCGTCGCTCTAACGGACACCGGGTGGCGCTCCCTGCGCGTCATTCGTCGGACGGACGAGAGCAATGAGCCGACGCCGGGCCAGGATGTCACGGAGAAAAACGCAGATGGAACCTCCAACATGCGCGAGTGGCAGTAATCGGCCCTTTACTGCTCGCGTGAGTCGATCGTACACGTCGTGTTGATGCCGCCGCGGACGTTGTACTCCGTTTCGACGACGAGATACTCCGGATTCTTCAGGTGCTTCATCAAATCCTGGAAGATAATCGGCGTCAGATCCTCCTGTGCTGCGCCAATCTGCCGCCACGACACGACGTAGTACTTCAGGCTCTTCAGCTCGACGATCCAGTCACCGGGAACGTACTCGATGCGCAGCGTGCCGAAGTCGGGCAGTCCCGAGAATGGGCAGAGCGCCGAAAATTCGCCGGGCTCCGTTTCGTAGGTCACGACCTGTCGAGTCTCATGCTCGTACGGGAGACGCTTGATCTCCTCGTTGCGCTCCGATGGCGGTAGGAACGGTCGCACCTCCCCTTCCGGCTCGATGCCGTACTCCTTCATGTGCTCCAGCGCAATGCGGGTATGCCGCACGGCCTCCTCCTCCATTTCCCGATAAACCTGTTCGAGATCTGTGTTGTTTGACGCGCTCATATTTGTCGTAACATAGAAGCGAATAAAATACTTGGGCCGGTCGCTTCACCACCTTCGGTTGCAAGGATCTACCGCCACCGACTGCTGCTTCACATCCGACCCGTGTTGTGATGAGACGGAAACCTGCCATCGCACGCTTCGGTTCGCTTCTTGCGGTGGTTTTCCGTCCGCCTTCACGCCCTCCAACGAAGTGTGTCCGGATTCGCTCCTCCCCCCTTCGCCCCACACCAATGATCGACTCACCGTCTAGCGATGGGTCACGGCCCTCGTCTCCGGCATCCCTCGATGAACGGCATCCCAACAGTTCGTCCGGTTCACAGGACCCCGTTTACCGGGTAAAAGAGATCTTCCGGACGGTGCAGGGAGAAGGATTCTGGGCCGGGCGACCGGCTGTCTTCGTGCGCATGGTCGGATGCAACATGTGGACGGGGTACGAGGAAGACCGTGCGCGGGATGCCGAACGCACCGGAGCCGACTGTCCCACCTGGTGCGACACCGACTTTACGAAAGAGGGCTCCGAGTCGCTAGAGGCCGCCGAGGTCGTCGACCGAATGAAGACGACCGGCGGTCCCATCGATTTCTGCGTCGTGACCGGGGGCGAACCGTTTCTCCAACTCGACGCGACACTGGTCCGCGCCATGCAGGACGCGGGATACGAGGTCGCGTGTGAAACGAACGGAACGATCAAGATCGAGGAAACCTTCTGGGATGACAAGGAGCAACGCGTCGTGATGCCGGACTGGATTGTGTGCAGCCCGAAGCTTCCAGAAGACGAGCTCGTCCTGGAACGATTCGACGAACTGAAGTTGGTCGTGCCGGACTATCACCCTGATGCATACGGCGATTTTGCCGAGCGCGCGACCCGTCACGAGATCGGTCCCGGGCTCCGTCGGCTCCTGTGGCTGCAGCCGGAGGACGGACCCCGCCTGGAGGAGGCGAAGGATTCGGCAATCAACCTCGCACTCCAGCACCCTGCCTGGCGCGTGAGCGTTCAAACACACAAGGTTCTCGGTGTCGAATGACGCTGCGTTGCGTGAACGCCTTTTCACCACTGTCCTCCCCTGACGGTCGACCCCATGTGCCATGAGGATCGACCCTGCTGCCATCTCTCGACATCTCCGCCGTGGGTTGGTTCGTCTTCGCGCCGTCGCTCGCAGGCGTCCATACGGCGTTGTAGCAGCATGTCTTCTCATCTTTCTCCTCCTCTCCCTCGCGTGGCCCCTACCTGAAACGGCCGACCCGCAGACGAACGTCGTCAGCCTGCACGTCACCGATCGATCAGGACTGTTGCTGCGCGAAATTCGGCCTGCCGGTCGCGGGCGCCCCGTGCCGCTGGAGGCGGTCGACCCGTCCGTGAGAGCCGCACTGATCGCTACGGAGGATCAGCGCTTCTATCGTCACCCGGGCATCGACCCGGTTGCCGTCGCCCGGGCCATCTGGTCCAACCTCTCACAGGGGCGAATCGTCAGCGGGGCCTCCACTCTCACGATGCAGGTGGCTCGGCGCATCCGCAATGCGTCTCATCGCGGATGGTGGGACAAATTAGCCGAAGCGCATCTCGCCCTGCGTATCGACCTGCGATGGTCAAAGGATCGCGTTCTCGCAGCCTGGCTGAATCGCGTGTCGTATGGTAACCGGGCGCACGGCATCGAAGCGGCGGCCCAGCTCTACTTTGGAAAGAGCGCGATCGACCTCACCCTGGCCGAATCGGCTCTGCTGGTGGGCCTGCCGCAGAGCCCGACGCGGTATAATCCCTTCCGGCACCTCGATCGAGCGCGTGAGCGACAGCGGCAGGTCCTTCGTGCGATGGCGTCCGCGGGCGATCTCTCCAGCGCCGAGGCCGACCGTCTCGCTACGCTTCCGCTGGACCTGAATGAGCCGCGACACATTTTTCGAGCCCCGCATTTTACCGAGTGGTTGCGCGTGACTCGTGGCCTCGACGATCCCAATCGTGCTCGCACAGGTCCCGGGCATTCTCAACCCGTCGAGGTTCGCACGACCCTTGATGCGCGATTGCAGCACACGGTAGTGCAACTTGTTCGCTCGCACGTCCGGCGCCTCGACAACGAAAAAGTCACGAACGGAGCCGCCGTCGTGATTGAGAATCGGACGGGCGCCATTCGGGCGTACGTCGGAAGCGCGGATTTCTGGAACGCAGAGATTGGTGGGCAGAACGACGGCGTGCGGATGCGTCGACAGCCCGGAAGCGCTCTGAAACCATTCACGTACGCTCGCGCCCTCGACGCTCGCCTGCATACCGCGGCCTCCGTCTTGCCAGACATCGAGCTCAACGTCCCCGAAGCTGGCGGCGCCTTCACCCCTACGAATTACGACGGGACGCTCCACGGTCCGACGCCGCTGCGGGAGGCCCTTGCGAACAGCTACAACATCCCCGCGGTGCGTGTCGCGCAGGAGCTCGGTGCTGGTGACGTGCTTGCCACGATGAAAGATGTCGGCCTTACCTCGCTCGATCGGTCTCCGGAGCACTACGGCGTCGGCCTGACCCTTGGGAACGGCGAAGTACGCATGCTCCACCTCGCCCGTGCATACGCCGGCCTGGCCCGGGGCGGAATGCTTCCCGGCTTGCGCTCGGTGTACTGGACTCGGACGGCGCAAGAAGACACGCTGTACGTGTCGCCCCGCACTGAAAAGGCGATGGACCTCTCACCCGGTGCCGTCCGCATCATCACGGATATCCTGGCCGATCCATTCGCCCGCGCAGAAGCTTTTGGCCGGCACGGGCCACTCGAATTCCCCTTTCCAGTCGCCGCAAAAACCGGCACGTCGAAGGATTACCGGGATAACTGGACGGCTGGCTTTACCCCGACGCATACCGTCGTCGTGTGGGTAGGTAATTTCGACGGTTCTCCGATGCGACGTGTGAGCGGCGTCACGGGCGCGGGCCCCCTCTTCCACGCGATCATGTCGCACCTCGGCCCGGGCGGCGCCTTTCGCGATCCCACTCGCGCCGGCCTGCAATCGGTCGACGTCTGTCCCGCGAGCGGCAACCGTCCCGGCGCCCATTGCCCGAGCCCTCGCTCCGAATGGTTCCTCCCAGGCACTGCCCCCGCCGCAACCGACACGTGCACCGTGCATCGGAGAATCCCGATCGACCGGCGATCCGGCTTGCTCGCGTCAGACGATACGCCCGCCGATGCCGTTGATCAGAGGCTTTTCACCGTCTACCCTGAAAAATACCACGCGTGGATGCGCGACAACGACGTCCCGCTTCCTCCACGTGTGACGCATGCCGAGGCCCGTCGAAACGACGATGAACGAGCCTGGCAGAAGACAAACCGACTCCAGATTCATTATCCGCTGCCGGGTATGAACTTTCACGTCAACCCGGTGCTGCACGATCAATTTCAGCAGATCCATCTGCAGGGCACCGCACCGACCACGTGGCACGATGTCCACTGGGTCGTGGACGGCGAACGGCTGTCCGTCGATTACCAAACCGCACAATGGCGCCTCTCGCCGGGACGCCACACCCTCCACCTCCGCGCGATCGGCCCCGATGGGACTCGCTATCGTAGCCGCAGCGCTCCAATCGTCGTACACGACATGCCCAAGACCGCGGGCTGGAGCAGATAGATCACTTCACGTCCGACGCCAAACAGGTTGTAAAGCGTTCATGTCGAGCCGGGTGACACACTTCCATTCGCCCTTTCCGGAAAAAGGTGCAAGAGAAGGATTGGACAAAAGCACACGATTTCATACATTAAGAACCGATTTGGCGGGCAATCTAGGGCTGATCCGGGGAATACTGACGTTCCAACGCTCGACCCTCCCCGCGCCCGAGCGCTGTGATGGCGTGGGTTCTGGCGCGTGAATCTCGTCACCGAAATGATCCGTCAAATAGGTTTTCAACCTGTACTCGCCCTACCGCCTGTTCGATGCGATGGCGTGTGCACCCTCCTCCTTCTTGCACCTCTCTGTTTCCCATGTCGGGCCCCTCTGCTTTACCACGTTTCACTGTCTTTCTCGCAGCCATCCTCCTCGGGCTGACGCTTGCCCACTGCGGCGGAAGCAACAAGGAGGCGTCGCAGGCTGCCCTTCGAGAGAGAGGCTATGATATAGGAACGGCCGACCTGCCGGAGCGGGCGAATGGCGCGACGAACTACACGCCCACGCTTCAGGGCCCGCTTCGCGTGCTGAGTTCATCACCGACGGGATCGATGCACTCCCAGAATCGTCGCCAGCCGATCACGGTGACTTTTTCCAAGCCGATGGTGCCCATAGGTCCGGACCCGGCGATTCCCGAGGACGCAATCGAGCTGGCCCCCGCCGTGCCGGGCTCGCTGCGGTGGGAAGGTACGCAGACACTCGTTTTTCAGCCTGCCAGAGACCTTCCGGTGGCGACCACGATGACGGCCACCGTACGTGCAGACATCACGTCCCTCGACGGCGAATCCCTGGACGATACGTACACCTGGTCGTTCGAGACCCCGCGTCCTCGCCTTACTGCATCCACGCCGGAAGATGGAGCTCGATATGCCGACCCGAGTGCGACGGTAAAGCTGTCTTTTTCACTTCCAGTGAGCGTCGACGACATCCGCCCCTATCTTTCGATTGACGCCTCCCGGACCTCCAACCCGTACACGATCGAGCAGGCGAATGACACACTAATCACGCTTACTCCACAGCGCGCTCTTCCGAAAGGTGCCAATGTGCGCATCATCATGAAGAAAGGCCTACCGACGTCGGCTGGCGAACTCGGGTTTGCCGAAGACAGAGAGGTTGCATTCCGTGTTCGCCCCGATCTGTCCGTCGTAGAGATGAACCAGGGCGGTCGCGGCTTCGACAGCAGGTTCTACCCGGGCAACGGCATGTACGTCGGATTCAGCACGCCGGTCGAGTTTGGCAAGCTAAAGGAGGCCATCAGCTTCGATCCTGACGTCCAGTGGCCCGACAACATCGACTCCCGTTCGGGGAGCGAGAAGACGGTTCACCGGCTGCCCGTCACATTCGAACCGGAAACCTCCTATCGCGTCCGAATCGAGGGCCTGACAGATGTCTTTGGCCAGTCTATGTCCGTCTTCGCACGTAGCTTTCAGACGCGACCGTACCGCCCGCAGCTTCAGGCAGACCAGGGCATGATGGTCATCGAGGCCGACCAGTATCCCATCATCCCGGTTCAGGCGACAAACGCGGGCGGTGTCGATATCGGCATGCGTTCCTTTTCAAAGGACGATGTGGTACCGCTCCTGAGCAACTTGAACCGATATGGCGACGATCGCGAGGAGTATTTTCAGCAAACGATCCCCCGAAATCGGTACTGGGACTTCGGCCTTGAGCGCAATGCGCCGAGCGTTGTGCCGATGCGGCTCGACTCGATGCTCACCGACAGCACGGGTCTTGTCGGAATCAACATGCGGTGGGACCGGCCGAACTCAGATTACGACGCCGAATACGAGGCGCTCGCTCAAGTCACGTCGCTGGGGGTCACCGGGAAATTCAGCCCATACGAGAACTTGGTCTTCGTCACGCGGCTCAACAATGCCGAGCCGGTACGGGGCGCCTCCGTCGAGATCCGCGATGAGACAAACAAAGTGCTCTGGAGCGGTACGACGGATGCCAATGGTCGTGCGAAGACGCCTGGCTGGTGGGCGCTGGGTATCGAGCGCACGTCATCGTATCGAGCGCCGAAGCAATTTGTCATTGTTGAGCACGGTGAAGACCTCGCCGTTACGAGCAGCGAGTTCGACGATGGCGTCGAGCCGTACCGCTTCGGCATCAACTATGATCGCGGACCGGAGGCGCAGTCGGAAAAAGCGATCGTCTTCTCCGACCGTGGCCTGTACAAAGTGGGCGAAACCGTTCACCTGAAAGGCTTCGTGCGACAGAAAACGGACGGTGCGTGGTCCAACCTGACGGACCCGATCGACATCGACATCAATGATCCCAGAAATGAGGACGTACTGGATTCGACGGTCTCACCGGGCACGATGGGTTCGTTCGATCTCTCGTGGGATGTCCCGGAGGACGGTGCCCGCGGCCGGTACACGGTTCGCGTCCACCACGAGGATGAGACGATCGAATACGCGTCCTTCCGCGTGGAGGACTTCCGTCGTGCTACCATGGACGTCGACGCCACGACAACGGCAAAACAGTATGTCGCCGGTGACTTCTTCGAAGGCTCGATCTCGGGCCGCTATCTCTTCGGGGCCAGCATGGAAGGACAGCCGGCCCAGTTCCGCCTCTCTAAATCTGACACACGCTACACGCCGCCTGGCTACCCGTCCTATCGCTTCGGCCCAACGGATGCACGCGAGTACGGCACCCTTCTTCGCGGCGAACAACCGCTCGACTCGACCGGCGCCGTAACGATTCGGCACCAGCTCGAGGGAAATAACGAAGGCACGCCCGTCCGCCTAACGTGGAGTGGCACGGTGACGAGCCCGACCGACCAGACCATGAGCGCAGCGACGTCGGCCACCATGCATCCCGGCCTGTTCTACATTGGGCTGAAGGCCGAAACGACGTTCCTGGACCTCAAGACCGACACCACGTTCACGGTCGACATTATGACGACCGATCCCGGCGGTGTGCCCGTCGGCGGCAAGGATGTCGACATCGAGGTTGTCCACGTCCAGTGGAACAGCGTACAAGAGGTCGGAGCCGATGGACGCCTGCGCTGGCGAAGTGAGCGCACCGAAGAGGTCATCTACAACACCAGCATAACCACGTCTGCGTCGAAGGCCCAGCGCCTGAGCATGGTTCTCCCTCGGGGCGGGCGCTACGAGATTCGGGCGAAGGCTCAAGACCTGCGGGGCAACGAGATTCGAACCGACACGCACGCCTACGCAACCGGTCGCGGGTACGTGGCCTGGCGCCGCGACGACGATGACCGGATCGACATTGTCCCAAACAAGGAGACGTACGCTCCCGGAGAAACCGCGAAGTTGCTGGTCCAGTCACCGTACGAGGATGCGACTGCTCTCGTCACGGTCGAGCGGGAAGGCATCATCTCCAGCCGCGTGATGCAGATCGACAAGACAGCGCCGCAGATCAACATTCCGATCGAAGCGAAGCACCTGCCGAACATTTACGTCAGCGTGATCCTGCTCAGCGGTCGTACAGCGCCGCCGCAGAAAACCAGTGATCCGGGCGCGCCCGGATTCAAGATCGGGTACACAAGTCTGCGCGTCGATGCGAATGAGAAGCATCTTCGCGTCGACGTGTCACCGGAGGAGACGCAGTACCGGCCCGGCGAGGAGATCACCGTTGACTTACGCCTGACAGATGCGTCGGGGAGCGGCGTATCAGGCGAGATCGCGTTCTCGGCCGCAGATGCCGGTGTCCTCGACCTCATCGGCTACTCGCTACCCGATCCATTTGACACGTTCTACGGGCCCCGCGCGCTGAACGTAACCACGAGCGAGCTCCGTGCGGAACTCGTCGAGCAGCGCGACTACGGACAGAAGACGGAAGACCCGGGCGGAGGCGGTGGCGTCGGACGAAACGCCGTCCGGACCGATTTCCGACCGCTTGCCCACTGGGCACCATCGGTGCGGACCGGCAACGATGGGCGCGCACAGCTGACCTTCAAGCTCCCGGAGAGCCTGACGACGTTCCGACTCATGGCCGCTGCGGCGTCGCGTGACCAGGCCTTTGGGAAGGGTCAGGCAAACATCGTCGTGACCAAGCCACTCGTGCTGCAACAGGCCATGCCTCGCTTCGCGCGGCTGAATGATGATTTCCAGGCGGGCGTTCTCGTGTCGAACCGAACGGACGAAGACGGCACTGTAGAGGTCACGGCCGAACCCGAGGGTGGACTCGCGCTCGCGGGCGCCTCGACGCAATCCATAAACCTTCCAGCAGGAGCCACGCGCGAGGTCCGTTTCGACTGGAGTGCCGACCAGCCGGGCAACGCGGCCGTCCGCTTCCGCGCTTCTCTAAACGGTGAGACCGATGCCTTCGAGACGACCGTACCCGTTCAGCTCCCACGCACGAAGCTGGCCGACGGCACGTTCTCGTCGACGGACGGCACGCAGGAAGAGGCGATCGTGCTGGCGGGCAACCGTATCCCGGGCGCCGGGGAGTTCAGCATGAAGCTCTCGAGCACGGCCCTCGTGGGACTCGACGGCGCAATCGAGCACCTGTTCGAGTATCCGTACGGCTGTCTGGAGCAGACGACCTCCCGCGTTCGTCCGCTGCTCCTCGCGAACGATGTGGTGGATGCTTTCGATATCGAAGTCATGGACGGCGATCGCAACGCAGCGGTGCAGTCGTGGCTTCGCTCCCTGAGGTCCTTCTGGGCCGGTAACGGGTTCTCGCTCTGGGAAGGCAGCCGCCACGACAATCCGTACGTCACCGGCTACGTACTGCTCGGTCTCGCGGAGGCCCAGGACGCGGGCTACGACACGCCGTCATCCCTGACGAGGAAGACGATTGAAGCCGTTGAGGCGTACGTCCGCAATCGCAGCGAACGTCCCGCCTTCTACTCGCGTGACGTGTGGAAAACCACGCGAGCCCAGATGCTGTATGCCCTGACACGGCATGGGCACGTGCTGGAAAGTGAAATCGACGCCCTCGCATCCGATCCGCCCGCCTCACCGGAAGGGCTCAGCTTCCTGCTGCGCGCTCTTGTCGCAGCCGACCACGATGCCCTCTCCCGCTTCGAGCCGTCCATCGCCGAGCGTCTCCGTAGCATGATTCGAGTGGAGGCGACGCGAGCATACCTTGACGCGCCGGATCGCGACGACTACCGCTGGATCTTCTCCAGCGACGTGCGTGCCACGGCGTTCGGGCTCAGCGCCCTCATCGAACACGGCGGTGGCGATGGATTCCAGCAAGTCGCCCAGCGAATGGTGCGCTACCTCATGGCCGAACGACAGAACGGACACTGGGCGTCGACACAGGACAACGCGGCAGCCGTGGACGCCCTCCGGGCCTACTACGACGCCTTCGAAACAGCAAACCCCGACTTCCGCGCCGAAATCAAACTCGCTGGCCGAACGGTCCTCCAGGAATCGTTCGAAGGACGCAGCCTGCGTGCCGCTACGGACACCGTTGGACTCGGCGCCGTACCGTCGGGCCGCGAAGTGCCGGTTACCGTATCAAAGGACGGAACCGGAACGGTCTACTACTCCCTCCGGCTCGAAGCGTACACAGCGGATCCCGTGCCAGCACGGGAGCAGGGCATGGTTGTCGAGCGTCGAATTCAGCGACTCGATGACAGCGGGTCGCCCGTCGGCGAGTGGATGACGACAGGTGAAGGAAACGTTTCGCTCACGCCGGGCCAGCTCGTGCGCGTGCGGCTGCGGGTCTCTTCTCCGACGTCTCGCAATTACGTCGTCGTGGATGATGCGCTCCCCGCCGGACTCGAACCCATCAATGCTGCCTTCGCGACGACCTCAGGCGAGATATCGGAGAATGCAGAGACAGGCTCCGACCGCTGGTGGGGCTCGTTCAATCACACGGAGAAGCGTGATGACCGCGTGCTGCTCTTTGCCGATTATCTCCAGCAGGGAGAGCACGCGTACACGTACGTCGCTCGCGCCACGACGCGCGGCACGTACACCCATCCTCCGGCGGAAGCAGAAATGATGTACGAACCGGAGACCCGCGGTCGCACCGCCACCGGCACACTGATCGTCACCGAGCCGCCCGCGCAGGCCGGTCGCTAGTTCATGGGAGGCTTTCGCCGAACGGGCACACAGAAAACGGCGCGAGGGTGCGATTCCGACCGCACCGTCGCGCCGTGTGTATGTTGAGACGACCGAGGGCTGCCGCTCGATTCGCTACATGATTGCACAGGCGATTACGGCATCTCGTGCGTCGTCACGAACGCTTCCGCTGCATAGAATTCCGGCAGCCCCAGACCGTTCAGGGTATCTGCGGTGTCGCAGTTTCGGTCCCGGGCGCGCTGCCAGAACTCGCGTTCGTCGTAGGCGCCGGGGAACATGGCCCGGTCCTTCTGGCTCTCGTGCTTGAAGATCGCTTCGACCTTTCGACCAAGATCCGCCTTCGAGAGCGGCACGAAAATATCCGCGCGGTCGATCTCCCACTCCTGCCACGCACCACGGTACAGCCAGACGAGCGGAGCAGCGTTAGCAGCAGGTTGCCCATCCGATCCAGCTCGTGCATCACGATATTCACCGAGCGCGTCGCGGATGGCCTGGTAACACATTCGGTGCGTGCCGTGCGGATCCGAGAGGTCACCGGCAACGAAAACATTGGTCGGCTCGACCTCCTCTAGCAGGTTTCGGACGACATCGACATCTGCCTGCGTGACCGGATCCTTGCGCACGCGGCCCGTCTTGTAGAAGGGCATGTCGAGGAAGCGGCAGTGCTCCGGCCCGAGGCCCATCACCTCCGTCGCCGCGACCGCTTCACCGTACCGGATGTAGGCTTTCAGCTCCTGCACCTCCTGAATATCCACCTCGCCCGGACTTTTCTGATCCAGGAAGCTCTCGATCTCCGCCCGCTTTGCGTTGAAGTGTTCGAACGCCTCCCCTTCGAGTCCCATCGTCGGGCCGCACATCTCGATAAAGCGGAGGTACCGTCGAACGTCGGAATCGAAGACGGCCACGGAGCCATTCGTCATGTAGGCTACCGTGACGTCGTTGCCATTGGCGACAAGTTTGTCAAGCATCCCTCCCATCGAGATGACGTCGTCGTCCGGATGCGGACTAAAGAGGATGACCCGCTCGTTCTTGATCAGATTGTCGCTGTAAACAATCCTCTGTCGGAGGTCCTCAAATATCTTGCGAGTCAGGTCGTCAATGCTGTCATAGCGATGGACGACGCCATGCATCTGGTTGCGGTAGAAGTCACCTGACTCCAGACGCGGAATCGCCTTGTTCAGCTTCTTGGATAGCCAAATCACGGCCTGCTTTTCGAGCTGCTCGTTCCACTCGATGTCGCGCACCAGCCACGGCGTCTTCACTCGCGTCAGTTCGCCAGCCGCGGCCCGGTCGAGGTAGAAGCTTGCGTTCGGGTGATCCTGCAGGTAACTCGCCGTGACGGATCGGTTCGCCTCTTCCTCCACAGCCTCCCGGACGATCGGAGCCTTGTGCTCACCGGTTGCCATCAGGATAATCTCGTCGGCGTCGAGGATCGTCCCTACGCCCATCGTGATCGCCTCCTGTGGCACGTTCTCCTCGCCGAAGAAGTCGCTCGCCGCATCCTTCCGCGTGATCTCGTCCAGAATGATCAAGCGCGTTCGCGTTTGCCGGCTCGATCCCGGCTCGTTGAAGCCGACGTGCCCGCTTCGCCCGATGCCGAGCAAGATAAGGTCAATGCCACCGGCCTTTTCGATCGCATGTTCGTATTCAATGCAGTGCCGCTCGACCTCCTCTCGCGGGATGTCGCCTTCCGGAATGTGAATCTGCGACTCCGGGATATTGACGTGATTGAAGAAATTCTCCTCCATGAACCGGTGATAGCTCTGAAGGCTCTCTGGATCCATCGGATAGTACTCGTCGAGATTGAAGGTCACGACATTAGAGAAGTCAAGACCTTCCTCCTGATGCATGCGGACGAGCTCCTGATAGACGCCAATGGGCGTCGAGCCTGTCGGCAGGCCGAGGACGAGCTCTTGCCCGACCGCCTGGCGTTCTTCGATCAGGTTGGCGATCCGTCGGGCCACGCGATGGGACATCTCTGAGGGCTTCTCAAAGATCAACACGGGCAGCCGTTCGCGCTGGGTTCCTCGGTTAGAGGCCTGACGCGATGCTTCGAACGCGGGCTCGTTCTGGGCTTTGGACGTTTGAGAGGCGGTCTTGGCATTCATCGTTTCAGAGGTCGGTTGAGCGAGAAGGTCGGAGCGATGCGAAAAGGAGCTGTTCCGGTGTCAATCGGATGCGTCGAGCATACCCAGAAGGCGTTCACACAGCCAGAGCGTCCGCGGAACGTGGAAGCAGCCTTTGTAGGCTGCACCTTTGAATCTGTGCGTCACGCGACCCTCGCGGTCGAGATAGCCAAACCACTCGCCGTGTTCGGGATCGGAAAAGTGATCAAAGGTGTAAGTATCCACGGTCTTGAAGGCCTGCCAATCTTCCTCGTCACCGAAGAGAGCGTAGTTGAGAAGATGGGCGTAGAGGGCTTCGCAGTGCGGCCACCAGAGCTTCATGAACCACTCGAGTTGCATCGGGCTGTAGCCGTCGGCGTCGAGGAAATAGAAGATTCCACCGTGCTCGTCGTCCCACCCTCGATCGAATGACCATCGCACGATGTCACGTGCGGTCTCCTGAAGGTCCGGCCGAGAGAGTCGTTGCGCCCAGTGTTGGACGAACCAGCCGGCTTCAATCGCGTGGCCTGGATTCAGGACCCGACCATCGGCACCGTCGAGTCGAGAGCCGTCTGGCGCCACGGATTCAAGCACCATCTTGTCGTCTGCATGGACGTGGAGCAGGATTCGCTCGAGTAGTTTGTCGACGCTGGACGCGTAGTCGGACGTATTCTCGCCCGCTACGACATCAATCAGATTCAGCAGAATCATTGGGATGGCCAGTGACCGTGCATCCGCCTGTCCCTCGTGCTGCGGGCGGCCCACTTTTGTCAAATCCGAGGACCATTCCCACAGCCGACCCAATCCTTCTTCGGCCTCTTTCAGGAGGTCCGGCCGGTCAGCTGCGCGGGCATACTCGGCGAGAGCCATCACGTAGAAGCATTCCGAGAAGATCTTCCGCTGCTGGTAAATCGGCCGGCCGTCCGCTGTGAGCGAGAAAAACACCTGTCCGTTCGGGCGAAGCGCATGATCGCGGAGAAATTTGAGGCCGTGTTGTGCGATGTCGAGCCATTCATCGCGTGGTTCGACGGTGCGATACAGAGCTGAAAACATCCATACCTGTCGACCCTGAAGCCAGCTGTGCTTTGTCGTGTCGTATACCGCGCCGTCGCGATCCAGACAGTTGTAGTATCCACCGTTCTCACGATCGATGGAGTGCTCCATCCAAAACGGAAGCACGCGGTCATACAGTTCACTCCGGTACCGCTGGCGAATGGACGAAATCTGAGTGCGCCGGTCGGGCGAAAGAGTCGCCGGATCGAGCGTCGGTGTAGGTAGGCGCATGTGCGTGCGTCGAGTCGATCGAAAAGAAAGGGTTTACGACTGCGTGATGGAGGAGCGGTCCTCTACGGACGGTTCGGCTGCCTGTGGAGATTTGTCCACATCGATCCACTCACGGTACCGGCGATGCAGGGCACGAGCGGCGGGGTGATCGGCGTTCGGACTCAGGAAGTGGGAGAACTCGAACGTAATCAGCTTGTCGAGCCCTGCCTCAGCAGCCTGTTCAATCTTGTAGCGAAGCTTCCGAAAATCGATCGGGGGAAATTTAATTCGGACATCGCGATCGAACGTCTCGACGTTCCCCCAGCTCTCGATTCCGTGGGCGGCGGCGAGCTCCCGGTTGGCCGCGAGGTAGCGCGGAAGCTCGGTCAGCGGCACATTGCCATCCTGGAATGCGACGACATCAACGAGGCCCTCGAGCCGCTCGAAGGCCGTACTCCACTCGCGGACGTGCTCGTCAAATCCAAGCGCCTCGTCCCCGAATTGCTTCACTCCCTTCATGTACGGTGACATCAGGATTGGCACATCGACCAGCTCGCGAAGATGATCGGAGAGCTCCTCGTAGACGTTCAGCATCCCGTCATCGTAGGCGTTGATCTCGTGACTGATGTACCAGCCGGCGAATGCCTCTCTATCGCCGTACTTCTCCGCGACCTCTGCACAGAACGGTTTGTTGATGTCAACCTCGTGCCGATAGTCGCCCTCGTCCCAGAACGTGCCGGCATCGTACGTGCCGAACCAGAAGTCCATGCCGCACCGCTCCGCTTCTCGTAAAAAGAGATCGACCAGGTCGTCGTAGGCCGGCATCATATCACGAGCATCCGACAGCACCTCCGAGTCGAAGACAGCACGGTCCCGGTAGCCGGCACGAATCAGAATGACGGTATCGATCCCGACGGCCTTCATGGCGTCGAAATCACGTGCCCACTCCCTCGCGCCCCAGTTTTGAGACGGAATATCATGGGTAATCTCGTCGAGAAAAGTCCCGGTCAGCTGCATCGTTCAGGAAGAGCGAGTTCAGAGGAAAGCTTCTACAGGATCCGCATCGCTAATCGCGCGGCTTTAAGAGCCAATCATAGATTTCCGTCCCACGGTACACATCCGTCCAGACCTCGTGTGCGGCGTCGGGGTCAATCGTGAGTTTCGCCTCCCCGTCAACGGACCGGATGGCGTCGACCATCGTTTTGGATTGCTCCGCCGGAATGACGGTATCCTGCGCACCGTGGAATGCCCACACCGGCACATCCACGAGCGAGGGAGCCCGCAGTGGATCGGCGCGACCGCAAATGGGTGCAACGGCTGTCCAGCGCTCAGGCGTACGCGCCGCCAGCTCCCACGCGGCGCTCCCGCCCATGCTGATGCCGGTCAACGCCATTCTCGCCTCGTCGACACGGTAGCGCTCCAGGCACGACTCAACCAGGGCCTCTAGAGCGGCAGCATTCCACCAATCCTCCAGATCGCACTGCGGTGCCACGATGATCGCTGGGATCTCATCCGGTGCGCTATCGGAAAGCGGTCCGTGCCGCTGCACAAGGTTGAGGTCGCGCCCCCGCTCCCCCGCCCCGTGGAGAAAGAGCAGAAACGGCCATCTGCGCGACGGATCCGTACGATACCCTTCCGGAAATCGAACAAGAAACCGTCCCTGATGCTCTGTCGTGACGACCCGAAGGAAACTGCGAGCGTCGATGTTCGAAGGAGAATATTGAGCCATGATCTTGGGTGTGCAGTAAAGACTGCAAACGTTTGCAATATCGAATCTGTCGGCTGAAGCCGGGTTCCGAATTTGCAGGGGAAGAAAAAAGGATGTCGCCCGCAGGCCGCGTGTACTGATTGGCAAGCGAGAAACTGCGCCAATTTATCGGAGAAGCAACGTCACCACTTCGTGCGGCCCTACCGTGATGTCGATCGTCCCTCTGTTTACATCGCGAACGGAGGCCTCGTCCCATCCCTCCTGCAGCGTCGAGACGCACCATTCTTCCACCTGGAGTCCGATCGAAAGGCGGGCCGTTTGCTCGTCGGCCGACAAATTGCAAAGTCGAATCGCCTGAGCGTCGTCCGTAACGGAAGGACGGAGCGCCGTAAGATCGATGGCTGGATTGTCAATCCTGGCGATGGAACGTGAGCGCGACCAGCGTCCCCTCGACTCGGCGTACGGGAGGTACGGAATTTCAGTCGCACGGGCCGGGTGTGCGAAGGCACGAGCGCGGCGCACCGCCTCGAATCGGGGTATGATGCCATGTCCCCAGGCGAGCTCGGCGTGCATCTCGCGCTGACACTGCGCACCGGGTGTTGGAACCGTCGGTCCGGCCTGACAGCCTCGGATGCGTCCATCCGCAACGGAGAGCCATCCAACGGCGCGATGAAGCGTCACGGCAACCTGCGCCTGCTCACCGTCGGTCAACAATTCGTACTCCGGGAGCCCACGGTTTGCGATCCACGTCCGTCGGCCCTGGTCGGAATCATCGGATGTCTGTTCTACCATCACAAAATCCCCCTGGTGCTGTGTCGGATAGTTCAGTTCGCCGGGATAGCCGTCGTGGCGCTCCGGCTCGTCCTCGGGGGTAAGCCATGGCGGCTTCTTCCTCGGACGCAGCGCGAAGTGGCCATCCGCCAGCGACTCGTCCCGAATCAGGCCCGTCGGGAGAACGATGCGAAGGCGCCCGTCCCGAGCCGTGTTCTCATAACGAACCGAGATGCCAACGGCCTGCTGCAGCGTGAGCGTGATATCGACCGTTAGATCGAGCGTCGTCGTCCCAATCGGCTGTTCGGCGTCACGATCGTACTGCTCCGGTACGGCGAGAGCATACTGAAGCTGTAGCGTCTCCCGGCGATCAGGATGGTGCTGACTCGAAACAAACTCTGCGTTCCACGGCCCATGGTCAGGAACCGGACCGTATGAGTAGGTGTCGCCGGCGTCGAGATGGTACTCGAATCCGAGTGCGTCACCGAAACGAGTCCCGGTTTCCTTCTCGAGAATCTGCAGGCGTTCACCCTCAACCCACACGCGGTACGCGTCATTCTCAAGTAGGACCTCCGCGGGGTCGTTCTTGTCCTCGATAGCTTGTAGCGTTTCGGCAATGCGAACGACCTGGTAGCCCAAGGGCGGAAGTTCGACGTCGAAGGAGACGCGGTATCGCCGTCCCCAGGTCGCCTCCAGATAGTTGCTGCGGACGACATCGCCCTCCGTTTCGAGCGTTTGGATGTCAACGGGCGTGCCGTCGGGCATCAACCCAGCGAGAGGTCGAGCCGGGCGTGGATCGTCGGACCGCGTGCCCTCGGGTTCGGGCATCATGATGGTGGCCTCCACGCGCTGCCTGTGCGCGAAGGGGTGCGGATTAAACACGAACACGTCTGTGGTACCAAGGTCAGGTGCCCCCTCGTCCAGCCGGTCGTCAGACGGCCATTCTTCGTTCCCCTGCGGTTCCTCAAATCCTCCGGACAGAACGAGTGACTCGAGGTGTTCGCGAAGAAGCGACGTTCCAATCTCGTCAATCTGCCGAAAGCGTTGCTCGTCGTCATCATGAACGGCGTCGACACTACATCCACAGATGTCGTCATGCGGATGATTACGGAGAAGAAGGCGCCACGCCTGATCGAGAAAGGGCCGCGCGTCCGGACCAACGGACTCCGTCTCAAGCCACGCGCTCATCGGCTCGACATGGCGCGTCAGGAGCGACTGCGCTCGGTGGTTCTGCTGCTTCAGGTAGATGCGAGTCGAGTAGACATTGAGCAGAATGGGATGATCGGCATTTCCGACAAGATCCCCTTCATACGTCTCGTGCGTCCCATACTCCGCAAGCAGAAGATCGACAAACTGGGGGAGCGTGCCGTGCTCCAGGTCCACATCCGTCATTCGCTTATTCAACGACGTGAGGAGATCGGGTAGCTCCGGCTGCTCCGGCATGTGATCGAAGCCGTTGCTCAGGAGGAGTGTCTTTTCCTGCTGAACGTCGCTGAGCGTCTCCACCGCCTCGCGGACCCGCTCCTCGGCGAGGTCGACCGTCGGCGTGTGACCGTCGAACCGGCCGTAGACCTCCGGATGTCCGAGATTCCCGGCCGGGAAGTAGCCCTGTGGCTGGTAGATTGCTCGCACCGTGGACCCATCCGGCGCCCGCCAGTCGAACGTGCCCCCCAGACGTTCCTTCTCCTCGCGCCCGAGACCGCGCATGAAGATGTACGTCTGCATGCCGAAACCGCGGAGGATCTGCGGCATCTGAGCGAAATGTCCGAACGGATCTGGAATGTATCCGACCGTCATCCCGCCACCAAATTCGTCGCAGTGCGCGCGGCCAACCTGCAGGTTGCGCACGACGGATTCGGCCGAGACGAGAAACAGGTCCGGCAGCGTGTACCACGGACCGATGAGAAGACGCCCTTCGTCGATCAGTGTACGGAGTCGCTCCTCCTGGTCGGGGCGAATCTCGAGATAGTCGTCGAGTAGAACGGTTTGCCCATCCAGCGTGAAGGCACGGTACTCCTCGTTCGTCTCCAGCAGCTCGATGAGCCGGTCGACGAGTCGCACAAGCCGGTGCCGAAAGACCTGAAACGGCAGGTACCAGGCCCGGTCCCAGTGCGTGTGGGAGACAACAATGCCGTGGAGAGGGGCGTCCATGATGCGGAAAGGGGAGAATGTTTTTGCCGGGGAGGCGTCGACCAATTCTATTGTGTGAGACTGTTCAGGGCCGTCACAAAGGCGCCGCGCGAAATCGAGGATGACCCGTAATCCATCGGAAGTGCCTCAGCAAGACGACCCGAGACATCCTCTTGCGTAAGTGAGTCTGTCGTCTCGTTCGTGGTAACGGCATCCGGCATTCCCGCGCGCGTTGCCCACTTGACCGCCCACTCTGCCGGCATGGGTTGATCGGGATGGAGTCGGGTCGGATCGTCCGCGCGAAGCACACCCTGAAGCGCGAGGTTTTGCACCGGGCGAAAGAGATCATGCCCCGTCGGGACGTCGTACATGATGTATAGCTGACAGCCAGCATCGAGCAGACTCTCCTGTACGCGCGGCACCGGGACATCCGCAGGAGCGCTGCCATCGGACACAGCATGCGCTGCGATGGCCCCGATGGCCTGTCCCATTAGCATCACGACGGGTTGCAGGCGCGTGCAGCCATTCACGATGTGCGTCACGGCGATGCTCTTTTCCCCGACGAGAAAGCTATCATCTCCATTCTCCGGGAAAAAGACGTTCGGTGAAACCTGGAATGGTTCGTTGTCAGGGAAGTCTTCGTCCAGACGGCAGTCCGGTGGGAGATGGTGCTTCGAGTGATGATGGTCCAGGAAGTAGTCGCCAACCGCAATGCTGTCCTCGATCACCGGTGCACGCGGGTTATCCCCGTCCGGCACCACGTCGGACTGCTTCATCACGTGGTCGTTGACCAGCCGGCGGCTCTCCCGGATGTACGGAATGGGCGGCAGATTGTCAGCGGTCGGGTACTCGTCCGTCGCGAGTTGCCACTCCGAATGCCCCAGCTCCGTCTGCATGTAGCGCACGAACTGCATGGTGTGCTGCTTTGCGGCAGCCAGGTGTCGGCGACGGTAATACCGATCCTCAAACATGGCCACCGGAGACGGAAAGTCGTTCGCGTGATGCGGCCAGTTGAGCAGAACTTTGTTGTTCGGGAGCTCAGCATACGTGATAAATCGCTCCCAACTGTGGACCGTGTGCCCGAGAAGCTTCTCGTCCGGATTCGGGCAATCCAGTTTTGTGCTGCACTGGAAGAAATCGAAGTGCTCCCGGTCCAGCGCCGACACCGGCAGGGCCTCTGCACCCGGCTGTTTGACCAGCGTGGCGGCATAGGTGAGGTCCTGCATCTCCTTGTCGGGCGTCTCGGGTGCAGCCTCTTCTCCGGTCTGCGCCTGGCTCTCGCGTCCGAGGCGGTACGGAATCCCGGCCAGCTTCAGGCCGTCGCCGTACTCGGTTGCATCCACAAACACCGAGCAGGTGATCGTCTGATCGGCATCGGTGCAGACGGGCGGCCCGTACGCCGGATCCGCTTCCGTGACGCGAATGCGCCGCTCTCGCGGTCCCACGCGCTCGTATCCGGTCGCCTCCACGCCCCGGAGGACGGTCAGCGTGTCGAGCGGGGCGATCATCTCCTTCAGAATGCCGTGTCCGACGTGCGGCTCGTAACAGTAGAGACTGATCCACCCGGTAAAGAGTGCATCGATCGAACCGTAGTGGTCGGCGAGTGCCTCGCGAAACTCGTGGACGAGGCCGCCGCCCGCACCATACTTATTGCCGTCGAGGGCGCTGACGCCAGCGGCCGTTAGCATGCCGCCGACCCAGGGTGACGGTTCCAGCACCACGACCTCTGCTCCCTGCCGCGCTGCCTGAATCCCGGCACACAGTCCGCCGGCGCCACCGCCAAAGATCACGATATCCGTTTCCCGGCTCGCTCGGCCCTGAAACCATGGGCCGTGAACATACGGACGAGCCGCGAGCCCGGCGAGGCCAAGCCCTGCATTACGGAGAAAGTCGCGGCGCTTCATCTTCGAAGGGGGAATGAGGCGAAATGACGGATGGCCGAAGCCGCTTCCGGGGTTCGCCTCTTCACAAGACGTGCGAACCCCGGCGAGCGAAACTCAGGCTTTACTGAACGACACTGACACGGGTGGTCTTCGTCTGCCCCATCGCCTCCAGGCGGATGAAGTAGACGCCGCTCGATAGACCCGATGCGTCGAACGACACGCTGTGCTCACGCGCAGCACGGGCACCCTGCTCAAGTACACGGACTTCCCGACCCAGCACGTCGTAAAGCGCGACGCGGACATTGGCTTGCTCCGGTAGCGCGTATCGGATTTTGGATGTACTGATGACCGGGTTCGGCGCACTGCCGAGTAGCTGCAGTCGGTCGGCCGAGAGGCGCACCGTGACCACGTCGCTCATTGATTCGCCACCATCCACATCCACCTGGCGGAGACGGTAGTCGATCGTCTCAGCGCCGAACGGAATTGAGGCATCGACGAACGAGTAGCTCGTGGCTTCAGTAGACGTTCCCTGCCCGGCGCGCTGGCCGATCGTGGCGAAAGAACCACCGTCAATAGCACGCTCAATTTCGAAGCGCTGGTTGTTGGTTTCGGACAGCGTCTTCCACGTTAGGGAGACATCGTCGCCGCTCTGACGCGCGTCGAAGTTTGCGAGTTCAACGGGGAGAGCCGAGCCCGTCGTGTACGAGCCCACGCCGTTATTTGTCGCCAGTACGAAAATAGTCGCCGTGTCGTCATCGTTGACGCGGACGGCGACATCGCCCGTCCCGTTCGTGTTGTTCTGCTCGTTCGCTCGCCCGAAGTTCGGCGTGCTTGCATACGGAAGGGCGGTACCAAGACCAAGGGAAACGTCGACAAGCTCAGCGAACTGATTTTCGCCGGTCGTATCCCATCGGAAGGAGACGGCCCACTGTTTGCCGCCCGCTTCGAAGTATTTGATTGAGTTGGTAAACGCAGTAAATGCACCCTGGTCCTGTGCCACCTCCGCTCCGGTTGCGTCGTACTGGATTGGAGCCACGTTCAATACATTTACGATGAATGGAGAGGCTCCAGGCCCAAGCGGCGCAACGCCGTTGATGTTGCCCGTTGGAGGACGGCCTGTTCTTTCGATTGCTTCCCCAGAGAAGGACTGGCCGTTGTCAGATGTCGTAAAGCGGTACACATATGAGCTCTCCCGCGCCGCCGTCGTAAGAATGGTCGCGCTGTTGTCACTCATCGAACCGACCATCGTGACCTGGCGTCCGACCCAGTCGCCCTCTGTTGAGCCGTTGCTCGGGCTATTGTCCGGGACCGAATAATCCACAACCGTCTCCGGCGAGCTATCCGTCAGACTGTCCCAGCGATAGCACTTGAAGTTCTCCGTCGTGCTATCTGTCCCAAAGGCGTTGTTCACCTCGTTGCAGGCGATAATGAAGCCGTCGTCGGAAATTTCGATGTCGGTGAGCTTTCGCCCGTCGCTGGGCGTCGGGAGACTCGTGACCGCCGGGAGCGTGCCCAGATCCGTGCCGTCGTTAGCGTCCAGGATGCGAATTTCGTAGGGGTCGTTCCCGCCACTCAGAATGAGGACGCGTTCAACCATTGTTCCGTTGCCGTCGTCCACCTGACCATACGCGAGGTAGCGCGTGTCATTGTTCGTTCGAAAATACGACGGTAGATTGCCCTCCGCCGTGGAGAATTCCCAGTCTGTCGAGAAGGATTGAGCTTGAGCCGGCGTCGTCGAAACAACGAGCCAGGACAGCGCCGTGAGTATGATCGCGAGTGTCGTTGCAATCCGTTTCATAAGCATCGGTATCGATTTGAGAGCCGTCCGGTGACGGCTCAGTTGGAAGAAACGGCAACCCTCGTTCTTCGGGTCACCCTTTTAT
This sequence comes from Longibacter salinarum, assembly GCF_002554795.1. Taxonomy (NCBI): domain Bacteria; kingdom Pseudomonadati; phylum Rhodothermota; class Rhodothermia; order Rhodothermales; family Salisaetaceae; genus Longibacter; species Longibacter salinarum. Next base: position 138,104 of record NZ_PDEQ01000002.1, on the reverse strand, counting down.
ATCCAGGCGGGCCCGGCGACGGCGCGATGCGGTCCGTCACCGGGGCTCCCGTCCTGAACATTCCGTCGATGCATCGTCCCGTTATCGGGCGATGGTCATCTTGCTCGTGGTGGCACCCCGGTCTGTCTCCAGACGGATCAAGTACGTACCACTGGCGAGCGTCGACGCATCGAAACTCACGCGATGCTGCTTCGCCATCTGCTCTCCATCAACCAGCACAGCCACCTCGCGGCCGAGGAGGTCGTAGACGGACAGGCGAACGTTCATCGCCTTCGGCAGCTCGAAGCGAATCTCTGCCTGACCGGATGCGACCGGGTTCGGCACAGAGCCGACGAGCGACACCGAGGAGGGCGTGAACGTGATGGACCGCGCATCCGTCAGCGTCTCATCGCCATCCACATCGATCTGGCGCAGACGGTACGTGACGTCGGAAACGCCGTACGGAATGCTGTTGTCGACGAATCGGTACGACGTAGCTTCCGTCGTCGTGCCCTGTCCCGGCTCGAAGCCAACCTTCGTGAAGGCACGTCCGTCGATCGAGCGCTCGATGTCGAAGCCCGAGTTGCCCGTTTCCGACAGCGTTTCCCAGCGGAGGGCGACGTTGTTTCCATCTCGGTCAGCCTCGAAGCTCGCGAGTTCAACCGGGAGAGGATCGGTATTGGTCGTGAATGAACCAATTCCCGTGTCGGCAGAAACTACGAATACGGTAACCGTACCATCTCCATTGTTTCGGACATCGATGTCGCCCGCACCATTCGGCGGACCGCCCCCCATTGACGGCGTCGAGTCGTACGGCAAGGCAGCGCTGAATCCACTTGTGACGTCGACAACTGTCGCCTTCGATCCGTTTCCGCCCATCTCGTAATTGAACGTTGCGAAGAACGAACCGGAGCTCGTCTCAAAGTACTCCACCGAATTCGTAAATGAAGAAACGATGCCTGCACCGCTTGGCACGGCCTCAGGAGACGTCCCATCAGCTGCGTACCGAGTCGGAGGAGCCCCTCCTGCATTGTAAATGAAGGGGGCATCGCCCGTGCCTATTGCGGCAACTCCGTTTAGATTGTCAAAGGGCTCGCCATCTGGACGATCAACTGTCTCAGAAGAAAAGCTCTGTGCATTATCAGTCGTTGTAAACCGGTAGACGTCGTTCACGCCACTGTCCTGAAACGCAGAAGCTGCCGTCAGAATCGTGAGCGTATTGTCGTTGGCGTTCCCCTTCACGTCGACGAGGCGTCCGATGTAATCAGACTCCCCATCATTATTTGCATCTGGAGCCGGGAAGCTTAAAACCTGAACCGGGTCTGCCCCGAGATCATCCCATCGATAACACCGAAAGTCTGTGACGTCTCCTGGAGCGAATGTGTTGTTTACAGAGTTGCATCCGATAATGATGTTGTCTCCCGTCACCTCAACATCCTGAATATTCCGTGTCGAGGTGCCCTGTATACCGTTCGTACTCAGCGTGCCGAGGCTCTGCCCGTCGGCTGGGTCGACAATCTCCACGTTGTCGCCACCGTGGCTCACGAGCAATCGCCCAACCATGGTACCGGATCCATCATCGACCATCCCGTAGGCGATAGCACGTGCATCCGTTAGATAGGCTGGTATCGACCCTGAGTTGACGTTCGCGGAGAACTCCCAATCACGGTCGAATGAGGTTTGCGAAAACGCCGGTGCGGCACACCACGCCGCGACGACGAGAAGCGTTAGGATTGAGGTAACAGTCCGTTTCATGAGATCAAAAGGGTTTGATTCGTAACGAGCGGGCGAGAGAAGCAGCAGGTGGCTTATTCGTTCATCGTTTCTTTCCAAAGTGTCGTCAAAAGCGCTTCCGATTGCAAACGTTTGCAATAGCGCGTCACGACTGTGTTACACTCTATCTGCACTCATGGTAGTGGAGAGGATCTCAAATGTCTAGTTTTGACGAAGCACGGGGTAGAAACAACCGAAGATTACGCAGAATATGCAATCCTTTGCATCACATATTCCGTACAACAACATCATCCATCGATGTCTCGATCCGCCATGCATTCTACCCTGCTGCCTCTTCCTCCGGGCCATCGGAGGCAAGCGCGAGGTCGACGGCACCCGGCAGGTGCCGGTACCATACGAGGTAAAGCGCAACACTCAGGACAATGAGCACACCCAGGAGTGTGAGGAACGCATCCCACTCCCGCGTCACGAACATCATCGTCGTGAGAAACAGAACGAGTTGCCACGGCACAGCGAGGAACAGTCCGGCGATGTCGCGGCGGTTTTCCTTCTTCACCTCCTTGATCTCCAGCGCATCGATCTTGTCCCGTACGGTGTTCCAGAAACCGAACGGCTTCGTTTCACGGTAGAACTCGTCAAGCACCTCTTCGTCCGTCGGTGGGGTCATCAGTGCGATCACGATGCAGGCGATAAATGTGATCGACCCGATACCAACGAAGATCCAGAGTTCGGATAGTTCGGGAAGGAATATCTGCTGGAGTATGGCGAGCGACATGCCGATAACGGTTCCGCCGGCGTAGCCGTACCCGTTGAATCGCCACCAGTACCACCGGATCATCTGGGGTACGATCAACCCAGTGCCGAGACCCATCGTGAGCCATCCCCACACGTCGTTCAGACTCTCAAACGCGTAGGTCGATAGCATCCCGACGACAACGATAACCGCGGTGGCCGCGCGAGAATGCCAGACCAGACGTTTCTCCGTCGCCTCTGGCTTCAGGAACCGCTGGTAGATATCGCGCACCCAGTAGGCAGCCCCGGCGTTCACGACCGAGTCGAAGGTCGACATGGCGGCCGCGATAAGCCCCGCCACGAGCAGCCCTTTCAATCCGGTCGGAATCATTTCGAGAATCACGATCGGGAGAACTTCCTCCGGGTTCGCGATGACCTGGTTCGACGCGCCGTAGGAGATCCCCATGATGGCAATGCTGATGACGAAGGGCCACCGGAGCGATAGCAGGAGGATCCAGAACATGCTGAGGAGCCCGGCCTCCCTCTCATTTTTCGCCGCATAGAACCGCTGGATCACGTATCCCCCGGTCCCGCTCATACCATCGATGCACGAGCGCATCAAATAGAACAGGATGCCGATGCCGAAGAGGCTGTATTGTCCGTACGTCCCCGGCAAGTCCTTCTTCCAATCGGGTATAACGTCCGTCCACGCCTCCCGGGTGGTCATAATCTCCCGAAAGGAGCCATCCCCCATCGGGACCGACACGGCAAATTCCTGCGGGATCGGGTAGCCGGTAACCACGAGATAGATCACGTAGGCGATCGCTCCAAATACGAAGAAGCCCTGGAAGACGTCCGTGTAGACGACGCCGTACAGACCACTCGCAATGGTGTAAATCGAGGCAAGGGCGATCATGCCTATCGCCGCTGCGTCTGCCGGGATCCCCAGGATTTCACCGAGGAAAATACCTGCGCCCTGCGCAAAGTAGGTCACCGTCGCGATCGCGAAGGCGAGATTCGCTACGGCCGCGAGGACGCGAGCCGTCTGCCCCTGGAATCCAGAGCCAAACCGGTACTCCATCCACTCCGCCAGCGTCATGACCTTCGCCCGCCGGTTCCACTTCCCCATCGTGATCATGAAGAAGGCCAGCAGCAGAACGACGCCACCGCGAATCTCGATGTAGAAGCCCTGCACCCCGAGCGCGTATATCAAGGCCGCGATGATCATCGTCCCCGACACGTCGAGGTTCGACGCCATTCCCGACGCGCCGAGTGCCCACCAGGGAATCTTGTTGTCGCCGAGGAAGAAGTGCCCGATGCTCGACCCAGCGCGCCGCTGCAGATAGAGCCCGATCCCGATGAGGGCGATCAGGTACACCACCACAATGGCATAGTCGATAAAAAGCATGCAGCGTTATCGGGCTGAAGGAGACAAGATCGGGAGGTAGGGTCCGCGACTAACGTGTCACTTCGTGCTGGCGCGACGGAACGGAAGCGGCGCCGGATCACGATAGACGGTCCGATCGACCAGTGCCTGGGTCACGTCGCCGTTGTACGCACGGAGGCCTTCGTAGAAGAAGAACACCTCGCCGTACACATCATTTGCCCGGTTCTCTTTCACCACAGCCACCATGTCATCCGGCTCGGCAACGTACCCGCCGACTTTCAAGAGAATGCCCGGGTAGAAGCCGAGGAGCTTGCTTCGATCCGTGATGCTGAGCTGCTGGCTCAATAGCGACTTATACGACGGCACATCGCGGCGGTACAGCTGCGGATGCGCGATGTCTGTGATGCCACGGTCGACCCATTCGGGATAGTCCTGCAGGTACTCATCGTATCCGAACGAGTAGGGGCTCGGGGACCATGAGACGATGAGGTCTGAGTCAACGCCCTTCACATTGTTGTAGACGCGCTCTCCAAAGGCGGTAAGCTTATCAGCGCGCCACTTCTTCCAGTCCGGATTCTGTTCGTTCGTTGGCGGATTCTGGCCGTTATGTTCCGAACGGTAAAGCTCCTTCGTGTATTCGGAGTACCCGCCTTCGACCGGATTTGCCGGAAGCCGATCGTCCCCCTGGATGCCGTCAATGTCGTAGTTGTTCACGACTTCCATGATGAGGGACATCAATAGATTCTGCACCTCCGGCCGGTAGGGATTCATCCAGTCAAAACCATTCTTGACCAGCAGGTCGCCATTCACGTCTTTCGCGGCCCAGCTGGGATATTTGTCGATAATCGGGCCTCCATTTTGACTGTACGAAGACGAGAAGCCGAACTCGAACCACGGAATCACCGCAATCCCACGCGGCTTCGCCTCATCAATGATCTCCTGTAGCGGATCGCGTCCGGCGTAGGCAGGATCGATGGGCCGGTTGAGCAGCGTGTCCATGACTGTGCTCGGGTACATGGTCGCGGCCTTATTCCAGACCACGGGGAAGACGACGTTGAAGTTGTTTGCCTCCAGGTACTCCATCGCCTCACGGATATTGGCCCGGCTGTCGAGCACGTTCGAGTCCACGTTCGTCAGCCAAACGCCCCGGAGCTCATGGCGGCGCACATCGACGTCCACCTCGGTGGCAGCCGCCTTCTCTGCCTTTTGAATGTCAGAGACGCTCGCGTCCGGCGCAGCACCGGAGGAAACGGAAAAGTGCGCCATCCCGTCGCCCAGTCCGCGAACCGTCACCTCCGTCCCAACGCTGTCGCCTTCGATTGCGGCGCTATCCGGTGTAACGCTCGTCCAGCTGAACGTGTAGCGTGAGAGGTCGCTGATGGAATTGCCAAACTCGTCGGCCGCATCGACAACGGAGAGCGTGGTGGTGCTGTCGACGGCGATCACGGTATCGGTCACTGTCGCCGTAATACTCCCCACGGCACCAGGATTGACTGACACGCTCTGCTCGTCCGACTTCCCCTTCGCCGTTTCGACACGGACGAACTGTGCATCCGCGCCGGTCTTGTCGGTCGCTAGCGTCCACGTCGCCACCACCTCGCCGTCCGCGTCCGTGGTGCCCGTAGATGGCTGGAAGCTGCCATCACCCGAAAACGCAACGGTGTCGCCTTCGACCGGATCGCCGTCGACGGTCGTTACCGTCGCCGTCACCCCGACGTCATTTCCTACGACGTACGAGGCGTCAGGGGCAAAGGAGAGGGCAACTTGCGTGTCAGGATCTGACGGCCCGTCTCCGCCGGAGTCGCAGGCGGCCGCCGTCAGAACGAGGAGAGCGACAACAGCCACCCAGGAAGCAGAACGAGGAAACACGGTCGGTATCATCGGTCAGTCGCGAAAACGGGAAGGGAATGAAGGGCAACACGTGGATTCTGGCTAGTCGACGTCCCACCACACGCGTGTCGTGGGCGTGTCTCCACCCATACGCTGTGCGGCTTCGTTGACGTTGGCCGAATTGAGCGAACGCTCGACATTGGGATACAGAATGCGGGTCGGGACCTCACCGCCCGTTGCGCCCTGCCCGGAGATGGTCAGCAGCTCGGGGTAGCCGGTCCGCCGCTGCTCGGCCCACGCTTCGAACCCCTGCGTGTAGATGGCAATCCATTTCTGTGTAATGATCGCCTCCAGCTTCTCCTCGAAGGTGCCCGATGCCGGCCACGCCACGTTCGGCTCCTGCAAATAGTTGTCTACGGTCGTCGGGTCGTCAATTCCATACATTTCGAGCGACGCTCGAATGCCGGCTTCGTAGTGATCTTCTGCTGTCGTCGAGGCCCAGCCGCGAAGCGCAGCCTCGGCCTGGAGGAACTCGACCTCGGGGTACAGAATGACCGGAACGGGATTGTCAGCTTCTCGGAAGCGATCCCCGATGCGCGAGTAACGAAACGACTGGATGCCGTTCAGCTCCGATGCGCTGAGCCCATTCGGCAATCCACGATACAGAACGCCGTCGCGCGGGAACGTAATGGTTGTATCAGCGATCTCGCCGATACGGGGATCGTTGCGGTCGCTCAGAATCTGAACGGCCAGCTCACTCACGCGCTCGTCCCCGAAGCCGGCGATAATCGAAAGCGGATTGGAGTTCACAAACTCGCCTTCTGCTGTTCCCATGATGAGGCGGGCGGAGTCGTCGTTGCCCTGCATCACCTCGCCGCTGGAGAGCACATCCCGCACATGCTGTTCTGCCAGTGACGGCGCAGCCTCCGAAGCGCGGATCGCCAGGCGCAGGCGGAGTGCGTTCGCAAACCGCCGCCACCTGGTCAGATCGTCGTTGAATAGAACATCGGCGTCCCCGAACCGAAAGCTGCCGCCCGATATCGACGGATCGATTGCCTCAGCGGACTGCTCGAGGACAGCAAGCATATCGCGGTAGATCTCTTCCTGCGGATCATAAACCGGTGTCCGGTTTCCTTCATCCCCCTGATAGGCCTCGCTGTACGGAACGTCGCCCCAGGCATCGGTCACGCGATGCAACAGCCAGACTTTCCAGATGCGCGCAATGGCCGTCTTGTTGACCAACTGCGGATCATCCTGTGTGAGCTCGATGGCCTGCTGAATATTGATTCCCGGATTGCTGACGTTCTCCCCCACGTTCGCGCCGCCACCGTACGCAGCGTACGACGTGTTCCAGAAGGCTTCCGCCCAGTTGTCGTACGCACCGCTCGTTTCGTACCGGTCGGTCGGGAAGTTGGGAACGAGGTTGGCAACGTACTGCGCGTACATGTTGCCAAAGAGATGCTGACTCCGTTGATACACGTCGTAGCGCAGCGTGCCGTACACGAGCGAACGCGTGAACAGCAGATCCGGGTTGATCGTGTTGGGCGCCGTCGGATCGTCATTGGTCGAGCCGAAGTCGCACCCGATGAAGAACATGGGGACGACGAGCAGCACTGTACACGCGAGAACGAGAAGACGAGGCGGTCGGGTATTCGACATTGAATCGTGCACGTCGGGATGGGACAGCAATTGGGAATACATTTCCGGTCGGAATCGAGCTTTTGGCGTCAGGTCGCAGCCGATCACAGCGTCAGGTTTAGACTAAACCCGATACTCCGCGTAGGCGGATAGGCAAATGCTTCGCGGCCCTGGTTCGAGAGCGAGGTACTATACGTCGACTCCGGATCGAATCCAGGCGTATTCTTGAAGAGGTAGGCCAGGTTACGACCGAACACCGATACGCGGGCCGATTGCAAGCGGGCGGGCTGAATCCAACCCGAGGGCAAACGATAACTCAGCGTCACCTGACGCAGCTTGACGTAGCTGGCATCGTAGACAAACTCCTCCGTAATCCCGCCTTCTCCGCCCACGCGGGACCAGTACGCCTGCGGATCCACGGCTTGCGTGTTTTCTTCGTACGTCGGGTTGCTGGCCGTACCCGTGTTGACGACGCCCTCGGCGACGATGCCGCCATTACCATTGTAGAATGCCTCGCGTCCATCGACCGTGAAGGCAGCGGTTCCCTGCTGGGCCGCAACAGCATTCGAAAGGGAGAAAATGTCGCCTCCTTTCTTGACATCCAGTAAAACGCTCAGTCCGATCCCCTTGTACCTGAATGTGTTGGACACGCCGCCGACCCAGTCCGCCTGAAAATTCCCCAGGAGTGCAAGCGAGTCCGACGAAATACCAACGGGGAGACCATTCTGGTCGACGATTCGCCGGCCGTCGTCGGTCCGCTGGTATGCGGTGCCGTAAATCTGTCCGAACGGTTCGCCTTCGCGTGCCTCGATCGTCACGCCTAGATCAGACGATAGCTCGTAGGTATCGATGTCGTCGGTTAGTTTGACGATCTCGGAGGCGTTGGTCGACCAGTTCACATCGATATCCCACTGAAAGTCGTCTCCGTCCACCGCGGCGGCTTCGAAGCGAAGCTCTACGCCCTCGTTTCGAACCTTCCCAGCATTGATGATTCCGCTTCGCCATCCGGACGCCGGCGGAATGGGAAGATCCAAGATCTGATTCCTGGTGTTCGTCAAGTAATAGGTGCTGGAAAGAGCAAAACGTCCATCGACGAACTCAAGGTCGAGCCCAGCCTCTGTCGTTGTCGTCATCTCCGGCTTCAGATCGACACCCGGCAGAGCGACCTGAACACTTCCGAACGACTGCCCGGCATGCCCCTGCCCCTGCACGTCGTACTCGAGCATCGTGCGGTACGGAAACGTGTCGCTTCCCACCTGAGCAACCGATGCGCGAAACTTCCCGAAGCTCAGCCACGACGGCCCCCAGATGTCTGAGAAGATAAATCCGGCCGTCGCCGACGGGTAAAAGTACGAGTTGTTGTCCTCCGGTAGCGTGGACGACCACTCATTACGAGCGGTGAGGTCAAGGAAGAGGTAGTCGCGATACCGGATCGTGAACAGCGCGTAGAGCGACCGGACTTCCTTCTCACTGAAGCCGTACGTCGGCGTCGGCGATGTCAGGTTACCCGCCGTAAAGAAGTTGGGGATGCTCAGTCCGCTTCCGGATGTCCCGGTGGTCTCACCGCGCTCGAAACGCCACTCGCCGCCCACTCCCAGGCGTCCAGTGACATCGTCCGTGAGCTCACGCTCGCCGTCAAGTAGCGCATCGAACGTGGTCTCCTGACTCATGGTCTGCTCGGCCAGATACTCGCCGCATCGGCGGCTGCCGTCCGATCCACACTGGGCGACTTTGTAGCTCGTGCCCGATGCGACGCGTACCTCACGACGGAGCGTATTGTAATCCGTCCCACCCCGGATGAAGCCGTTGAGCCAGTCCGCGAAGTCGTATTTCAAGCGCATGTACCCGAGGACACGACGGCGCTCGTCTTCGTTCGTGTTCAGGTTGACCGTCCAGTACGGGTTGTTACGGGTCGAAAAATCGGCAGCCGACTCATCCAACCAGAGTCGAGGATCGCCGTCGCTCGTCCGGAAGTCCTCCAGGTCGCTGAGGCGGAGGTTTCTCGGGAAGTAATAGGCGTTGTAGATCGGGTTGTCGGGACTCTTTGCCACGTTTACCCGGTTGAATGCAGACTGCGCGACATATCCAACACGCCCGTCCACTGTAAATCGGTCTGATAGATCCGCCGAACTCGCCAGCGAGATGTTTGTGCGATCGAGCTCGTTGCCGGGAAGCGTGCCTGCACTCTGCACGTTCGAGATGGTCGCGCGGGCCGTCGCCGTCTCGTTCCCCGTCGCGAACGAGATGCTGTTGTTGGTACTGTACGACGTGTCGAACAGGTCTTCGACGTTATTCGGCTGCGGACTGTAGGGCTGGACGCTCCCGGTCCAATCCCTCACATCCTGCCCCTCCATACGCGGCCCCCAGCTAATGTCACCAGCCGGGACGACGGGAATGCCGTCGCTTCCTTGCGTGAGCGTACCGTTATTTCCTCGCCCGTACTCGTTCTGAAGATCAGGCAGAACGAGCGGTTCACCGGCGGTCGTCTGCGAACTGACGGTCACCTCGGTCTCCTGCGTTCCCTTTTTCGTTTCGATGACAATTGCCCCGTTGGCGCCGCGTGACCCGTATAGAGCGGCCGCGTTTCCACCGCGAAGTACCGTCAGACTGGCGATGCTGTTTGGGTCAATGTCCCCGATCCCGCCTCCGTAGTCGAACCCGCCGAACGAGCCCGTCTGCTGGCGGCCGCCCCCTTGAATGGGAATGCCATCCAGAACGATGAGGGGTTGGTTGCTCGACCCGAGGAAGCGGATTCCGCGGATTACGATGCGCGACGATCCGCCCGGCCCGGTTCCCGAGGGCTGAACCTGTACCCCGGCAAGCTGTCCCTGCAGGGAGTTGATGACGTTGAGCTCAGCCGTCTGGCTCAGATCCGAACCCTCGACCTCCTGCACGGAGTATCCGATCGTGCGCGACTCTCGCTCGATGCCGAGCGCCGTGACAACCAACTCCCCCGCTTCGAGGGTCGCCGGGGCTAGCGCAACATCGATCTCCGTTCGCCCCGCGAGCGGAACCGTCATGGTCTCGTAGCCCACGTACGAGAACGACAGAGAATCCGCCTCTTCAGAAACCGTCAGCGTGTATGTTCCGTCGATCCCCGTCGCTGTTCCCTGTTTCGTACTCGGGACAAAGACGTTCACGCCAGGTAGCGTTTCGCCGGTGACAGCGTCGGTCACCTGTCCAGATATTTCGCGGTCGGACTGCGCCTGCGCCGGCGCCGGCGTCCAGGTGATCATTAACAGAAGGGTACTGAGCAAGAGGCTCAGGGTCCAGACTCGTGTCATCATACTATCGGGTCAGATCAACACTCGTTGGTTGAGACGATTTCCTCAAGAGGAAAACGCCTTCGCTCCGATGGATGTGCAGGCAAATCTCGAGCGACGTACACCAAACCATCGATGCGGCTATGTGGAAAAGGCGGGCGGATCATCGCACTCGACTGCGAAGCGCTTCCACGGTAGGTGGAAATCGAAAACGCGATCTGTGGTCGAAAGAGCGGGAAAAAGGGCGCCACCTCATCATGTTGCGGTACCTAAGGTGCACAAAGAAATGGATAGTTGCAAACGTTTTCATTACATTGGCATTCACTCATCGCGTGCTGGAACGTTTTTCAGCCGATTCAATGTAACAATTCTCGTCAGATCGTTCTTTTCCTGAAAACGTTTGTGACGTGCTTGTGTCCGCTTCGTCCATTTGATACTTTCGTCGAACGTCCTCAAGAACGGCTTACACCTTTCCCATGGCCACGTTAGAAGACGTCGCGCGCCAGGCCGGCGTCTCGGTCAGCACAGTGTCACGCACCATCAACCGCCCGGACATGGTCAACGCCGACACGCGAACGCGCGTCGAAGCTGCGATCGATGATCTGGAATACCGCCCGAACCGCGTCGCACGTCGGTTGCGCCGGTTGGATGGCCGGGCCCACATGCTCGGCCTGCTCATTCCGGACATCCAAAACCCGTTCTATTCCGATGTCGTCCGCGGCGTGGAGGATGTTGCCTATGCACGCGACGCAGCGGTTATCCTCTGCAATACCGACGAGACCTCCGATCGCGAGCAGTTCTACGTCGATGTACTTAAGGCCGAGTCCGCAGATGGCGTGATTCTCCCACCGATCGCCCGAAGCGACCTGAATCTGGATATTAAAAATATCGGGATGCCCCTCGTGTTCTTCGATCGGCGCATCTCCGATGCCTCCGTCGATACAGTGGTCGTCGACAACGAACGGGGCGCACGCGATATCGTCAACCATCTGATCGAGCTTGGCCACCGGCGGATCGGGTTGATTAATGGTCCTGAAACGATTGCGACGAGTGCAGAGCGAGCGGCTGGGTACCGACGAGCCCTACATGATCACGGCATCCCGTTCGACGATGAGCTCGTCCGGGAGGGGCGTCCCACACGCGACGCTGGCAAAGCCTTAACCGACGAACTCTTGCGACTGGATCACGCTCCCTCCGCGCTGTTTGCGGCAAACAACCAGCTCGCGCTCGGTGTCCTCGAGAGCGTCCGCGAGCACGACCTGCGCGTTCCAGAGGACATCGCGGTGGTAACCTTTGATGATGCGCCCTGGGCGAAGTTGCTCGATCCTCCCCTGACGACAGTCCGCCAGCCGAGCTACGAAATGGGACGCCGGGCCGCGGAGCTTCTGTTTGACCGCATTGCATCTCCCGACCGAGCTGCAGCTCTGATCGTCCTCCAACCGGAACTTGTTGTCCGTGCGTCCTGCGGCAGCGGAATGGACACCTAGACGATTCCGCCGGCCTTCGCATCCGGCCCCGATCTGTTGCAGGGATTCGGTCCCCTCTCTATCTGCTCTTCTGTATTTTCTCTCGCGCACTCGAAATGACATTTGGAGCCATCGAAGCAGGCGGTACCAAATTCGTGTGCGCCACTGGATCCGGACCGAATGACCTGCAGCGAGTCACTCGCATTCCGACGACCGCGCCCGACGAAACATTGACGGCCGTCCTGGACTTCTTCCAGGCTCATTCTTCCCCGCTTCGCGCCCTGGGCATTGGATCGTTCGGTCCAATCAACCCTCACGCGGACTCCCCCGCGTACGGTCGCCTTCTCAACACGCCCAAGGCACGCTGGTCGAACGTCGACATCATCGAGCCCTTTCAGGCCCTCAACTGTCCGGTTGCTGTAGATACAGATGTGAATGCCGCAGCTCTAGCCGAGTACGTCTGGGGAGCCGGCACGGATGTCGACAGCCTCCTCTACTTGACGATTGGCACGGGTATCGGCGGAGGATTTGTCGTCGATGGCACCCCTCACCATGGGCTGCTCCATCCGGAAATGGGTCACCTCCGCGTGCGCCGGCTCGAAGAGGACACGTTCGACGGCCTCTGCCCGTACCATGGCGACTGCCTGGAGGGCCTCGCATCCGGACCCGCACTGGAGGCACGTGTCGGTACACAACCGGAGAAACTCCCTTCGGATCATCCTATCTGGTCCATCCACGCGCAATACCTCGCCCAGGCCTGTGCCACGCTGATCTACGTCCTTTCTCCCGAACGATTCGTGCTGGGTGGCGGCGTTATGCAGCAGAAGCACCTGTTCCCCCGCATTCGTCACCACCTCCGACAGGAACTGGCAGGCTACGTCGATCTCCCCCGCCTGACGAGCGACCTCGATTCGTATGTCGTGCCGCCTCACCTCGGCGACAGAGCCGGTGTGCTCGGTGCCCTCCACCTCGCGCAGCGGAAGGCACTTGAATCACACAGCCAGGTCCCTTCGCACGAGCACCTTTCGGAGCACGACTGAGGTCGCAAACGCCATTTCTCGTGTCGCACGCTCAAGCCGGCCAGCATCAGCCGGAGGTTCAACCTCCGATCGATCCGGTCCGTACTGAGTCGAAGTAGCTGATTGACGATTCATCATTCCGCACGCGTCCACCTCAGGACAGCATGTCGCTGTACTGCAACGCTTAGCGTCGGTCGACGCAAAGACAGAAGTCGCCTCTGGCCTTGTCCAACCGTTCGGGTGGCGAACGGTCCATGCCCCCAGCCAACATCCAGGTCCATCCATCTCGGTCACGATCAAACTCCAGATCATCTATTCATTCGACTTGACAGTTCACGTCAAGTTTTAGACTCTACCCTGTAAGAGTTGCCCCCACAGGAGAGGACGCATCCGAACCGACATCAACGTTCTCTTCGAGGTCGGATATTACAATGAAAATAGGCTTTGGCGTTCGTCATTCGAAGCACGATTATAGCGTCGAACATCGCCGAATGTATTACCCTACCTGACATGTGTCGTCTGGCCTGGCTACGCTGAGTTCTCCGAGCCACATCTTTCCTCAGACAGCATATTGGCCCTCCACCCGACCTCACAATCCACGTCATTCTTCTGAACACCCCTGGCTACAGGGATCGCCTCTATGCCTGACATTAATCTTTCTGCCCACGGAATTGACGTCAAAGACGTTCTCCGTAATGCTACGCCTGCTCAGCTGTACGAAGAGGCCATTCGCGTCGACTCTTCGGCTCAGATCACCCGATCGGGTGCGCTCCGAATCGCATCCGGCGAAAAGACCGGTCGTAGTCCGGCCGACAAACGCATCGTCCGCCACCCGGAGAGCGAGGATGAAATCTGGTGGGGACCGATCAACATGGAGATCGACACGCACACGTTTCGCATCAACCGTGAACGTGCTCAGGACTACCTGAACATCTGCGACCGGCTGTACGTCATCGACGGCTTTGCAGGCTGGGACCCGAATCACCGCCTGAAGGCACGGATCATTTGCTCCCGGCCGTACCATGCGTTGTTCATGCACAATATGCTCATTCGGCCGGAGCGAGAGGAGCTAGAAAACTTCGGCGAGCCGGACTTCGTTATCTACAACGCCGGTGCGTTCCCGGCCAACCGGCAAACGCAGCACATGACATCGAAAACGAGCGTTGACGTCTCGTTTGAGGACAGCGAAATGGTCATTCTCGGCACGGAGTACGCCGGGGAAATGAAAAAAGGCATCTTCACGGTGATGCATTACCTGATGCCCGAACGCGGCGTACTATCGATGCACTGCTCCGCAAACGAAGGTGAGGACGGCGACGTATCGCTCTTCTTCGGTCTTTCCGGCACAGGGAAAACAACGCTCTCTGCCGATCCGAACCGTAAGCTCATCGGGGATGATGAGCACGGCTGGAGTGACGAAGGGGTCTTCAATATCGAGGGCGGTTGCTACGCAAAAGCCATTGACCTCTCCGCCGAGAAAGAGCCGGAGATTTACCAGGCGATCCGCTACGGAACCGTGCTTGAGAATGTCGTGGTGGATAAAGCATCACGCGAGGTCGACTACAGCGACACCTCCATCACCCAGAATACCCGGGCCTCGTACCCACTGAATTATATCCCGAATGCCAAGCTGCCGGCCGTTGGCGATCACCCGTCGAATATTATTTTCCTTACGTACGATGCGTTCGGCGTGATGCCGCCCGTGGCGAAGCTGACGCCCGAGCAGGCGATGTACCACTTCATCAGCGGCTACACCGCAAAGGTTGCCGGCACGGAGGTCGGGGTCACGGAGCCGAAAGCGACATTCAGTGCGGCATTCGGCGCGGCGTTCCTCGTCCGGCACCCGAGCGTGTATGCGGAGATGCTGGCGGAGAAAATGCGCGAGCATGGCTCCAACGCGTGGATCGTAAACACAGGCATCACTGGAGGACCCTACGGAACCGGTCACCGCATGCCGCTTCCACATACGCGGTCCATTATCGACGCGATTCACGACGGGGCGCTATCCAAAGCAGAAACCACGCGCGATCCGGTCTTCGGCTTCGATGTCCCGCTGGATTGCCCAAACGTACCGGCAGAGATTCTGCAGCCGCGGGAGACCTGGGACAACCCAGCCGCGTACGATGAACAGGCGCAAAAGCTCGTGGGACTTTTCCGCGACCACTTCAAACAGTACGAAGATGTTGCCGGAGCAGAAATCGCAGAGGCCGGCCCAACGCTGGAGCCTGCAAATGCGTAGTTGCGTGTCGGCCCGAGTCGTTGAATTGCCGTCCGGGGACCGGCGCAATCCGGTCCTCCGGTACGGTGTAAGGCGACCGACGATTTCGTGCACCGTTGGCTTATATTCTACTCGTCCGAACGTACCCGCACGGTCGCTCTACATATCCGTAGATCCTTTCACAGCGCTGGTGTACCCTGATAGCGGTACAAAAACAAACGCCCCTCTCGGTATTCGGCAGCCACTTCACACGACCTGCCGATCCGACACAGCGCATCACACCTGAGTTTCACCGAAGGGGGTGAAACCGGCGCTCGGTACGGCCTGCTTGGTGTCCTTACGGACGCGCAGGCAGCCGACCGACGCCGGGGGGATGCGACGCCCCGTCGAGATATCTCGGCGGGGCGTCTTTTTGTGTGTACCTACTCTTTTCTCTGCATGTCAACGGATCAGAAGCTGTTTGGCGGATGGCTCAGCAGCCGAGACACAGTGGACGAAGCCCCCGTGGAGCGCTCAAGCGAGCCGTGTAGTGAGGCCGACCGCAGGGAGGTCACCCCGTGGGGAACTACCTGGCAAGCGCAGTAGCTTCACGGGGCGAGAGCCACGAAGTCGCAGCGCTGGGAGCGTAGCGACCGAGTGCCCTTGGGGTGGCCAGTGACAGTTCGCCAAACAGCTTCTCATGGTCTCTGCATTGGGCCATCGCACCTCGCTCCCCAGCTAAGAGCGGCATCCAGTATCGGTCCAACCTCGAATGACTTCCTTGCCACTCGCTCTCGTCGTCACCTTTTCATATACGGAACGATGGGGTCTGAGTGAGAACGGGGTCTTCACGGCGTCGTACCCACAGTCCGAAAAGATTTACCACGTGCTATCGCTGAGGTTGATGGACATCCCCATTCTCGTCCCCCTTCTCGTCGCCGGCTGCATCTTTGGCCCCCTCTTCCTAAGTCTCCGGGAAGTCCGCGACTCATCCGGGCCATCTCCCGGAGGCGGTGCCAGCCCGAAGCCCTCGCCTGACAGCCCCACGCCCCTCTGGGGAGACGCGCACACGGTCGACATAGATGCGATAGATATCCAGCCGACGGTGCCAGACGCGGACGAAAACGTCACTGCTGCCTGACGACGAAAAACGCTAACGTTTCAGCGTTCCGACAACAGAAAACATCCTCACAAAGGAAACGCACGAGCCATTATTCGTAGCTCGTGCGTGAAACCGCCGAAAATGGGGTGACGCGTCTAGCGATCGTCCATCAGGAGGTCGAAGAGGTGGATGATGCGCTGACGCAGACGCCGGCGATCCACGACCATGTCAACGAAGCCCTGCTTGAGCAGAAACTCCGACCGCTGGAATCCCTCGGGCAGGTCGGACCCGATCGTTTCGCGGATCACGCGCGGCCCGGCAAATCCGATGAGCGCTTCCGGCTCGGCGATGTGGATGTCTCCCAACATGGAGAACGATGCCGTCACGCCACCCGTCGTTGGGTGCGTAAGTACCGAGATGTAGGGAAGGCCGGCGTCGTCGAGTCGAGCAAGGTGGGCGCTCGTTTTCGCCATCTGCATCAGGCTGAGGGCTCCCTCCATCATGCGCGCTCCACCACTCTGCGAGATGATGACGAGCGGAATCTCGCGGGTGTACGCTCGCTTGATGGCACGCGCGATGGTTTCTCCGACCACCGACCCCATCGAGCCCCCAATGAAGCTGAAGTCCATGCAGGCCATCGACACCTCGTGGCTTCCCATTTCGCCGGTGGCAGAGCGAGCTGCGTCGTTCTGCCCCGTCTTCTCCCGCGCTTTCTTCAGGCGCTGGTCGTACGGTTTTCGATCCTCAAAGTCGAGGCGGTCGACACTCATCAGATCGGTGTCGTGGAGTTCGTACTCGCCGTCATTGAATAAGAAATTGAAGTATCGCCCGCTGCTCATGCCGAAGTGATACCCCGAGCTCGGGAAGACGAGCAGATTATCCTCCAGTTCTCGCCGGTTGATAATCTCCCCCGTCTTCGGGCACTTCACCCACTGCCCCTCCGGTACCTCATTCTGCTCTTTCCGGGTGGTGAGGATGCCGGCTTTCTTGCGCTTGAACCACGGCATAACGGAACGGTCGTCGAATCACGAGGAGACAGGCGAAGGAAAAACGAGGGGCGGAAGCGATCCGCCACAGACATTCTATAATCTGGATTACCGAATCCAATGTCCAAATCCACAGCAGCTGTCCGCGTGAAATTCCATCGCGCACGCACTGGCACCGGACAAGGGCGGATCTCCCACGTCTCAGCCCACATGAAACGCCTTAAGATACATGGGCTCGAACGTCTTGGGCTCCGCTTTCTGGCCACGGCCAACCATTTCGAGAGCACACCGTGCCACCCACGCGGCCGACGGACGAGAGACCACGTCCGGCACAACTCGCACCTTGATGCCGACCGACCGGAGGACGGGCTCGACCTTCGCGGCACCCGTGCCGATTACACGCACCCGCGCCTTCTTGACGCCGATCCAGTCCGGCAACTCTTTTACGTTCATCGCGGAGGCGGCCGCTTGCAGCTTCAACCGGCCCGTCCACGGGTGCGGATGCGTCTTCTCGCCATCCCCCACAACTTCGCGCATCCGGTACGCAGCGGCAAAGACCTCGTCGCGCCGCGCATCGAGCGCCGCACAGACAACCTCCCCTTCACTTGCGTGGGGTGTCACCGTCGCAGCCAGCGCCTCGAGGGTGGGCACGCCGATGAGATCCGCCCCCGTCGCCTCCGCCCAGCCTTTCGCCGTACTGACCCCGATGCGGAGCCCGGTGTATGATCCGGGCCCTTTCGATACCGCAACCACGTCGATCTCTGAATGATCGACCGAAGCACGCGTCAGCACGTCCTCAATGATCGGTGTGAGGTGCTGCGCGTGAGCCCGCGGCCGGTGCATGTGGTTCTCGGCCACAACGTTGCCATCCACACAGACCGCAGCCCCACAGGTGTGCGTCGCGGTTTCGATCGCTAGAAGGACCATGATAAAACGGTTTGAGACGAACGCTAGAGTGACGGTGCACGACCTACTTCATGACCAATCCGCCGTCGACGATCAAGTTCTGCCCGGTCACGGCACGTGCCCATGGGGACAGGAAAAACAGGACCGCATCGGCCACTTCCTCCGGGGTCGTGACGCGACGTAGGGGCGTCGTTTGCTCGATGATTCCGAAGACCTCGTCGGATGTCGCTGCACTGGCGTCGGTCGTCTGCAGAAGGCCTCCAGACACCATGTTGGCCGTGATGCCTTCAGGCCCCAGCTCCTGAGCAGCGTTGCGCACGAATCCGAGAAGAGCGGACTTGCTCGTGGTGTAGTCGTGATACGGCACCACCGGGTTCTGAACGAGATTCGACCCGATCGCCACAAAACGCCCTGCGCCGGCATCTCTCATCGACGGCAGGCACGCCTGCATCAGGTTGAGCGCTCCCTGCACCGCCCCTTCCGTCTGCACCTGATACTCGTCCCAGTCGATCTCCTCGAGCGTGGAACGATTTTCGGCGTCGAATTGAAAGTCGATCAGCGCGTTGTGCACGGCACGGGTCACCGGCGCACCGAAATGATTCTCGGCCGCATCTACCATGTCACGCACGGCATCGGCATCGCGCACGTCCGCCTGAACCGGTAGAGCTGCCTCCCCGATCTCCTTCGCGACGGCATCGGCTTTTGCCTCGCTCTGGAAATAGTTGACCACGACGCTAGCGCCTTCATTTGCGGCAGCGCGGGCAATGGCAGCACCAAGGCCACGACTGGCACCGGAAATAACGACGACCTGGGAGTCAAGAGACGACATAGAAATGGAAGCTGGCTTCAAAAAGTGATTGACGCGAAACCAGCGGTTCCCAAGGACCGGATGATCGGCACCATCGGGTCGCGAGAAGCTTTCCTTCGCCGGTGCAAACCGGATCAGGTTCGAAGAGACTCTCTCAGCCCGCGCAGGCGGGCACCCCTAGCTTCGCATCGGCCAACATACCGCCTCATCCCTCTTCATTCAAGCCTCTTAGAAAAGGATTCTTGCCAGGCTCGCCAAAAACCGTCCTCGTTCCCACCTACATTGCCAATACCCAATCCCCAATCCCCAATCCCCAATCCTCAATCGTCAGTTCCCCGCTGCAGCTTCGATCTTCTGAGCCAGCGCGTCCACTGAGCGCGCACCCTGTACCTTTTCGCCGTTAACGAAGAAAGATGGCGTCCCTGTCACGCCGGCCTGCTTGCCGGCTTCGAGCGAGGCATTCACCTGCTTCACAACGGAGCGATGCACATCCGATTGGCGATCCGTGGCGCACGCTCTCCACTGCTGCAGATCAATCGTCGCGTCTGCCAACTGCTCCTCACTCTGCGGAACCACGTTTTTCGGAGTGAAGACATCCTGGTTGGCGAAATAGAAGTCGTGGAGCGTCCAGAACGCATCCTCACTTTGGCGTGCCGCGCACTGGGCCGCGACGGCAGCCGGACGCGCCCACTCGTGCGACGACAGCGGGAAGTGCATGAACACGATACGGAGCTGATCCGGATATCGGTTGTGCAGCTCTTCGACCATCGACGTGGCCCGCGCGCAATAGGGGCACTGGAAGTCCGAAAACTCAAGCATCGTCACCGGCGCTTCGTCCGGCCCGAGAGCCGGCATCCCCTGCGACGCGTTCTTCAGTAGATCCGCTCGTTCCCGCTGCTGGTCCTCCTTGGAGGCCTGCATCTCTTCGGCCGTGCGCCCGATGTCGAGCGGCGGGCCGGCAAGGAGCAGCGCCTCGGACTCGTCCTTCCGGATCATCACGTAGACCCGATTCCGATTGTTCACGACCAGCTCTCCCTGGTAGAAGCCATCCACCTGACTTTCCTTGAGGGAGTCGATGCGCAGCGAATCGGCATCGCGAACCTGCGGAATTTCCAGTCGGAGATTGGCGAGGATCTTTTGCTCATTCACCTCGGGACTGGAGTCCGACGCGCCGCACCCCATGAGGAGGCTGGAAGCGAAAACGACGCAGAATGCAACAACGGCAAAACGTGACATGTCGGGCGAAGCCAAATGGGAGTCCGTGTAAGCAGGCGTCCAGAAGCGAGTCTCTACTGGGCGTTCGCCGCAGCTTGGTCGATCAGACGGGCAAATGCTTCGACCGAGCGCGCGCCCTGCACCTTCTGTCCGTTGATGTAGAAGGAGGGCGTCCCCGTGACGTTGACCGAACGGCCCGCCTGCATATTGGCCTCAATCGTCTCCTGCACTTCCTGGTGCGCAGCTGAGTCCGAGTCCTGTGCGCACGTCCTCCACTCGTCCATGTCGATCGACGCGTCTGCGAGATACGACTCGCTCTTCTCCACGACGTTTGCCTCGGTGAGGTCGTTCTGATTGTCGAAGTATGCGTCATGTAGCGTCCAGAATGCGTCGTCGCTCTGGCGCGCGGCGCACTGCGATGCGACGGCTGCGGGTCGGGCCCACTCGTGCATCGGCAGCGGGTAGTGGATGTACACGACATTCAGCGTCTCGGGATATCGCGACATCAGCTCGTTGACGAGACTCGACGCTCGCGCGCAGTAGGGGCACTGGAAGTCCGAAAACTCGACCAGGGTCACAGGCGCGTCGGCCGGACCGCGCACAGGCATCCCTTTTGCCGCACGAGCCAGGGCTGCGCCGCGTTCGCTTGACTCCGCAGCCAGAGCGTCCTGTACCTCTTCTACCGACCGGCTAACGTTGATCGGCGGCCCTGCGAGCAACAGCGCCTGCGATCCGTCCGGCGTTACCAGCATGGGAATCTGACGCCCATTTACCGTGAGCGTCGCGCGCTTGAATCCGTCGATCTCACTATCCGAGAACGAGCTCAGCGAGACCTGACCAGTCTGGCGAAGCTGAGGAATTTCCATTTTCAGGTTATCGATGATGCGCTGCGTATCCAGTCCCTCGTCCTGCGCGGACGTAACCGTAGGGAAGAGCAGCACAAGGAAACTGACAAGCGCGATCCCGCGGCCGATGCGGGAAAGGATAGACGAAGGACTCATGAGACGCTTGGATGGTAACGGAAACTCGACGGGGCAGCACGCGAAACATCGCTGCAAAACATGGGGCAAACGACAGGCACCGACCGAGGTTGCAAAGACTCGCCGAAGAGGAATCATAACGCAGCGCACCCTTCGAACGAATAAACGACTCGGTTCAGAACCGAGCTACCCGTCCCTATGCAGGTAGGCCGCGACTTTACTCGCAACCGATCGAGGGAGGAAGCGCGTCGCGAAAGCCCCGACTTTGTTCGGGAGTCCCGGTACCGCGAGCGTGTCGCCCCGCCGGAAGGCATCGTAGCCATAATTTGCCACAGCGGCAGGCGACATCGCAGCTCCAGACTCGAACAGCAACGTATCGTGCATCTCCGCCCGATCCGCAAAGTCCGTTTTCGTCGGCCCCGGCGCGAGGCATGTCACCGTCACGCCGCTGCCTGACACCTCCTGCGCGAGCGCCTCGGAAAACGAGAGTACGTACGCCTTTGTCGCATAATAGACGGCCATGTTCGGCCCCGGCTGGAATCCAGCGGTGGAGCCTACATTCAGGATGCCTCCACGGCCCCGATCGAGCATGCCCGGCAGCAGCAAGCGTGCGAGATGCGTCAGCGCACTGATGTTGACATTGATCATGTCAAGTTGCTCGCGATCCTCGGTATCAACAAACGACCCTCTGTTGCCGAACCCCGCGTTGTTGACCAGCACGTCGATCGTCAGGCCGAGCGCGTCCACTCGATCGACCACCTCGCGCCCGATGCCCGGCGTGCTGAGATCAAACGGCAGAACGTGCGCCGCGACGCCGTACGTGTCCTGTAGCGACTGAGCATGCTCGTTTAGTGCCTCCTCGCGACGGGCGAGAAGAGCAACATCGGAGCCGGATCGGGCAAAGCACCGGGCGAGCTCCGCACCAATTCCTGAGGATGCGCCTGTGACGAGAACCGTTTCGCGAGAGTTCATGCCTGGTAGCCAGTCTTCCCTTGGGAAAATGAACAGGCGGGTCACCCTGAGCGCTTCTGAAGGTTCCACTACGGCATACGAAATTGGAGCCCCACGTGGATTGAGAGGGGCCATACATGGACCTCGAACGTCCCACACGCTGTCCCTAGCGCGTTATGCGCTCGGGCTCGGGCAGCCGCATGAAGCTCGGCAGAAGCGCGTGATCGATGAGTGCAGCAATCAAATCGTCGGCGATGCCGCGGCCAAACTTCTCGTCGCTAAACGCTTTCTTGCTCGGTCGCATTTCCGCAACCCACACCTCCTCCTCCGTCTGGACGTCGTAGACGCGGGCAAACATCACCATCTGAATCCCTCCACCGGGTGACATCATGTGTCCCGAGGGAGTCATCACTGGTTCCGCGACATATGCTTCCTTGTCTGGATCGGCAAGAACAAGAACCTGTTTGGCGTTGGCCTCGCGGCCTTCCTCAAGCGCCTTCTCCAGAAGGGTACCCTTGTATTCCACTTCGAATTCGCCATCGGAGATCTGAAGAAACGAAATGGTCCGCCCGTGCTCTTCCATTCGCGAACGCATGCGCGCGGTGAGGCCCTCCCCCACCTCTTCGTGATCGTCAGAAAACTGATCTACCACTAACACGTCGCTGAGGAACTGTGTGTAATCGTAGTTCTTCTCGGCATCGATATGGGTCTGCGCGCTGTTGCTACAACCCGTCACCAGGGCGATCAGGGACAGTAAAAGGCAGACGATCAAAAAAGAGGGAGCTGAAATGTGACGCATTCGAATAGCGTGCTGTCAAGTAGTAGGTTTAGAACGTGTTTGGTGGATCGCCTTCGGCCACCCGGAGGTGCGGACTGCTCTACGGTCGATCCTCGCGGAGCTCGCAAAACGAGGCTCGGCTGATCTCGTGCATTCTGTCTGCTGCGTCAGTGCTAACGGATCACCGCCAGACTCATGATCTGCCTGAACGGCCGCGCTTACTTCTTTGCGATACATCCGGCAAACAGATGTATAATGATTAAGTGCGTCCTGCTCATCAGCCCAATCCTGTTACGTCCATCTCGTGCCCTCCTCAGCACAGGAGCAACGCGAACATCGGGAGGGCCAGTACCTGGGCATCGTGCAAACTAACCGCAGTCAACGCGACTGCCGCGCCGCTCCTAGCGCATCGCGATTCCGCTCTTCCAAACCAAAGACCCCGTCATTTTCCATCGCCTGCACGAGTTCGTTTGCAATTCGGTCGGCAAGAAAGGACTCATCTTCAAACGTTTCGACGATCCCGCGCCACATGCGACGTCCCGTATCAACATCGTACAGACCGGCATCGACGTTAATTAGCATCGGAACCTGACTTTCGGGAATCCCATCGGAATCCATCCTGCGCTCGTTGAACGTGAGCAGCAAGGCATAGGGCATCTCGTTTTCCTTCGCGTGGTCAAGCCCCGGAGCTTCGTCAAGTTCAAGGTTGTCGTAAACCCGCCATTCCGCAGCCGCTCCGTACTCCGCGAATGCTGCTTCTAATGCCCTCGCTAGTTCATCTTCGGCGACCAGATCGGCGGCTTCTACAGATACGAAGAGATCCTCGACCGGAACAGCAAAGTCGTCTGCAACGGTCGACCGCGTCGTCGTCTGTAGACCCGGACCGCAGGCAGTCAGGGTCAGATTGATCGTGAAAAGAAAAACGATCCAGGTGCACGAAGGGCCGAGCAGACCAGATAGCAATAACCTTCGCTTCTTCGCAGGAGAGTACGAAAGCATAGAAAGCGGAAGCAGTCAAACGCAATGAGAAAAAGGACAAGAAGGAAGCGATATTCAACATCACACCCCACGCTTCCTCTATTGAAATAGACAACGCGATGTCGATTAACGGTATGTGCCGGACACGTTGTCATTCTGCATTGGGGGAAGAAGACGGTCTTCTGCGAGACGCTCTACCATCTTATCGGCCATCACCTCGCCTTCCATGGACTGGCTGGTTGTCTTTGTCCCTTTGGCTGTAACATCGGCTCGCCAAATTCGCTTTTGTAGATTTACGTCGTAAAGACTCGCCTCGAAGACGTACGACTGATGGGTCGTGCTCGCCATCCCTCCCGTTGGCCCCGTCGGCGGTGCGTACGTTGTGCTTTCTGATTGACTTTTCTCCTCGATGAGGAGCACGTGCGAGGCGTCCACACTCCGCGCCTTCTCGTACGGAACGACGAGTGCCTTCTCTTTCTCAAGACGAGGGCCTCCTTCGCTCTCTTCCTTGCTGTCGGGGGTGTACGCTCGATGCTGAACCGTCGTCCCGATGCCGTAGGAAACGAGAGACAGACGGATCTTTTCGGATGCGCGCTGCGCGAGTCCTTCGAGGTCACTGCTGATGGCCGTCTGCAAATGCAAACGTTCCACGGTGCCCGCGTAGTCTGGGTCTTTTTTAGATACAACTTCAGCCGACGTACAGGCTGCGAAGAGGCCAACCGCAGCGATGAGTGCAACACATCGGGATAGAGAATTCGACATAGGTGAGGCCATATATAAAGAGGTCAGTAGCGTGGGCTACGTCACACAAGCAGAGAGGATGAAAACTCGGCACGCCAAGTCAACGAATACATATTTTAATACGTAAGGTATCTTGTGCTCACCTCATAATTCACCATGATTACCCCTCACCCCATCTATTCATCTCATATTAAGAAAAGAACACATACAGACTAGGGCACACCGGTCTGCGGTCGTGTCCTCTGGAACTCAGCGATGACTTCTTCAATTCTGTAAGCACTCTCTTACTACAGACTCCATCGTCTTTGTCCTCATGATGTGTTGTTGTCGCGTGCCCCGCTCTTTGGTCTAGCGCCCCGGCCCCGACAATGCCTAACATATTTCAGCAGTCTGCCCTATTGTCGCCTTCCCGGTTTGCGCCGTGAAGGCGTTTTTCATTTTGCTCCCGACTGACCCTGCTCCGCCGTGACTGTCACGATCATCCACGAAAACGACGACTGGCTTCCTCCGCTTCGCGATGCACTCGATCGCGCGGGCGTGCCATTCGACGAGTGGTTCCTCCACGAAGGCCATTTTGACGTCCTCTCCGCCCCACCCGAGGGTGTGTTCTTCAACCGGATGAGCGCGTCGTCGCACACGCGTGGCCATGCCGCGAGCGTCGATCACACGCGTCAGGTTCTGGCGTGGCTGCAGCGGCACGGTCGTCGCGTCGTGAACGGGTTGCCTGCATTCGAGCTTGAAATGAGCAAGGTCCGGCAGTACCAGGCCCTTGCGGCAGCAGGTGTTCGAGTACCCGAGACACGCGCTGTCGCCGGCGACACGGAGGTTCTTATCGACGCAGCCAAAGAGGTGCCGGCTCCGTTCGTCACGAAGCACAACCGCGGCGGCAAAGGACTCGGCGTCCAGCTCTTCAAAACGCACGAGGCCTTCGCGACGCACGTACGATCCGACGATTTCGTGCCATCGCCCGATCACATCACGCTTCTTCAGCAGTACATCGAAGCCGCCGACCCTCAGATCACGCGATGCGAGTTCGTCGGTGGCACCCTCGTCTATGCCGTGACAGCTGACACCCGCGAAGGCTTCGAGCTCTGCCCCGCAGAGGCCTGCCGCACGGGCGACAGTTGCACGATCGACGGCGACGATAGCCTCTTCGAGCTGCGCACGGAGCTCCCCGCCCGCCTGATTGCTCAGTACGAACGGTTCCTTGCCGCCGAGCACGTCGATGTCGCGGGAATCGAGTTTATCGAGGACACGGAGGGTCGCTGCTGGACCTACGACGTGAACGGAACGACCAACTACAACCCCGAGATCGAGACGGCAGCCGAGCAAAGCGCATGGGACGCCGTTGCCCAACTCCTCGGCCAGGAACTCCAGGTCGCAGCATAGAAGCATGCGCTCACCCTACATTTCGCATTTCGCAATTAGCATTTCGCAATCGCAATGATCGATCTCGGTATCTGGCTCCCCATCTTCGGCGGATGGCTTCGAAACGTGGAAGACGAAGGGATGCCACCTACCTTCGAGTACAACAAGCGGGTCGCACAGGCGGCAGACGAGTCCGGCTTTTCGACGATCCTGATCGCCGAACTGAACCTAAACGACATCAAAGGAATTCGGGCGCCGAGCCTGGAATGCTGGACGACGACCTCTGCTCTGGCTGCCGTCACCGACCGGATCCGGCTTATGTCTGCCATCCGTCCGGGCTTCCGGGAGCCGGCCGTAACGGCGAAGATGGCCGCCAACATCGATCACATCAGCGGCGGACGGTTCGAGATCAACCTCGTCTCCGCGTGGTGGGAGGAGGAGATGAAGATGTACGTTGGCGACTGGCTTGAGCACGGCGATCGCTACGACCGGTCCAGAGAGTTCGTCGAGATCCTGCGCGGGCTGTGGACGGAGGACACGTTCTCGTACGACGGCGACTTCTACACGATTGAAGACGCGATTCTGGAGCCGAAGCCGGTTCAACCGCGCGGCGTGCCGATCTATGCGGGAGGCGGGTCCGACGAGGGACGCACGATGATCGCCAACCACTGCGATCACTATCTCATGCACGGCGGCTCACCCGAGAAAATCGGTCGCGACATCGAAGACATGCGCCAACGTCGCGCGGAGGCAGGCTACAACTCCGATGATATGCAATTCGGAATGGCGGCGTATGTAATCTGCCGCGACACGGAAGAGGAGGCGCAGGCCGAGCTGGATCGCATCACGACCATCGACTACGAGTCCGAAGGCTACGATAGCTACGACGACTTCGTAGAGAACTCGAAGCTGGATTCAGAGATCGACCTCAAGGACTACTCGGTGTCGAACCGGGGCCTGCGCCCGAACCTCGTTGGCACCCCGGAGCAGATCGTGGATCGGTTACAGGAATACGCCGATGTCGGCCTCGACCTCGTGCTTCTGCAATGCTCCCCGATGCTGGAGGAAGTTCAGCGCCTCGGCCGGGACGTGATCCCCAAGCTCAAACGCGTGAAAACACGCGTGTAGGTTTGGAGGTGTTGAAGTGTCAAGATATTGAGGTGTTAAGGTGTGAATGTATCCTTGAACCCTGAACCCTACCTACCGGACACGTTCATTCGAGCGTGTGTCATTTCAGTATTCCTAGGCGCGGCTGCTCGGAGATGGATGGGAGTATGTGGGTATGGGAGTGTGTGAGTGCGTCATGTTCGACGATAACGTCTCGTTTCCAGGACGCATGAGACGCACGAGATCCGTTTTTCGTAGACATACGAATGAAGTCAAACTGTGCGGTAGCTAGCCTTGAACCCTGAACCTTGAACCATGAACTCAAAACACCCGCCCCGTCTGCTGGCAAAGCAGCTTGGAGCGGGCGAAGGTTAAGGATCGTCACGCGCGGTTTATGCAGTCGAGGGTTCGGCCTTCGGATTCAATAGACCCTTGGCGAGGTTCGTCATCCGCTGGTCTATCTCCGAGCTCTCGTCCAAATTGTTCTCAAGTGCCTGTGCCGCCTCATCCATGCCGAGTCGCTCCGCGTACGTGTGGGCACACCCGTACCCGGCGATTCCGTAGTGCTCGACGCGCTGAGCATCGGCGATCAGCCCCGCATCGCGGACAGCGGTTGGCTCCGACTCCTGAATGTACTCAGTCCCTTCCTTGAGGAGCCCTTCCATTCCGTGGCATTTCTCGCCGGTCGGCTCGACGTTCATCGCGTTACAGATCTGCTGTAACCGATTCATGCGACGGGACGCCTGCTCGATCCGGTCAGATAGCAGCGTCTTCAATTGCTGGGACTGAGCCGCATTAGACCAGCGCTCGTAGGTCTTCTGCACCTGCGTTTCCGCGTTGTAGAGATCACGAACCTGTTCGATGAAGAGGTCTTCCAGGTTAGCTACCGTCATGACCCTCTGAGCCGATCGATTCGCAGTTCACTCACAGCGTGTTTGCAGTTATAGTATGGGAGCAAGCAACATTCCGCCCGACCTGAACGGGACCTGCACTCCGAAATCCCCCTGCGTCGGTGTCACATTGTCGACTTCTAAGTCCTGCCGACGACAGGGTGACGCGTCGATTTCTCGAGTCGTCATGCCTCCGCCTCCTCCAGACCGTGGCCCCGAAGCCAACAAAATCGCGGTAATTCCACCCCCTTTCTCCCTTTCTCCCTCGCCCTTTCCCCCTCCCACATCCCTCACACCTCAAACCCCAAACCTCACAAAACCATATCAACGACATCGCGAAGCGTCTTCGCCCCGGTAACATCGATGTCGAGGTCGACCGTGATGCGGTCGAGGTTGTTCTGTGGAATAACGGCGCGCTCGAAGCCAAGCTTTGCCGCCTCCTTAAGCCGGGGTTCGACCTGGCTGACGGTTCGAATCTCGCCACCGAGCCCCACCTCGCCAATTAACACGCTGCCCGTATCCGTCGGCACGTCTTTAAAGCTGGAGGCCGCGGCCACGGCCACGCCGAGGTCAACGGCCGGCTCGTCCAGTTTCACACCGCCCGCCACGTTGATGAACACGTCGTAATCGCTGAAGGCGAGGCCGGATCGCTTCTCCAGCACAGCGAGAATCATCTGCAGCCGCTTGTACTCGAATCCGGTGGCCGTGCGTTGCGGCGTCCCGTAGCTACTCGGTGTCACCAGCGACTGGATTTCCACGAGCACAGGACGCGTCCCCTCCATCGAGCACACGACGGTCGAGCCGCTGACCCCATAGCCGCGCTCCGAGAGAAAAATTTCGCTTGGGTTCTGCACCTCCCGGAGCCCGGACTCACGCATCTCGAACACGCCGATCTCGTTCGCCGCGCCGAATCGGTTTTTGACCGAGCGCAGAATACGATACGCGTGATGCCGGTCGCCCTCGAAGTACAGGACGGTGTCGACCATGTGCTCAAGCACACGGGGGCCGGCGATCGTGCCTTTCTTTGTGACGTGACCGACGAGAAACGTAGAGAACTCCAGTTCCTTCGTGATTTTGAGCAATGAGGCGGTGCTTTCGCGCACCTGACTGACCGAGCCCGGCGCGCTGGAGAGATCGGGACGGTAGATCGTCTGAATCGAGTCGACAATGAGAATGTCTGGCTCCACGTCTTCGACGGCAGAGCTGATTTCCTCCACATTCGTCTCCGAAAGCAGAAGGAGATTTTCCGAGTCGACCCCAAGGCGCTGAGCCCGCAGCTTCACCTGCCGCTTCGACTCCTCGCCTGTCACGTACAGAATCGTGTGATTCGGGAGGTAGCGTCCCATTTCGGTCATCAGCGTCGACTTTCCGATGCCGGGATCCCCGGCGATCAGGCTGAACGAGCCCTGCATGATGCCGCCGCCCATCACGCGGTCGAACTCCACAATGCCCGTGCGAAGGCGTGCCTCCTCCGTCAACTCAATCTCCGTCAGACGCTTGATGTCCGCATTGGTTGTCCGGTTGGCCCCCCATCCTCCGCGAGAACCATTGGACCCGGCGGACTTCTTTTTTGATGCCCCTTTCGGCACGCGGGCTTTCACTTGCGACTTCGGGGTTTCCTCGACCATGGTATTCCACGCCCCGCAGCCGGGACACTTGCCCATCCACTTGTGAGCTTCGTGTCCGCATTCCTGGCAGACGTACAGAATGGATTTCTTGGCCATGGTTGACGAATGGATCGATCAGAGCAACGAAAATCGAGCGCGCTGGGATGACGAACCAAGACGCTCGCGTGACAGTTGATACAGAATGCCGTACACAGCCAAAGCAAGAAACCTGGTCGGGCACGTCCGGCGCACAACGTCAGTCTACGCGCCAGATCTGCCAACGTTGTGTCACTGCCTGGTGGATCGGCGCACGATTGTAACAGCTCAACCGCATCATACCGGCACCTTTGCAACGTATTCACGGCACGGGATGAAGTCGCCGTCCGTGTTAACGTGTACGTTGTACGCCGAAGTGCATTCGCCTGACGGCACGGCATCCCTTCATTTTCTGCTCTTAATCTCACGCGTCTGGTGGCCGATCGTCTCCTTGCCCCGTTCTACACGCTCGGGCGCTACATTTTGCTGCTCACCCGTGCCTTTTCGTCGCTTGATGAGGTTCGGACGTACTGGGGAAACCTGGTCACGCAGATGGTGCGCATCGGGATCGACTCGCTTCCGATTACGGCATTGGCAGCGGCGTTCTCTGGCGCGGTGCTGACCGTCCAGACCGCCTACCAGTTGGAGGCGTCCTTTATTCCTAACACCATTATCGGCTCCATCGTCGTCCCTTCGATGATGCTAGAGCTCGCCGCCGTGATCACAGGGTTTATCCTGGCCGGTCGTGTCGGCGCTCGCATCGCGGCTGAACTGGGCACGATGCGGGTCTCGGAGCAGATCGACGCCCTGGAAGCGATGGGGCTGAACTCGATTAGCTTTCTCATCCTTCCGCGCGTGCTGGCCGGTATCATCATGTTCCCGGTACTCTACGTCGCGGCCTGCCTGATCGGTATCGGGGGCGGCGTCATGATTGGACACGTCGGAGGCTTTCTCAGTGCTCAGGAATTCATCGACGGCGCGCGTCAATTTTTTAAGCCGTTCGATCCATTCTTTGGTCTAATTAAGTCCTTTACCTTCGGCTTCATTATCACGTCCATCGCCTGCTACAAAGGGTACTACACAACCGGTGGCGCTGAAGGTGTAGGCGACGCTACAACGCAGGCCGCCGTCCAGAGCTGTGTATTTATCTTGATCGCGGATCTCTTCCTGGCTGTTACGCTTCTCTGACTCTCCCCGTGCTCTCGCTCGCTGTACCCCTTGCTGCATGATTGAGGTAGAAAACTTATACAAGAGCTTCGGCGACCTCGACGTTCTTGAGGACGTCGACCTTACAATCGAAGATGGTGAGACGATCGCCATCATCGGGCGATCCGGCTCCGGGAAAAGCGTCCTTATGAAGCACCTGGTCGGACTGCTAAAGCCGGACAAGGGCCGGGTCCTCGTCGACGACATCGATATCGGCGCCATTCCATACGAAGAGCTCCGCGAGGTCCGAAAGCATTTCGGCGTACTCTTTCAGGGCGGCGCTCTGTTTGATTCGATGACCTCATTCGAGAATATCGCCTTCCCGCTAAACTACTTCACCTCGCAGTCAGACGAGGAGATTCGCGAACGCGTTCTCGAGTGCCTCGAACTGGTCCGGATGCCAGATGTCGGGCCCAAAAAACCGTCGGAGTTGTCCGGGGGCATGCGTAAGCGTGTCGCCCTGGCCCGGGCGATCGCGCTGGAACCGCGGTACATCCTGTACGATGAACCGACGAGTGGCCTTGACCCCGAAACGTCGAACACGATCGACGAGCTCATCACTCAGCTCTCCGACGAGCTTAACGTGACCAGCGTGGTCGTGACGCACGACATGCACTCCGTTTTCGCCATTGCCGATCGTGCGGCGTTTCTCCACAACTGCCACATGCACTGGGTCGGCCCGGTCGACGACATCCACAAAAAGCCGGATGAGATTCTCGACCGGTTCGTCAAAGCCAACGAGTACCACGTCGGCGATCCGCTACGTGCCACAGCCTCTCAACGTGGACAGGTATAAGCAGGCTGTACCGCTATCTCACCTTCTTCGACTCTCCCGCACTCGTTCGTTCGCGGACTTCCCGCATGACTTACAGTAAAGAAATTAAGGTCGGCCTCTCGATCGTCGTCGCAGCGATCGTGTTCTTTGTCGGACTCCGATTTTTACAGAACGTCCCGATCTTCAAAAGCAGCTATGCGCTGCAGACGGAGTTTCAGGATGCCGGTGGCCTCGTTGCCGGTAACCCCGTCCAGATGAAGGGCGTGAATATCGGCACGGTCGAGAGCGTAAAGCTGGACCTCAGCGACCAGGTCGTCCGCGTGATTTTCCGCGTGGAGGAAGACGTGAAGGTCCCGCAGGGCTCGTTTGCAGAAGCATCAGGATTCAGCGCCCTCAGCGGAGTGAAACTGGCGATTACTCCGGGCCCCGCCAGCAACCCGCCTGTCGAGCCCGGCTCCACGCTACCTGGCCCGCCGCAGGGTGGCATCCTCGAACAGCTATCGGACGCCGGTCCTCGCCTCGTTTCGCGTGCCGACTCGACCCTGACCGACGCGAGCATAGCCATGCAGGCGCTCAGCGAAAAGGTCAGCAATCCGACGAGCAACCTGAACCAGCTCATCAGCGCACTCGAGCAAACGGGCCGCAACCTGGAGCGCGCCACGGACGACGAAGCCCTCGGCAACACGATCGAGAACCTGGAAGCTGTAACGGCTGATCTGCGCCGCCTCTCGGGTGAGACTCAGGCCGCCGAGGACTCGCTGTCCGAAAACAACCTCGGCGAAATCATGGCGCGCCTGAACCGGTCGCTCAACAAGCTCGATCGCAACCTCGCCAACCTCGAGCGTTCGACGACGAATCTGGGTGAGATCACCGACAAGATCAATAACGGCGACGGCACGGCCGGCCGCCTGATCAACGACCCGAGCCTATACAACCGACTGGACTCTGCCGCAGTGCAGGCGAACGAACTCCTGCGCGATCTGCAGGAGAATCCGAACCGGTACCTAGACGACATGACACTGGTTAAAGTGTTTTAGTTCAGGGTTCAAGGTTCAGGGTTCAGAGTTCAGGGTTCAGAGTTCAGGGTTCAAGGCTAGCTACCGGACCGTTTGATTTTAATACGGTACGTCTTGGGGCGACTTTGAGAAACGGGCCTCGTAGGGTCTCATCCGTCTCGAAAACAAGGCGTTATCGTCGAAAAATGACAAACCCTCACACGCCCCCACACGCCCCCACACGCCCACATGCCTACGCATTCGGGAGGATCTGCGCCGGGGGATGTGGACGCGACGCAGGCACCCGTGAAACCGTCCGGTAGCTAGGGTTCACGGTGCCCTTCTTTTGGTCTCATTTCTCGTAGATGGCGGATCACGATACATCATCGGCACCGGATATTGCATCCTCGGAGGCGGGCGCGTCCTCTTCCGAGTCGACGGCTGGTGACCCGTCGGCACCGTCCTCCGCTCTGTTCCCCGTACCAGCGACGCGGACGGGGCGCCTTCGCCGCCTGCTGGTCGCAACGGTCCAGAAACACATGCCTCGCCCGGACGAGGAGGCGGAAGCGGTGGAGGAGCCGCCGCGTCGTACGGGCAGCTACGCTCGCTGGCTGCCGATCCTTCGCGCCGTTCCGTGGATCCTACTGGGCGTGTTCGGTACCTCCTTCGTCTGGGACTTCCCGGGCGCCGAACTCACCGTCTGGGGCCACACGATCACGGTCGAAGGCCTGCTTCGCATCACGTCGGTCAGCGGCCTGATCGGTTTTCTGACCAACTGGCTCGCGCTCACGATGCTCTTCCAGCCCAGGGAGCCGCGTCCGCTGGTGGGCCAGGGCGTCATTCCTGCTCAGCGTGAGCGCGTAGCCTGGCGATTGGCACAGGCCGTGTCCGACGAGCTGATTAACGAGGAGATCATCATCGAGAAGATTCACGATAGCGATCTCACATCGCGCTATCGGGATCTCGCCCTCTCCATCACGCGGGACGTGACGGAGGACCCGGTCTTTCGCGCCGAACTCAAGACGCTGCTGGAGGACTACTTCCGCGAGGTTCTCTCGTCTCCGGAAGTGCGTGAGCGCATCGTGGACTTTACGGAAGCGCAGATCGAGAAGAACGTCGGTGAGGGACTGCCTGGCCTCGCACTCCGTGTCTATCGAACAGTTGGGGAGGAAGCCTTTCAGAAGCGGCTCGATGAAGCCGTTGGCCAACTCCCGGATGCCGTCGGTCCCATCCTCGACGAGGCCATGCCGTATCTCGACCATGTGCCCGAACAACTCGAGCGCCGCGCCGATGAGATCGAGGTCCTGCTCACCCAACTCGTGCTCCGCTTCGTGGAATCGATCAATATCCAGAAGATCGTTCTGGACAACGTCCGCGCCTACGACGAGCGTCAGCTTGAGAACCTCCTAAAACGCACGACGAACGAACAGCTCAATTACATCAAGTACCTCGGCGGCGTGCTCGGCGTCATCGGTGGACTGGTCATCTGGGCGCCCGTTGCCTCCTTGATCGGACTCGCTATTCTCGTTCCAGGCGTCTGGGCGATGGACGAAGCCCTGTTTCGCATGCAAGGCGGGGAATAGGGTCAGGGTTCACGGTTCACAGTTCACGGTTCACGGTTCGCTGCTAGCTACCGGACCGGTTGATTTCAAACCGGAATGTCTTTGTATGTCATCGAGGAACGGACCTCGTGCGTCTTATGCGTCTCGGAAGCGAGCTATGGGTTCGTTGGGAAGAACGGGCCGACGTTCGTGCTTCTGACGAACGATGGTGCACCCAACAAGCGTCTCGTTTCGCTCGACACCCGTGAACCGGAATCAGGAATCGCGACGCCCGTTCCGGAGACGAACGCCGTCCTGCAGAACGTGGAGCGGGTGACCAATTCGTCGTGCCTGCAGTCGATGACGTCAAAGCGAAAGTGACCGTCCATGCCCTGGATGGCTTGCAGGAACGAGAGGTCGAGCTTCCCGCCATCGGTAGCATCACCCGCATGACCGCCTCTCCGATGTCGGATCATGTCTACTACGGTTTCGACTCGTATACGCACCCCACGTCGATCTACCATGCCGATCTCAGCGTGCAAAGCGAGCAGGTCTTCCTCAAGCCAGAAATCTCTGGATTCGATGCCGACCGTTATGCCGTAAAGCGGCATTCTACACCAGCAAGGACGGCACGCGAGTCCCGATGTTTATCGTTCACGGAAAGGGACTAGAGCTGGATGGATCCAACCCGACGCTCATGTATGCGTACGGCAAGTTCAACATACGTCTCACCCGGAGCTTCTACGTCGGAAGGCTCCTTTGGCTAGAAATGGGAGGCGGCTACGCCGTAACGAATCTGCGCGGCAGTGGTGCGTGCGGCCAGACCTGACACGAAGCCAGCATGCTCGAGAACAAGCCGAACGGCTTCGATGAAATTCCTGCCGCCGGGCAGTATTTGATTGACGAAGACTACACTTCCAGCGAGAAATTGGTCATTGCCGGAGGGTCGAACGGCGGCCTGCTCACCGGCGCCTCACTGGTCCAGAACCTAAACCTCTTCGGCGCTGCGATCGTCTCTGACCGCGTTCTGGGCATGCTTCGGTATCACAAATTTACCACTGGCTGGGCAGGGGTACCCGAATACGGTTCGTCAGATGACCCAGAGCAGTTCGACGATCTCCGCGCATACTCTCCCCTTCACAATGTCGAGGACGGACCCGCCTACCCGGCGACGCTCATCATCACGGCCAACACCGATGATCGAGTCGTACCGGCGCATTCGTACACGTTCGCTGCTCGTGTACAGGGGCACAGCGTGGCGATGAACCGGTTCTGTTGCGCGTGGAACCAAGGCCGGTCACGGTAGCTGCAAGCCGACGTCGAAGATTATCGCGGAGCAATCTGATGTTTCCGCTTTTCTGGCGCGAGTTTTGAAGGTACGTATCGGTGACATTGCACTCGATACCTCGAGCCCCCCACGCCGGTAAGCCCCACCCGCCCCGGCGGCAGAAGGAGGAGCGATCGGAGACGGCCTGTTTGAAGGCGTCTTGGATCGCTCCTCTTTTGCGTTTGGGTACAGCGTCTCCGCATTCATCAGGCAGCGTCCTCCACGCTACATATTCGAACACGCCTTCTCTGATTGTGTCCGTCCGTGCTACGTGTTACCTTTCTATTCACTTGACCGTGGGAATAAGGGTCTTTATTGTCTGCGCCGTGTGACCTCTCCGAATCGGGCTCCCACCGGTTCTCCGTTTGCCTCTCGCTTCTCGACGGCCGCATCTGATGAAAGACTACGAACCGCTGTCCGGCGTCGACGCCGCCTGGCTGCGCATGGACGAGCCCACCAACCTGATGACGATCACGTCGGTCCTCGTCCTGGAGGACCCGATGGATCTCGCCACACTGCGAGAGATCGTTGCAGAACGGTTCGTCGGCTTCACACGCTTTCGCCAACGAATTCGCCCGTCGAGCAGTGGCGTGCAGTGGGAGCTGGACCCACACTTCGACCTGACCCAACACGTGCGTCGGTCAGCCCTACCTGGCGATGCGGGGAAGCACGAGCTGCAAGAGCATGTCAGTGAGCTGATGAGCATGCCGCTGGACCGCAACAAGCCGCTCTGGGACCTTGAGCTCATCGAGGATTACGCTGGCGGCAGTGCCGTGATCGCTCGCATCCATCACTGCATTGCGGATGGAATCGCACTCGTTCAGGTCCTCCTGTCGTTGACGGACGAATACTTCGATCCGTCACGCTTTCCAAAAGCGAAGTCCGGCAGCCGGCTCCCCAGCCTGATTCGCGCTCCACTCAATGCCGCCAAAAAGGCAGCGGACGCAGCCAGCGTGCTGATCAACGAGGGCGCTCACTCGATCGTCGACCCGAGTCGAATCACGCACCGCGCCAAGCAGGGACTGAGCCTCGGCGCAGCCCTCTCGAAGCTTGCTCTGATCGGGGCCGACTCTGATACGCGAATCAAAGGCAACCTCGGTGTCGCGCAGAATGCCGCATGGTCGGGGCCGATCGATTTGGAGGTCGTAAAGGAAACCGGTCGCGCGATCGACGCCAAAGTCAACGATGTGCTCCTGGGGGCCGTCGCCGGCGCGCTTCGCCACTACCTGGAGCAGCACGGCGACCCAACGGACGGCATCTCAATTCGTGGAATGATTCCCGTCAACCTGCGACCGATCGAGGATGCCTTCGACCTTGGCAATCGCTTCGGCCTCGTTTACGTTGACCTCCCGGTCGGCCTCGGGGACCGCACGGAGCGCGTGCTTAGCGTGAAACAGCAGATGGATGAAATCAAGGCATCCTCTGAGGCGGCAGCGGCGTTCGGCATACTGGAGGTCCTCGGCTACTTCCCGAATGAGCTCGAGGAGCAGGCCGTCCGCCTCTTCAGCAGCAAAGCCAGCGCAGTTCTCACAAATGTGCCCGGCCCCCGCAAGATTCTCCACATGAAAGGTCACCGGCTACAGCACATCATGCCCTGGGTGCCCCGAGCCGGCAACATCGGGCTGGGCATCAGCATCTTCAGCTACGCAGGCGAAGTCCGGCTCGGCATCGCGTGCGACAACGGACTCATTCCAGATCCAGGAACGATCCTCGAAGGCTTTGAAGAGGAGTTCGACCAGATCGTCGAATCCTTCGGTGAGAACCGAGGCGATACCGCTCCCTCCACGACGCCACCCGAAAATGAGCCGGCTGATGACAGTGAGGGGATGACCTGAGTACCGATTATGGTTAGATGTACTTAGCTCACATCCGGGTCGCCAGCATACAAAAGCGCCGGAGCGATGTCGTTCGCTCCGGCGCTTATCGTTTCCATTAAATAGAGGACGCACTGATCACGCGTCGTCCGCTTTCTGTTTCTCCTCCAGAGCTTTTGTCAATCGGTCGATCTTATCGTTCAGATCATCGACCTGCGACCGTAGGGTTTCCATCTCGGTCTGCGTCGGCACACCCATTCGGTTGAGCGCGTCGCCCACTTCGTCACGCACCTGCTCCTGTGCTGACTCCGCGGCCTGTTCTCCCCCGCGTCGAAGTTCGTCCACTTTCCGCTTCACGGCCTCTTGCGTCTCTCTCCGTGATCGCTCCCACGTCTTCCCCTCTTGCACAAGACTGTCGAAGACCTGGGCACTCACCGTTTCAGCGTATGAGAGCGCGCCTAGGCCTGCGAGCCAGGCATTCCGTACGCCTGTCGCAGCCGCCGTGGCAACGTCGCTGAAATTCACGCTCGTTCCAGAAGAGGACGACGATTTCGAGGAGCCATTGGCCGATGATTTTCGTCGGCGCGATCGGCTGCCACGCGTGATGTTGATGTTGGGGCTGGAGTCGTCGCTCATCGTCGGTCGATCCGTTCAGTGATAAGACCAGTTCGAGTCGGTGTGAGTCCACCGTCGATACGGCGGAAAATCAGCACGGCCGGGTTGTCGCAATCGACGAACAGTCCGACCGCGGGTTCCACATTGACCCTGTTTTAGTACGTTTTGTCA
The DNA here is from genome assembly GCF_002554795.1 of Longibacter salinarum. NCBI lineage: Bacteria > Pseudomonadati > Rhodothermota > Rhodothermia > Rhodothermales > Salisaetaceae > Longibacter > Longibacter salinarum. The sequence continues at coordinate 99,962 of NZ_PDEQ01000002.1, read as the reverse complement.
ATCTTAGCTGCTACCTCGTTCAGCCCTCGGAAGACGCCCATGTTCGACATGATCTTGATCGTTGACCCGTCGATGTTGTAATCGGGGGACGTGAGCGCCTGCATCGCTCCGATTTCTCCCTTATCCATCTTCACCCACATGTCGTACGGGGCCGACGCCCGGGCCATCATCACGGATTTGTCGAACGGTTCGTCACGCATGTCGCTCGACGGGGCGTCGTCGATCCAGAGATCCACGTCTACGATCTTGCCGTCGTCGAATGTGTACGCGGCCGCGACGTCTTCGCCACTCGGCGTATCGAAGCAGCGGAGTTCGATCGTATTGGAGAATCCCGAGGCCGTCTCCTGGAATTCGTTGTCCGAATTGATTGCCTGAACGAAGGCTTCTACGAACTCGGGCGTCCAGTACCGGGGAGCGTCACTCATCGATAGGTCGGCAGTGTAGGTCGGGGAGAGCATGGACCGCACATGGTACGAACCGCATGCAGACATTCACAAGGGTTGTCGCCATGACGTGCTCATTTCACCCGCCCACGAACGATTCCAAATCCGGCGCTTGCCTTTCGCGGTCTTCTGCGGGACCAACCTCCGTTCACTCGTGCACTGAAATCAATCCGCCGATCAATATGCCGTCCCGTCGGCTGGCTCGCGGTCATCTGGGTGCTGAAGGACCTTGTAAATCAGTGCGGCCGCAGCTCCAAAAATGATGTAGTTCGCGATGAGGGCCAACTTACCACCGATCGCAATATCTGGAGCAATCGTCCACGTCAAGGCCACATTGGCCGTGTAGAGAAATCCACCAAAGGCCCCACCGATGATAATTGCTATGAAGGTTTTCCAGTGATGAACGAGCCGCGCGAGAACCGCCGTTGCGGCCAGCGAGAGAGCAAAGTGAATCGCGAGCGTACTAATGAAGCCTCTGGTGGTGTACTGCCCAGGGGTAAGGTCAACAACATCCTTGATGGTTGCGCGAGCAGGCCCGATCGGCGTTCCCGCCCCCAAGGCACTGGCCAGAAGTTCGAGCAACAGAAAGACAAGACCTGCACCGAGTCCGGCAACGGCGGCGGCAGAAAGGGAAAAGTTTGACGTCGGCTCGTCCGTGGTTGGCCTCGTTTCCGTATTCCGTGCCACAGATGAGACCGGCGCGTCAGACGGGGATGGCTTTGAGCTCATGGTGACCACATCGTCGTCGAGTCATAAGATTCGAGCTTCATCATCACATGCGATGAGCTTGAATTGACCCGCGACGCACGGTGGTTCGCCACACCCGTTACGATCGTGTTGTGCCCAGACGGTGATTGAAAAACGTTCCGACGGAGGGAGCACAAAGGCTCTCAGCTCGACGTTGGCAGTCCGGCTGCTGCCGGGTCGACCTTCTTCGACGCAGGCGCGCCGTCCCCGGAAGGAAGCGTGGCCTTCTTGGTTTTCGTCGGACGGTCCGGCAGGCGCGCAGAAGGAATCTGAATGTCCGGGGCGTCCGGCTTGAAATTGAGCATGACCTCCAGGACGCCCTCCTTCGTCTTCGGCTGCATGAGCTGGTGGCGGAGCTTCGACGCGTTGCGGAAGCCCTTAAAGTAGCCGCTGTAGTTTCTCCGCATCTCGAGCACGCCTGTACGCTCGCCCAGCCATTCGCACTTCATGGACAGGTGCTCCGCGACGACCTGTACGCGCTCCTCCCACGACGGCGGAGGCGGAACCTCTCCCGTTTCCATGTAGACCTTCGCGTCGCGAAAAATCCAGGGGTTGCCAATGGCGCCCCGACCGATCATGACCGCATCAACGCCGGTCTCGTCAAACATCTTGTCGATACGCTCCGGATCGAGGCCGTCGCCATTTCCGACCAGTGGGATGTTGCGCACGCCCTCCTCTTTGATCTTGCGCAGCCACTTCCAACGCGCTTCGCCCTTGTACTTCTGCTCCCGGGTCCGCGCATGGACCGTTAGCGCGGCTATGCCCAGATCCTCCAGCATGCGAGCAACGTCTACGATCTGAATCGAGTCCTCGTCCCAACCGAGCCGCGTCTTAACCGTTACGGGCCGATTGGCCTCCTCGATGACCGCCGCTGTGATTTTCTCCATCTTTGGCAGGCAACGGAGAACACCCGCGCCGCCGTCCTTGGATACGATTTTTCGGACCGGACAGCCAAAATTGATGTCAATCACGTCCGGATCCACGGCGTCGACCAACGGAGTGGCTCGCCGCACCTCGTCGATTTCGCCTCCCCAAACCTGAACGCCGATGGGCCGCTCCTCGTCAAAAATCTCGAGCTTCTGATGCGATCCCTCGACGTCATGCAGAAGGCCCGCCGACGACACGAACTCCGTGTACAGCATGTCCGCCCCGTACCGCTTGCAGAGAATGCGGAACGGCGGATCACTGACATCCTCCATGGGAGCCAGGAAAAGAGGTCGGTCGCCGAATTCGAGGTGGCCGATACGCATAGGTTGCAGGCGCGGCGAGGGATGACACGATGTATTGACGATAGGCAGGACATGCGAACCCATTCGCTTTTTACCCTGTTCCGTCGAACGGCATCCTCTGAAGACGATGTCGATTCTCTTTGCGATCTATACATTTTCAAGCCGGCTGTATCATTCTACCGGCGTGCAGCGTCTATTTACCACATTCGCCGACGCTTCCTTCCATACTTCGCTGGAGATATGACCGAATCTACTTCCACTCCGTCAACGACGCGTTTCACCTTCCTTGATCGCTTCGCGCAACAGAAAGCCGCGCTGTGGTCAATGGCCGTGCTCGCTATGGTGACCCTCTCCGGTTGCGGGACGAACCTGATCGACCGGATCCAGCAACCGCGCTGGGGGATTTGCGGAACGCTCGTCATTATTCTGGACATCGTCGCGCTGGTGGACCTCATCGGCGACCGCGGCCGAAGCGCGGCCAACAAAGTCATATGGGCCCTCGTCATCATCTTTATGCCCGTCCTGGGCGTCATCCTCTACTTCTTCCTCGGCCGATAACATTCCGTGTGTGCAGTGTGCCGTCCATGTCGTTTCGCCGCCGTCCTCGTCCTCCTTCTGTTCGTGTCCGGGTGCGCGACGACACCCGTACGCCCGAGCGAGAATAACGCGGAACTCAAGAAGCAGTACCGTGCCGCAATTGAGGATGCAAAAACGGCCGAGGCATCGGAAATATCGGTCGAACTTACACCCGTGAGGCCGTACGTATCGAAATTGCGGCGACGACCGGCCGGTACGCGGGACGAGCCATCTCACGTTCGCGTTGCGACCTGGACGGCCGAATACGGGGACGTGGCTCCCGGCGACACCATTCGATCGGCGGACGTCGTCTGGGTGACGCTCGTGCCGGAATTGCAGTCCTTCTGCCGAACGAGCGCGCTTTCGGGCCGGGCGCTGAATGTGCGTCTGGCGCAGGTTCTTGGTCTTCCACCCGACGTCGGATACACGCGATTCGTCGAGATGTGGGTTCGCCCTGACGACCTTCGCCGTCCCTGCCCGGACCCGGAGATTACAGATCGAGAGTGTGAACTCTCGACTCCTCGACCGGCCACGGCGATCGAGGTGGATACGTCGCACGTGCGCTGGATGGAAACGACTCGAGCCGCGTCCTACGGGCCAAATGGCTATCCGTGGACGCGGCTCGGTTATACGTATGACTGGAATCCAAATACGGACGAGGTCGGGACGAGCGAGTACGTGATCCGGAGCGGCGCAACCGTCGAGATCCACGCCGTAGCTTCTACGGCGGAATACTGCCGCCCGTAACCGAGAGGGGCAGCTCGCCTACTTCCGGCTATTTGAATCGTTCTTCTGTTGCTCTCGCTCGCGTTCCAGCTCGCGCTGCTCCTCCTGCCGTCGGCGCTGCGCCTCTTCCGCTTCTCGAGCCATCTGCTCAGCGCGTTGCTCCATTCGTTTTGCCTCCCGCCGCAGGTGTTCTGCATGTTCGCGCAGAACCTCCACGTCCTGCTCCATTCCAAGCGCTCGGAGTGAGTCCCCCATACGCTGGAAGCGAAAAATCCGGGGTCCACTCAGACTATCGAGTTGCATGAGACGCGGGAGCTGAAGCGTATCGAGGCCTTCCAGAGATCGGAGACTGCGTTCGATGAGACTATCTGTATTCACCTCTTCGATCGACATGCGGATCACCGTGCGCAGACGATCCATGTCTAGATCGAACGCCTTCACCTGCGCGCGGAGGGCTGCTGTATCGATGCGCGCTGCTGCACGAGCGATCGAGTCAACCTGCGCCACCCAGGACGTGTCTTTTCGAATGATAAACCGGCGTGCCTCCTCCCTGTCGCTGTCGCGGACAATCACCGAATCGACCACGACCGTTCCCGAGCGCATCGTATCTACCTCTCCATGTGGAATCACGACGGTCGATGTAATCACCTCCTCCGTTGTTGTCTCCGTCGACGGCTTCTGAGATGAGCACGCAACAAGAAGAAGAGGGACCAGAAGGAGTGTCGCTGCAGCGCACAGAAGAGATGACCGACGGACCGGCTCCGTCTGACCTTGCGTTACCATCCGCCGAATACGATGAAGCAGCGCCCCGTCGCTGGCCGCCGGTGTCAGCGCCACACCCGGCGCCGGTCGCTGGAGAAGAGCCTGCTCTGCCACATGGGTGAGTGCCTGAGCATACGTCAGCGGCTCAATGCCCGACTCGACGACGCGGTCATCGGTAACATGCTCACGTTCACGACGAACCTGCTTCGACAACCACCAGACGCCCGGATGGAAGAACAGGAGCGTCTCAGCCGCAGCCTGAAGCCAACCGACCATCACGTCGTGCCGGTGAACATGCGACAACTCGTGCACGAGAAGAGCTTCGAGCTCCTCACGATCGCAGGTAGCCATGAGGGACTCCGGCAGTACGATCATCGGACGATACCATCCGCACACGAGCGGAACCTCAATGCGCTTGGACCGGCGCACGGCGATGGCTTCGTCGAAGCCGGCTCGCTGCGCAGCCTGCACGGCAACGGACTGCATGTCGTAAGGTAAAGAGCGTGCCGACGCCCGGAGACGCCGAATCCACCAGATGCCTCCGGTCACGCGGAGCGCCAGAAGACTCACTCCGGCCAGCCAGAGCGCCACCCACACGGGTGCCGTGCGATCAATCGCGCTCTCCCACTGCGCGAGCATCTCAGGCGGAACGAATGCTCCGACCACAGCTCCGGCGGACTGCATCACGTCCCAGGGGGCGATCGACTCACCGGGCGTAGGCGAAGCCTGATCGGCCCCGACCTCAAACGGAGCGGGATTATCAGGCGGGCTCGGAGCGGGAGGGACCGCTGTCGGCGGCGCAGGCGCCGGAGGTGCGTTTGCGGAGGGCCCGGGCGGTACCGGAGGCGCAGTCTGCAACCCGCTCGACACCACCGGCAGGAGCAGCATTAGCACAAGCGCCGACACCGCCACGGAATAGCGCCAGATCGGCCGAACGTGACGGAGAAGCGCCAGAAGAAGGACGGCCGTAGCAGCGACCACGGCGCCCTGCCATACCGCCAGAATCAGCAGGTCGCCCAGAGGCGACGCGGCTTTCGACCAGACGCTCCAGAGTGAAAACGCGTCGAGCATCACCGGGCTATCACTGATTATCGATTCCATCGTCAGCATCATCAGATTGTAGAGAGTCCAGAAGTTCGCGGATGGCCCCGAGCTCTTCGCCGGAGACCCGATCGCCCGAAATTGCGTGTGCGACGAGCCGGCTAGCGGAGCCGCCGAACGCACGATCGAGTAAGTCGTCAACGAGACGCCGCTCCGTCGCGCGTTCCTCGACTGCGGCGGCATACACGTGGGCACGACTGGACTCGTCTCGCGTCACCAGCCCTTTCTCATGCATGATCTGCAATTGCTTGAGTACCGTCGTATAGCCGGCCTCATCGACGTGGTCAAGCACATGACGGACCGTGGACGGCCCTTCGCGCCAGAGTACGCGTAGCAGCGAGAGCTCCGCATCCGTAGGAAGAGGAAGGTTGGGATCAGACATCGGGGCGGGAGGCGTGGGAAGTACGATGGCATTCGTAGGATACTACGAAATGCTTCGTATGTCAAGTCAAGACGCCATTTTTTAGAAACACGAAGCCCGTCTGCTCGTGAAGACGGGACCGTTGGAGAACTAGAGCCGGTGACATCGTTGGTCGCAGGCGCTTGCATTGATCTCCGCGGAATCGCACGTTGTACGGGGGACGGCCCACGTATCCGGACTCCCCCGTTCTCTTCTGTCTTCTGCCGACTTCCTTCAATTTCCGCAGCCCCGATGGACACAATCCTTCGTATCGCTCTCACGCCCGACGCCACCGCCAAGGCGACGCCGTTGGAACTGCTCGAAGATTTTGCGGATGCCACGCCCGGCTGGCATTACTTGGAAAGCGAGTCCCAACACTATGCGGCAGAGAAAGGGGTGGAGGCCTGTGTCCTCCGTCACCAGCGCGGGGGACAGCCTCGCTACGTCGATCTAGCGTTCGCCGCAACCGACCCCGACAAGCCCTACAACCTTGAGCTGGTCCTGGTCAACGCACCGGATGCAGAAAACCATCTTGCTCCCAACGATCGTCAGCAGATCGGGCGGACCTTCCTCACGGCGATGAGGAATTATCTAGATGCCCGCCCCGGCCATGCGACGCTCGACGTGGAACAGGAACAAGAATAAGTTCCAAACCCTCTGGCCGATATCCATCGTGGCGTGATCGCACCATCAACTGGGGCGAGTCACAAATTTGTGACATCCGCCCCGCGTAAACAGCCGAACTCACTTCGTCATTTCTTGACATTCTATCGCATCAGCGGTATTCATGGGCCATACGTCCTAGAGTCCGCTGTGGTGAACGGTGTGTCCGCCCGTCCCGCTACCTGGCGGCGTCGATAACCTCCTGCTCGGACGGGTGGCTGACCCATGCTACGCGATCACATCCTCCCTGCCTCCGTGGTAGGGTTTCTTCTGCTATTTGGACTTCTCATTCTCGCAACCCGGCCCGCTCCCCCGGAAGCAAATGCGGTGCAAAGCACGGCTGTAGCCGTCGTTGAACTCTTCACCTCGGAGTCCTGCCTCACCTGTCCCCCCGCCGATTCTCTGCTTGGGCGCATACAGCGGGAGGCCCAATCGCACGGACGCCCCGTCTACACGCTCGATTTCCATATCGGCCACCCGGGCACAGGGCATGATGTGCCTCGCGCACTTCTAGACGTCTTTACCCAGCGCCACCGGCGATACGCGCAGAGCCTCGGGTCGCACATTTACTCGCCACAAATGATCGTCAATGGCACCGACGTATTTGTCGGATCCGACGAGTTTCACGCGCGGCGAAGTGTTGGCAGAGTGCTTCGTCAACACGCACCCGTTCGTCTCCATGCGCACGCAACGCCGAGACCCGGCGGTCGAATCGCCGTAGACGTCCGAGCAACCGGAACCTTCACCGATGCCGTGCTGAACATTGCACTCGTGACTCCGGACACAGCCGACCCCAATCCGGTACACGACGGTCTCGTTCGGGCATTCGTTTCTCACCCACTGGAGGCAGAAATCGTAGTTGACCTCACAATCTCACCTCTGGTGGACATATCAACCGCGCGCGTCATCTCGTTCGCCCAGGATGCGAAAACGCTTGCTGTTCTCGGAGCAACGGAGGCGAACATCGAGTAAGGGGATTCCCTCTCGATGCCTCCAATTCTTAACGTTCGCCCCTTCTGTGCGCTCCCTTCTACTGATCGCAGCCGGCGGCGCGATTGGCGCCCTGATGCGTCACGGCGTGTCGGCACTGGTCCATCGCTACGTTCCCGCCTCCTTCCCCTGGGGAACGCTAGCAGCCAATTTGGCCGGTTGTTTTCTCATCGGCGCATTATGGGCCGTATCCGAGCGATCGTCGTTCTCCCCTGCACTCGGTCTCTTCCTCTTCACCGGAATGATCGGTGCATTCACGACGTTCAGCACCTATGCCCTGGAAAGCCTCCAACTAATGCAACGTGGGCACGTGGTCAGCGGACTGGCTAATATCGCGCTTAGCACGCTCGCCGGGATTTTCCTCGTTCTGATCGGCATGCAAACGGCGAAATGGATCCTGGACACGGCGTCAGCAGCGGCCGGAACGGCATGACTCCACCACGCCCCGACCGAATATCGTGCTACGACCCCGCGTTGAAATCATAGATGATCGCCGCGCTCATCGAGAATCGAACGCCATCCCCTGCACGACCCGTTACATCCATCAGAGCAGGCGTGATGACGATCGGGAGGCGTGGTAGCGGCGTAATCGACATGCCGAGGCTCAGATCCTGACCCGTCCAGTTTGCGATCGCGTGGACGGGACGAAGCAGGCGGACAGCAAGGCTTCCGAAGACGCCCGCCCCCGTGTCCCCACGGAGAAACGCCCCTTCTGACTGAAACCGGTCGCCTCCGACGCCCACGCTCGCGGCCATGACCCCGAACGGGACCCACGGCCCGCCGTCGTGCAGTCGGGCGGATTTGCTGACGACGGCGTACGGACTGCTGCCGCCGTCCGTCCCCTCGGTGTGCCAGATGTTCTCCCATCCCACGGCGATGGCCGCAGACGCCGGAAGCCTCCGATGCAGCTTCAGGCTGACGGATCGATCTTTCGCGAGCTCGGTGTAGGTGTCGAGGATGTTCAGGGTCACGTCCAACCCGACCCATTTTTCCGGATCCCCAAAGCCGGCCCCCATCGTGACCACACCATCGGTCCAGTCTGCGTACCGAATCCGCTCTTGTACCGATGCCCCCGCGTAGACCTGTCCCCATCGCGCCCCAAACGCCGTGGGCGTATTGATCGTTGTGCCGGGCAGAACGGCAACAGCGGCCGGCAATTCGACACCTCCCCGCTCTACCGGACTGGAAAGCCTGTGCGTCGCACGTAGCGCCGCTAGGGTATCATCAGACGTCGTATCTGCTCTCGGCTCGTCGCTCCGTTCGGGCGCGTCCTGAGCCGCGACGGCAGCAGGGCTGACGAGAGCAATGACGATGATGCAAAGCAGGAGCACACGCATCGCAGGACGAGAAAAGGACGAGGGAGTGGGTGAAGACATCGACCTGGAAGGCACGGCTACACGTCAGCAGCGGTGCAACGGAACCGTTCGGTACATACCGTCAGCCTCGTCAGATTAAGACATGGACGATGCATCGAGAAGGGATGTCAACACGTCCTGAATGACGATAAACGAATCGGGCGGATCGAGCAGAAAGGACGCCGGCGCAGCATCCACCAGTTCGTTAAAGGCGTTCGTGGCCCGGACGAGCGCGGGGGCTTCGACCTCACCGCCAGCGATCAATCCGGCAACAGCCTTCGTCAGGCGCTCCGAGTGCTCGTCCGAGATTCCATAAGCCTCGAGTTGACCCGCGACGTATGCAATTGCCGCTTCGTTATCCGTCGAACGGGAGAGCAATTCGGCAAGGAGCGGGGCCGGAGCCGCCGTGATACGGATCGACCCTGTGGATGTCAGCTGTGCGCCACTGACAAGACGCTGCTGGAGAACGACGGCCATAGCGTTCACGCGCTGCTGGACAGCGTCACTGGCGAACGTCGCATTCTCGATCCGGGATGACTGGGATATCGCGCCGGCAACGTCACTTCCTGATACGTCACTTCCGCTTCCGCCCGTATCGGAGCCATCCTGTGCCCAGGCTGGAGCGGTTGTGAGCGCCAACATGACGAGAAGTGCGGAGACGACGCGGAGCGCAACGGATGAACGTGGAGACATGGGAGCGCATCGGATGTCGGATGGGTGCTGTTTCGGGCACGCCTTCGCGTGCCAGGCGACGGAAGGGGAAACCTCGCCATGCTCAACAATACACGTCCCATCCGTCCACCCACATCTTCGTCCGGATCAGGCGTCTCGGACTTCAGGCGCATTCGCTCATGCGTTCATTTCTACCCTCCACCTCAAAGCACGCGCACCCTTGGCGTATAAGCTTGCATCGGTGTGCATCTACCCGATGATGCGCAACCGGGCGTACTTCAACTTCAGCTTTTTATTGCCGATGTCCGACCCGAAGTACACCACGGCCGTCGCCTTTTCGCCTCTTCCTTCGACATCCTGAACTTTGCCCTCGCCAAACTTCGAGTGCTCGACGCGGACCCCCGGGACGATTTCTCCCTGCCCCTCGTCGTACACCACGCGACGCCCGCCACCGGACGACTGCTCGATGCGCTTCAGCTTCCGCTCCTTCCCATTTGACGCGCCGGAGCCGGATCCATCCCGAAGGTTGCGTCGGTAATAATGCGGATCGACACCATCATAATTCGACGAATCGGACCCGCCGTCACTGCTTGATTTGAAGCGGTTCTTTTTCTGATCGAGTTCGCCACCGCCGGCGGTACGCACGACATCCGAATTGATCTCGTCGAGGAATCGGCTCCGCGTCTTGGTCTCGCGGTCGCCGTAGCGGTATCGGCTGCGTGCCCAGCTCAGGAAAAGGTACTCCTCCGCCCGCGTCGCGCCGACGTAGAACAGGCGGCGCTCTTCCTCCAGGTCCTGCTTTTCCTTCGCCGCCATCTCCAGCGGAAAAAGTCCCTCCTCCAGCCCGGCCACAAAAACGACCGGATACTCCAGACCTTTCGACGCGTGGAGCGTCATCAGCGTCACCTGATCGGCGTCGTCCTCCTCGTCCTGACTCGTCATCAGCGCAATTTCCTGCAGGAAGACGCTGAGCGATGGATCGTCGCTTGAGGCCACAAAGTCAGCGATTCCACTGACGAGATCTTGCACGTTCTCCCAGCGCATCAGATTCTCGCGCGTGTGATCCTTCCGGAGCTCGCTGAGCAGGCCGGCCTCACGAATAATCTCCTGTGCCAGTTCATCCGCCGGCATACTCTCCGCCTTCGACGCATACTTGGCGATCAGGAAGCGGAACGACTCGACCGCATTCTTCGCACGGGTGGACAACGTATCGATGTCTTCGACACGCTCGATCGCCTGCCACAGGGTGAACCCGTGCTTATTGGCAAAATTCTGCAGCCGCTCCTGCGTCTTCCGCCCGATACCCCGCGTGGGGTAGTTGATCACCCGCTGGATGTTGGCGGTGTCGTTCGGGTTCACGATGAGGCGAAGGTACGCCAGCGCATCCTTGATCTCCTTCCGCTGGTAGAACGGCGTTCCCCCGATTACCTGGTACGGCACGTTCTCCTTTCGGAGTGCCTCCTCGATCGGTCGACTCTGTGCGTTGGTGCGGTAGAGAACGGCGAAGTCCCCGTGCGACAGCCCCTCGCGGACGTGGAGGTCACGGATGCGGCGTTCGATCTTCTTCGCCTCGTCCTTCTCGGATAGCGACTCCATGAGGGCGATGTACTCGCCGTCGTCGTTCTCCGTCCAGAGCTCCTTATCGAGTTGATCATCGTTCTCCTTAATGATCGAGTCCGCCAGCGCCAGAATACGCCCGGTCGAACGGTAGTTTTGCTCGAGACGAACGGTCGTCGCGTCCGGAAAGTCTTTCTCGAACGACAGGATGTTCGTGATATCGGCCCCGCGGAACGCGTAGATGCTCTGTGCATCGTCCCCGACCACGCAGAGGTTGTCGTGAGCGTCCGCGAGATTCCGCGCGAGCATGTACTGCGCGTGGTTCGTGTCCTGATACTCGTCGATATGGACGTACTTCCAGCGCGTCTGGTACTTTTCTAGGACATCGGGATGCTCGTCGAACAGTTCAAGCGGACGCAGGAGCAGGTCGTCGAAGTCCATCGCGTTCGCTTTCCGCAGCGCCTTCTCGTACGCCGGGTAAATCTTCGCCGCCGCGTCCTGAGCCCGACCCCGAGCGACACTAGCGTACTTCTCGGGCGAGACCATTCGGTTCTTCGCGTCCGAAATCAGGTTCTGAATGCCCCGCGGCGACACATCGTCCGTGCTCACGTTGAGGCGGTTCATCTGCTGCTTGATGATCCGCTTCGAGTCATCGGTGTCGTAGATTGAAAAGTCGCGCGAGTATCCGATCTTTTCGCCATCAATGCGGAGGACGCGGGCAAACGACGAGTGAAAGGTGCCGACCCACATGCCTTTCGTTTGATCGCCGACGAGCTTCTGCACGCGCTCCTGCATTTCACGCGCCGCCTTATTGGTGAAGGTCAGCGCGATAATCTCGTGGGGCTTCGCTTTGCCCGTTGCCAGAAGATATGCGATCCGGTGCGTCAGGGTACGCGTTTTTCCGCTTCCCGGCCCCGCGATGATCATCACCGGGCCGTCGGTGGCCTTCACGGCCTCACGCTGCCGCTCGTTGAGCCCATCCAGAATCCGCTTCTCGGCTTCCGGATCCGGGTCGATGGACGTCGGCTCTTCTCTCTGAATGGGGATCTGACGCATAAAACGAACGGGCGCTCTCTTTGGGACTTTCGGGACGAGGGAGGACAGGTGAAGCCTCCGCCGTCTTGCTGTTAGACATGCACGTTCCGTACGACGCGAAAAGTGCTACGTTCGCTGAAGATGCGGGAAACGGTGCGAAATCTGGCCTCACCACACACAGATTCGTGGGCATGGGCTACCATAAACACATATTATAAACATATTATACATGTCCAGTCGCTTCTTTTCAACGGACAATCCTCCATCGAGCCTGGCTGCGACGAGTCTATGTGACGGTAATCGAAAACAAAACGCATCCGTCTGACGAAAGACAAAAGGTTTTCCTGCGCCTCATGCGTTGATGCAACCATTGAGGCCCAGCCGGATTAAATGACAACACATGACACAACAAGTTGGCCCAGTGTAACGATTCGTCCGACCTTCCGTTGATGTTGTGCCTGTCCGCGCTCCCGGCGCGACAACGGACGTTCACTTTCTACTCCGCATTTCCCTTTCCCCCATGATATCACGCCTTCAGGCCGCTGGTGCGGCACTTCTTATGCTGCTGTTTCTCGGCTCTATGCCGGCCTCTGTCACGGCTCAGTATTCCGAGTCGAACGATGCAGCGAGTCTCAACCAGTCCTCCTTCGCACCAATCGAGTTTCCGAACCCGGATGTCTTTCGCGCAAGCGATGGGCGTCCCGGTACGGAATACTGGCAAAACGAAGCGGACTACGTCATCGACGTGACCCTCGACCCGGAAACGAACCGCGTCTCCGGGAGAGAGACCATCACGTACACGAACAACTCACCGCACGATCTGACGCATCTCTGGGTCCACCTGGAGCAGAACCTCTTCGACCCGGACAGCCGCGGAGCTCGACTCACCCCGCCGGATGCACGGTTTAGCGGAGCGTTTGAGAATGGCGGCTACGAGCTATCGAACATTCAGGTGAATCGCGGATCCGACTCGCGCGATGCGACCTATCGCGTCGACGGCACACGCATGCGGATCTCTCTCGACGAGCCTCTCGAAGCGAACGGGGGCACGCTAAAGCTCTCAATGGACTTCTCGTTCATCCAGCCGAAGTACGGTGCGGACCGACACGGACGCCTCGATGTTGAGAAGGGTACAGTCTACGAGTTCGCGCAGTGGTACCCGCGGATGGCCGTGTACGATGACGTCAACGGCTGGAATACGCTTCCTTACCTCGGCCAGGGCGAATTCTACCTGGAGTATGGGGACTTCGACGTGAGCATAACGGTCCCACATGACTACGTCGTCACGGCCAGCGGCGAGCTTCAGAATGCGGAGGACGTGTTGACCTCCACGCAGCGCGATCGACTGGATGAGGCCCGCTCCAGCGACGAAACCGTTCACATCATCACAGAAAGTGAAGCGGGATCCGACGCCACGCGTCCGGACGGCTCCGGCGAGATGACCTGGCAGTACCGCGCCGAAAACGTGCGTGACGTGGCCTGGGCCGCCTCCGATGCGTTCATCTGGGACGCAGCCCGCGCAAAAACGGGAGACGGCGATATTCTTGCGATGTCGCTCTACCCGCGCGAAGGGATCGGTACAGAGGGGAATCCGGGGTGGGAGCGCTCGACGGAGTACGTGAAGCACTCCATCGAGCATTACTCTGAAAAATGGGAGTCCTACCCGTATCCCGTCGCCATCAACGTCGCCGGAATCGTGGGTGGGATGGAATACCCGCAGATCATGTTCTGCTCGGTCGACGCCCGTGGCCGCGGTCTCTTTGGCGTGACGGACCACGAGTTCGGTCACACCTGGTTTCCAATGATTGTTGGCTCAGACGAGCGACGGCACGTCTGGATGGACGAGGGCATTAACTCCTTCCTCAACGTGTACTCGACGATCGAATTCTACGACAGCGACATCCAGACGCAGATGCAGCGACTGACCCGCGTCTTCACGGCGTCAATGAAAGGGATCGGCGGACAGCAGCCGTCGGCGACGCACGCGGATCACATGCGGCGCAACGCCCTCGGCTTCCTCGCCTACCGCAAGCCGGCCACTGGTTTATTGCTGCTCCGCGAGTGGATCATCGGCCCGGACGCCTTCGACGCAGCGTTCAAGACGTACATCGACCGATGGGCGTACAAGCACCCGCAGCCGTCGGACTTCTTCCGCACGCTTGAAAACGAAACGGGCGTGGACCTGGACTACTTCGTCCGGAGCTGGTTCTACGAGACCGACGTGCTCGACTTTGGCGTGACTGACGTCACCGTCCAGTCCAACGACGAGACGTTCGTTCGGGTCGAGAACAGCGGCGAATTGATGATGCCGATGCCGGTGCAGGTCACGTTCGAAGACGGCACGACGGAAGACCACCGTATTCCCGCCGAAGCGTTCGTCACCGGCGATGTCCACACGATCGCCGTGGATTCCACGTCCCCGGTAACAAAGGTCGTGATCGACGCGCAGCAGATTCTTCCCGATATCGATCACAGCAACAACACGTGGACCGCGTCGGACGCAAGTTCGACATCACAGTCTTCGGGTAGCGACTCCTGAAGCAGTAGACCAGGTAATTCTCACCGACTGGCCTCTTTCGCCTGCAGAGAGTCAATCCAGGGCGCCCCGACATCCGTCGAGGCGTCCATTTTTTTGTCTACGTCGGTTGAAGTAATCGCTGGACCGCATTTACAGCGGGATGTCTGGACGTCTACAACCCTAGAGCAGAAAATCGATATGCTGCGCTCTGGCGGCTAGCTACCGGACCGGTTGATTTCAAACCTGGATGTCTTCGCATGTCATCGGGAAGCAGACCTCGTGCGTCTCGTAAACGAAGCGCTATCGTCGAACATGATGCACTCTCCTGCGCCCATTCCCCATACTCCCGTGCATGTCGGCGCAGCCGTACCGGGAAATGCTGAAATGACACACGCTCTTATGAACGTGTCTGGTAGGTAACTCTGGCGGTGTAACGGCCTCCTCTTCACGACATCTTAGCGTGATTACGATTTTTCCTTCATCTCTCATCGAATCAGCATCGAGTTGTGCTTGCCCTCCTCGTGCCTGATTGTATTTTTAGAACACGTAGATGTGTCGCTGAGCTACGCCTGCCCTCGTTCCGCCCCCTTCACCTCGCTCCCACCGCATGTCTTTCCCCATCGCCCTGCTGCGTGGCCTGATCGGGCTAGCCGTTTTCATTGGAATCGCCGCTGCCTTCTCGAGTAACCGAAAAGCCATTGACTGGAAGCTGGTCCTCTCCGGGGTTGGATTACAGGTGGTCTTCGCTCTCCTTGTCTTGAAGACCGGTCCCGGTGAGTTGCTCTTTGATGCCATCGCGACCGGCTTCCGTGATCTGCTTAGCTTCACGTACGAGGGCACGAAGTTCATCTTCGGCGAACTCGGCAATCCCCAGATGGGCAATAATTTTGCCTTCCAGGTATTGCCGACGATTATTTTCTTCGCATCCCTGATGAGCGTGCTTTACTTCTTGGGGATCGTGCAGCCGCTGGTGAAGGGCATGGGCTGGTTGATGCAGAAAACCCTCGGCATTTCCGGCGCCGAGTCGCTGTCGGCCGCCGCGAACGTGTTCATCGGACAGACGGAGGCCCCCCTCGTGGTCGAACCGTACGTCGAGAAAATGACGCGCAGTGAGCTCATGACGCTAATGTCCGGCGGAATGGCTACAATCGCAGGAGGTGTACTGGCGGCATACATTAGCTTTCTCGGAGGCGAGACCGAGGCCGAGCAGGTTCTGTTTGCGAAGCATCTTCTGTCCGCCTCGATTATGAGTGCGCCCGCTGCGATCGTGACGGCAAAGATTTTGGTTCCGGAAACGGAGGAGCCTGAAACGCGCGGCGCGACCGACATGAACGTCGAGAAAGAAGATGACAACGTCATCGAAGCGGCGGCAACGGGCGCCGGGGAAGGCCTGAAGCTGGCGCTGAATGTCGGCGCGATGCTCCTCGCGTTCATTGCACTGATCGCCGTCATCAACTGGGTCCTCGGCGGATTCGGAAATATCACCGGTTTGAACGAAATGATCGCCAACGCATCCGGTGGGCGGTTCGAAGGGCTGACCCTCGAGGCCGTCTTTGGATTCATCTTCGCCCCACTCGCCTGGGCGATGGGCGTCGAAGCGGCGGACATCCTCAGCTTCGGTACGCTCCTTGGCGAAAAGGTCGCCGTCAATGAGTTCGTGGCGTACGCATCGCTTCAGGACCTGAAGGATGTGATGAGCCGTCGCTCGGTCATCATCGGCACCTACGCGCTCTGCGGCTTCGCCAACTTCAGCTCGATCGCAATTCAGATCGGCGGCATCGGCGGCATCGCGCCGTCACGCCGCAGCGAAATCGCGGCCCTCGGACTGCGCGCCGTCCTCGGTGGAGCACTCGCCTCGTGGATGACGGCCACCATCGCCGGCGTGCTTGTGGCTTGAGGGTTCAGGGTTCACGGTTCAGGGTTCAGGGTTCAAGGTTCAGGGTTCAAGGTTCAGGGTTCAGGGTTCAGGGTTCAGGGTTCGACGGACTGCCGAATAGCCTGAAGAGAATGCCCTCTGAGATAATAAACAAAAAAGCGTCGCACGGCCGGGCGACGCTTGATCCCTGCGAAAATGGAAGGACGGCCAATCATCGAACCGAACCGGAAAAGACGAGTCAGGATGGTCCTGAGATGTTACCCATGTTGCCGGGACCACAGGGTTCAGGGTTTCGGGCTGGCTACCGGACGATTTGATTTCAATCCGGATCATCTCTGTGCGACATCGAGAGAGGGACCTCGTTAGGTCTTATGGATGTCGAAAAAAGGCGTGAGCGTCGAGCAATGACAAACTCTCACACGGCCATGCTCCCATACTCTCATACTCCCACGCATTCGAAGAACACCTGCGCCGGGGAATGTGGACGTGACGCAGGCTCCAGTGAAAGTGTCCGGTAGCCAGGGTTCATGGGGCACGCCGTGGCGACATGGATAACAGGTCCCCTCGGCTACGCGGTTGAAGGGCTATTTCTTAACCCCTGCCCTGTGCCCATTCTCTCTTTCCCCCGCTCCCCCTTTCTCCCGCTCCCCCATTCCGTCACTCTCGTTCCCCAACCGCTTCGCCGCTTGCGTCCGAGTCCAGCGTCCGGGGGATGGAGCCATCCTCCAGGCGTGCGCGGAGTTCGTCCCACTGCGTGCGCAGTTCACCGTCGAGGTGAGGCAGGGCATTCTCGATCAATCGAGCGGCGTCTTCCGTCCGATCGAGCGCAGCGTAGACCTCGGTCCCGATCGTCAGAATGCGGTCGCGCATCTGTGGGCTGCCCAGTTCCTCCCAGTTGAGCTTGCCACGCAGACTGTCCATCTCGGCTGCGGCACGTTTCATGTCGTTCCGCTCGTACGCGTCGATCATTTCGCCCACATCCTTCACGACGGCAGATTGCTGCTCGACCCAGGCGCGAGCGCGATCAAATTGCTCGGTTGCGCTCGAGTCCCCTTCCGATCCACCACAGCCGGCAAACAGGAGGAGCACAACGATAAGAAAACTGAGGGCAGGACGGTTGCGAAAAGACATGTCCGTCGGAGCGATTCGTCAGGGAAGCGAGGTGCGCGCAGGAACGTAGTCCCTGCTGTCAAGACAGGAGACGATTCCACGACGAATCCGTTTCCACAGCGCCGGACGAAATTGCTTTTCGGGTGCACTGGAGTCGATTCATTCTCCAGCAACGCAAGCAGTCGGCCCTCATGCACTTGCCGTGGCGACGTGATCGATGTGTGCATCGGCCGTGACGGAGAACACGCTGTCACCCGGTACGGACGTCCACTCTTCGTCCGTAAATGGCTCGCTTACCAGAATGCGGGCGGCGTAGGACTCTCTCTCGGGCGTCCGAGCGGCGTGCACCGTTCCACAAATCCCGCAACCGCGAGGCTCCGTCCGGAGCAGCGACCAGAGCGGTGCCCCGATGGTGCATCCGACCAGTCCGTCCGTTGTGCCACTATTCCAGAGCACCTGAAGCAGTGGCATTTGCATGCCATCTCCGATCGACACGTCCGTATCCGCACGCTGACTCCAGCGAAGCACGTTCCACGTAACGGCCCGGAGCGTCCGCATGGGCGTGCGTGACGGCATCTGATCGCGCCGTTCCAGCAGCAGTTGAAAGACGTGCTCTGCAAGGGAATCCGTCTTCAACGCATCGCGGCGCCGCGGACGGAGTGCTCCCCGAATGTCACTGCAGACGGCTTCTGCCGAGGCGATGGATACACGAATCACCGCCATCGAGGCGCCTTCCACCAGGGGCTGGAGCACGCCTCGCTCCGACCCCGGTGGCGGACACCATGTCAGTGACGTTCGGCTCATCCCATCCTGTGCAGCCGATCGTGTGCGCCGGCTGTAGGGCTGCGGTGTGCGCTGAAGTCGAGTGGTGACATTTCCTTCGCACACGTGAGCCGTTCCCCAGGCTGGCACACCCCGACCGCTCTTTTCTCCAGTAGCGATTCTCTGCTCGTGCCGCTCCACCAGTTCACAGTCCACCCGAGTCGGATGCGTTGCGACCATTCCGTACAGGTATGACATCATCTCGCAGACGTTGGGAAAGATCAGCCGTACCGGCGAGGTCTGCCTTCCCTCTCCGGCACGTGTTACGTATCGGACAGTAGTGGCGGCGTTACGTATTAGACGTGAACCACATGGTCCGCCAACCGTCGTTTCTCTTACCGCACCGGGCGACGAGACGCGATTGGTATTATTGCTACACGCCACGACCTCGGGACGACCAGTGCGTGAGGCATCTTTTTTTCTGGACCGTACAATAATTGAAGACAGCGGTGCGTTCGCATCATCCCACGCGACGTCACCGTCTGGTGATCGATCACGAGCGCTTCCCACACGCGCATGGCTCCCACCGACGAAGAACTGGTTTCCGCTTACCTGGAGGAAGGTGATGAACGTGCCTTCCGACAGCTTGTGGAACGATACCAGGACCAAATTTTCGGCTATATCATGAGCATGGTTAAAGATCGTGCTCTTGCCAATGACCTGTTCCAGGAAACCTTCCTGCGTGTGATCAACGCGATGCAGGACCGGCAGGGGTCGTACACCCGCCAGGGATACTGGAAAAGCTGGGTCATGCGCATTGCGAGAAACGCGACCATCGATCACATGCGGAAGCAGAAGAAGTGGGCTGATGTGTCCTCAGACGAGGAGGAAGGCTATTCTTTCTGGGACCGGCTTCCGGATGATGCGCCGGTTGCGGATGAAGAATTGCATCGCTCGGAGCAGCGCGAGTGGCTCGACGAACATATCGAACAGCTCGCACCGGAGCAACGAGAAGTGCTGCTTCTTCGCCAGACGACGGACCTGACATTTCGAGAAATTGCTGAGCTTACCGACGTATCGATCAACACGGCCCTGGGCCGGATGCGCTATGCACTCAAAAACTTACGCAAGATGATCGAAGCGTCGGGTAAGACGTCGCTCGCCCCGACCGTGGACTCGTAATCACCCAGCGACTCCACGCCTATTCTCTGCCGCTTGCTGTTCGACGACCCGCACCCGCACTTATGGACGAGACGCTACGCATAATACGTCACCTCTACGGAGAAGAGCCTGATCCACAGGACCTCCAGCGTGCCATGAAGGAAGACCCGGCCCTGGCCCGTGAGTACAACGACCTGGCCGAGGTCAAAACACTGCTTGACAAGAAGGAGCCGGCCCGTCCCGATGCCTCCGTCCTCGACGCTATTACGGAAGCTGCGGCAGATGCATCGGCATCTCACGAAGTGTCCGACACCCCAGACCGTCCGCGTGTCGACCGTGAACCGGTGTCAGGAGGAGACCGAGACCGGTCTCGCATCTCTCGGCGCCTCCAACAGGCCGGCGTTGCTGCTGCAGTCCTGCTGCTCGTCGCCATCGGATGGTGGCAGATCGATATGGATGATTCAGCGTCATCCGTTCAGATCAGCGCGCAAACCGAGCGGCAGCTACCCGCCGCCAATCGTGACCTTCCTGACTGGGACGAAGGCGACGATGTCGTCCGCCTACATCGCAGACTCGAGGTGGTGAATGCGCGAAGCGCATCGCCGACGTCGTGGAACGACCGCCCCGACCTGATCCCGACACAATCACGTCGTCCGTAACCATGGGCACGTCAGAACGTCCCGGTCCCTGCCTCCCTCTCCTTCCCTCCGGCCTGCTGTTTTCCTGCACCCCGATCTCATGAGCCGACTCAACGCCTTTTTCGGTCTCGCGATTGCACTCCTGCTCGTTGTCGCGCCCGCCTCGGCGCAGACTCAGACGCGAACCCTCACGATCCACAACAACACCGTCTACGTCGACGGAAACCCGATCTCGAAGGACCAACTTCCTTCTTCCCTCGACGTCTCGGGAGTCGAAGCGCAATATCGCTTTCTCGGGATTCGGAAACCTGTGGTCGAAATCAATGGATCGCTGTATGCCGTGACGAACACCCTGGAGCCCGTCTCGGAAGACGAGGTCCGGCGCCAGTCCGATGCGTCCGTCATCTTGCAGCGTCCCCAGATGCAATCACCGGCGAGCGGACTGGCCCAGGCATCGACGGCACAGGGACGAAATAGAACGACGGCCGAGAAGAACGTATCGCGCCGCGCCGACAACATGGAGGTGGCTCGTCAAGAATACCTGCAGGAGATGCAGCGTCGGAGCCAAGAGTTGTACGAAAAGCTGATGCGCGAGCGTCGCATGGAACTGGAATCTCGTGAGATTGCACGAACGATACGACTTCTCCCCGACGGCCCGGAACGGGACGCGCAAATCGACACACTGCGCGCAACGCTGAACCGGATCTTCGACCTGAAGCAGGACAACCGACGGCGCGAGATTGAGCAACTGCAGCGGCAAATCGATGAGTTGCAACGACGACTCGAGAAGCGCGAAGACATGCGGGACGAGATGATTCAACGTCGTCTGGAAGAACTCATTGGCGAAGAGACAGCCGCAAACGAATAATCTGCTTTCCGCTAGACGCACTCGGCGTCCCCTACAAGGTGCAGCCCCTGCCTGCCCGGCTTACGCCGCGGCAGGCTTTTTTATGCCGATGGCACACGCCCACACCGATCTCAACCGAAAATCTGGTGTCATCACCTTTACTTTGCGGCCCATAGATTGCATACTTTATGTTACGCTTGAACCACCCCATTCTCGTGCCTGCTGCACGCTGCTGAATTATCGCCGTCCCTATCATGAGTGCTTTGTCACTGTCTTCCCTCGTTCCTGGCTCGATGCATCGCGCCCTGCGTTGCATCGTGATCTTGGCCTGTGTGCTCGGGCTGTCCGTACCCAAGGCACAAGGAACCGACGGCACACGCGGTGACGCTTCAACCGTGGAGGCACGTGCACAACTGACCAACATCTCTTTTACGGCCCGATCAGATGGCGGCGGCTATGTCGTCCGGGTTCAGGCATCCGGGAAGATTGCGGCGTACGGCATGCCCCGTTCCGTCGGTAGCAACGAACTCAAGTGGACGCTCTATAACACCGACCTGGCGTCCTCTTTTCAGCATGATGCACCCGAGGGACCCATCACCGGGTTCACAACGAACAAGCAAGATGGGCACATCATCCTCCGGTTTGACCTCAGCAGAACGGTCGAGCCCGACGCCTATCGCGATCGGTCGTCGAACGACATTCTGCTGAACCTCGCCTACCCTGGCGGCACCGACGCTCCGGGTCCCGTACCCACACCTGCGACCGCTGACGCCCGTTCCAGTCGGTCCTCCTCGAACGGGTCCTCTCCTCCAACGCGAACGGCCTCCTCGACGGCGTCCGCCGGTGGCTCATCGAATGCCGCGGCTGCTGCCATGCTGGGTGGAGCATCACAACAGGCCCGCGAACGCTGGCGCCTCGACAAAGTCGTCATTGATGCTGGGCATGGTGGAAAGGATCCGGGAGCCTCAGCAAACGGGCTTCGGGAGAAGGATCTCGTTTTGAAAGTGGCGAAAAAGCTGGGCGGGTATATTGAGGACAACCTCGGCATTGAGGTCGTCTACACGCGAACGGACGATACCTTCATCGAACTGGAGGAGCGTGGCAAAATCGCCAATCGGGCGGGCGCGAAGCTATTCATTTCGATCCACATCAACGCAGCGCGTTCGCGATCGGCTCGCGGCACGGAGACCTACTTCCTCGGACGGCATAAGTCGGAGGCCGCACGCAAGGTCATGGAGCGTGAGAACTCGGTCATCCGCTTTGAGGAGAACACGCAGAAGTACGAGGACTACGACGAGCAGGCCCTCGTGCGGCAGGTGCTCGCCCAGAGCGCATACATGCGACAGAGCGAGAAACTTGCGTCGCTCATCGAATCGCAGTTCGAGGACCGGGTAAGCCGTCGGAGTCGCGGTGTTCATCAGGCCGGTTTTTACGTGCTGTGGAGCGCGTCCATGCCGGCCGTTTTGGTCGAACTCGGCTTCCTGACCAACCCCAGCGAAGCCCGTTTCCTGAAAAGTGAGCGAGGTCAAACGTATCTCGCAAGCGCCATCTTCCGAGCCGTTCGCGACTACAAAGCGACGTACGAGAAAGGCATCACCCCCACGTCGCGGTAAAACGCATCCAGATCGGGACGTCCTCGTTTGCGCACATCGAAATCCGTGAGGCGAGCGGCGGCGTACCTAAGCGACGGATTCTTTACGTCTCATTGCGCGAGTGGGTACGAATCGGGCGCGTCCATTCGTTTTCTCTGCCCGGCCGTTACCCTCGCGATGTCATGCGCGGCCTATCTCCGTGTACGGGGTCGTTCTAACTGGGCCGATCCCTGACGGCTCACTTCCGGACTGGATCACCACCTCGTGAGATTCGTCCGACGTGTTCGACGGACGCTCCGCTCTCCGTTGACAGCGTTCCCCTTCTGGCCTTTTTCGATCAAGTCTCGACTTTCTATGCACACGCGTCTTCTCCGCTCGCTCATCGCACCCGCTCTAACGGTTGCGGCCCTGTTGCTCGTTTTCACTGCCTGTGATACGGCGACGACGGGTGATGATACCATCACCCTCAACGACCCCGCGAACCCCACGACCGTGACGTATGAGTTCGAGTATGATCCAAGCACGGCCGTCAACGGCGAGATCGGTGTAGCCTCTATCGGCACCGACAACCTTGGTTCAATCATCGGCACGTACGGTTTCAGCCGGGACGATGTCGTCTCCGCCCGCGTCACGAGCATCACGATCAGTCGATCGGCGGGGACACGATCTGCCTCGTCGTCGAAGCTCTACGACTATGTCGAAGACATCAAACTTCATCTCGGAGGCAGCGAGTCCGGACCGCTCATCGCTCCCGAACAGGCTGTCCAATCTACTCTTGAGACCAACCTCAACACTGCCGACACGGATCTGACGGGCACGATTCAGTCCGGGCCGGCGCAGGCGTTTATGATCATCGGTGTGAACAACACAAGCGAGACACAGGGCTTCATCGAAGCCGAAGTCGACTTCCGCATTGAAGTCCAAAGTAACTAGGCATTGCGGCAGCCTTCCTAGCGTCCTTCTCATCACGAAAAAAGCGGCCCGACCGGAATCACCCCGGTCGGGCCGCTTGCGTCGTCACGGCTGCAATTGAATGCCGCTCGTGCCGTACATGCTGAAATGAACCGTGTTAGTTCATCCCCACAGTCGTGAGCACGAGGACATCGCCTGCGGCTTCGGCATTGGTCACGCCGGCCGAACTGAAGGCCGTCTCTGCCGAGGTCTCTGCGCTTCCGTAAAACGTGACGTAGGCGTTAGCCGTGTTGCTCGGATCAGTATCGAGCGCACTGAGGAGCGTCTGAAGCGATGTAGCAAACGCATCCTCAGCCGTGGCGATTGTGGTGGCCGTCGTGCTAAAACCCGACTCGATGGCCGTTCTCACGTCCGATTCGTACGTCGCCTTCGCGTTGTTAATTCCCGTGACACTAGCCGTAGCACTTGCGCGAATGTCTGCGACAAGGGCCGCCTGTGCATCCTGCAGTGCCGTGATGCTCGCCTGCGTCGCACCGGCCGCCTGGAAACGGGCTTCATTCGCGGCTCCGGTTGCGAAGGCCTGAAACAGCTCGGCTTTCTGTTTTACTTCTGCTTTGGCCGCTGCTGAAAGTGCCGTCGCCCGCTTCATGATCGTCGATGTTGCCGCCTGACGCGCTTTGGCCTGCGTTTCGGCTGTCACACCCACGGCGACAAAGACGTTTGCGTAGCTTTCTTCAAACGCATCCTTCGCTGCCGCTCGCTCTTCGGCATTTGCAGCGGCATTCAGATCACTCTGCAGCTGAAGGAAGAGCGCTTCTTTTTCCTCCTCCACCGTTTCCATCGCTACGCTGGACTGGCTCTGGGCGAAGAATTCGGCCTCCGCGAGAATGCCTCCGGCGATCGCTTTGGCAACAGCCTGTGGGCTCGTTGCGCCGCTGTTGATCTCGGCTGCGAGTTCCGCGTCGACGTGCGCTACCACATCAGCACTCGTAACGCCTTGCTCGTCTTCGCCATTGGCGTCTTCGTCTGTGTCACCAGACTCGGTGTCGGAGTCTCCATCGGAATCATCACCGTCGTTCCCGTCCTCGCCGTCACTGTCTTCGTTCTCGGCCTGAACGTATACGTTGGCTTCTGCCGTGGTCTCGTTCGTGAGCACGGCGGATTGCACGTTGCTCCGACCGTCCACTTTCACGATCGCCTTCTGTTCGAAGTCGGCACTGGCTTTCTCCGCCGTCACAATGACGATGCCGCGAGCGCCCGTACCTTCGACGTCGAGCTCAAAGCTCCCGTCGGCGTTCGTAGTCGTTTCGCCTTCAAGTTCATCGGTATCGCCGTCGCTTGTGACGCTCACCGCCGTCACCGTGGCACCCTCAACGCTCGCCTTGGATGCTTTGGCAGATGTTGTAGCCTGTCCGGAGATTGTAGCCCTCGTCGGGCCGCTGTCTCCGTTACTACCGCTGCTATCGCAGCCGGTGAGGATGAGACCCACAAACAAAAGTGGGATGGCCGTCCATGTCGCAAGATGATTCGTACGTCGATTCATGCAGACGTAGGGGGTGTTGAGGGTAAATGTTGAACTGCGCCCATCAACAGGGGCAACGCCCACGCCTAGAAGATCTAGTTCAAGTGATCTTGTCGCACGGATCACGATCTGATTACATGTTTTTAGCTCGCTTGAACACAAGATGCACATATGCGAGCAAAAGACGGTTCTGCCGATCTGCGCACCGGATGTGGATGATAAAGTAGTTGTTTACATCTGGTCGTGTCGATCATGAACACCAACCTTAGGACCCGGACCTCTCATGCGCTGATACACACCGTTTCACATATCGTCGGATGAAACACCGGCGTTCGATCATGAGGATTCCAACTGATGCTGGATCCACTCTACAACCGAGCGCGCATCTGCCACCGCGTGTCTAGCGTTTTCAAAATGGTCAGGCAGGCGACGACGGAAGAAGGCGTCCGGTTCGTAGAGCAGAGTGATATCGAGCCTGGATAGTTCGTCGATCGCGCGAGCAAGGTCTGCCGGCCACTCGCCTCCCACTCGCACCATCAGCTCCGACAGGTTGTGAGTCACAGGGGGCGCTTCTCCGCTCCGATCTCGAAGAATTGCTTTCATCGACTTCTCGACAGCAAGGTGGGCAAGAGCTACGGCATGCGCACTGAAGCCCTCGTTCAGGAGATGCTCCGCCGCACGCAAGTCACGGCGGGACTGCTCCCACCAATCGGACGATGACAAACGACGATGCGGCATAGTAGAATCCAGACGAGCGGAGGAACGTGCTGGTGCATTAGCGGAGGCGGTCGTCAAGCCAGGTTGCGACGAGATCGAGCACCTGAGGCGCGACGGTCAGTTCGATGCGTCCGTACTCTCCCGGTCGGCCTGTCGTGGCTGGTTGAAGCAAGTGGTTCAGCCCGTGGATCTCGCGAATGGTTATGTCGGAGGACGCCCCACCCGAGAGCGCCTCACGCAGCGCACGTGCATTCTTTTCCGGCTTGAGTTGCGTGTCCCGCGTGCCGTAGATGGCAAGCACCGGCTCATCAAGACGGCGAAGGGCCGGTGCCGGATCGTAGCGGAGGAATGCGCGCAGCCATGGCGCGGTGAGACGCTGAATTTCTTGCTGGATCACCTCCTCTCCACGAATTCCCTGGGAGTCGATCAGGACGCGTCGTAGCTCGTTCGCCATTGCCGTCGAATCCGCGTTCTCTTTGATCGCGCGAAAAATCCGCTCCTGCGTTCCGCGCTGCATGGCACGCGTTCGATCGTCGACGTTATTTGCCTCTGCCCGGATGTCGAGTTGATCGCTCAGCACGTCGTCGCCCGGAACGGATGGCGTTGCAAGAAGCACGACGGCATCGACTCGGTTATCCCGGTTCGCTATCATCGTTGCGATCGTGCCCCCCTCACTGTGACCGATCACGGCGAGGGGCTCGTCGTTCACCTCGGTCCTCGAAGCGAGCGACGTCAGCGCCGCCTCCGCATCCCGCGATAGTTCTTCGGTCGTCAACCCTTGTGGCTCCCCTTCCGAGGCGCCGACCCCGCGTTCGTCGTAGCGAAGAACAGCGAATCCGGCGCGCGTCAACTGGTCCGCCCACACGCGAAAGGGTCGGTGACCGGCCACAGACGCGTCGCGGTCTTGTGCTCCTGCCCCGGCGATGAGTAGCACACCTGGATGCCGTCCCGTGCCTCTCGGAATGGTCAGGGTGCCGGCGAGCGGTACACCATCTGGAGCGCTGAACTGAATGTTCTCGACGCGGTATGGAAGCGGCTTTTGTGGTTGCTGCGGTCGCTCGATCGATGGCGCTTCATCCGTCTTGCGCAACGTGAGGGGAAGTCGCGCCGGACCCTGAGCCCACTGCCCGTCGATCGTTTGCTTTTGCATATCGATCACGCCAGCAAATTGCCCGGAGATCGAGCGGACGCCAATCCTCAGCGTATCGGCAGTCCGAACGACCTGCGAGAGCTGGATTCCCGTGGCACCCTGATCCGGGCTGTCCATCGTACCGGTTAACTCGCTATCCTGGTTGCGGCGTAGATGGAAGACGACCCGAAACTCACCATCCGGGACCTTTAATGTGCCCAGCCACGAGCCCGTTATGGACGTGTCCGCGAGCGGCTGTGCCTCTGCCGATGAGGGGACGAGTCCACCGACAGCAAGAACGAGAACGAGCAGGAAACGGACCATGCAGGATATAGGAGATGGGAAAATGATGGGCAGCAATATTTATGTAAACGCGGACGCTCCGCCCGGTCGTGTGACCTCACACCGAAGTTCATCGACCTTGTACAACCGGGCGCCGCGCTTCAGGACACTGCCGATATCTTCGGTGCTACAGTTGGTCGATACCCGGTAAAAATGGGCTGGGCAATCGCAATCCGACGCTCCTACTCCCGAGTGCGGGATGTCAACAGGAAGGCGCTCTCGGACTGCGCCCGCCCAGGTGCATTCGAGGTGTTGATTGGCGGTCGAGACCCATGCACCTTCCAGCCGCGAGACCTGTCGCACATAATCGACGTGCCAGTGCGGCGATTCTTTCTTCACCTGCAGGTGCCGTCGCAGCCGTGCGCGCAGCCCACCGGACCCGAAGGCACTGCCGACGTAGACGTACCGACCGGGCGCCAGTTCAACATCACCGAGGGCGCCGACTTCTACTGACGTACGATCGTCGACGTGCAGGAGCAACACATACGTTCCGGTTGCGGCCATAGGGTCGAAGGAAACGTTAGGGTCCCGCTTCCGGCCGACGGCGATGAGAGGATCGACGCCTTCTACCGATGTGCGGCGCTCTTGGTATCCATTTTCCAGAATGCAATACCGCCAGCCTGCAGCCCAACGTCGACGTGAGCCACCTTTTTCGCGGTCTTCAGATCGACAATGTCGACCGTTCCAGGCTCGCCGCCGACGCCTTCTGCCGTCATGAATGCATACCGGCTGTCGGGCGTCACGACGACACCATGCGTCACACCTCGAGTGTTCTCGACGACCGCACGGCGCTCACCACTCTCAAGGTCCCAGATGCCGGTTTCTCCCGACCCCTTGTAGGAAACGACCAGCGTGGAGCCATCAGGCGTTACATCCAGATTGTACGGCTTCGTGCCCTCTCCGGTATCGAAGCGCTGCGTGACGGTCCACGTCTCAAGGTCCACAACGACGACCTCATCCGCGCCGTTGTGCGCGACGTAGGCGAGCGGCTTCGACGGATGCGGCTGAACCCACGTTGGCTTCGTCATGCCTTCACCCGTTTTCAGCGTACGAGACACCTTTCCACTCATCACATCGATCTCGTAGAGGGTGCCATCCATCATGCCGACCGAGTAGTGCTTACTGCCGTCCGGACTGAGGCGCGAGCCGTGGGGCATAATGCCCGTTTCGACGGTCTCAATTTCCGTCATCGTCTCCGGTTCGACCACCGATACCGTGCTCGGCACTGGTTCGCCGTGCAGGTTGAAGTTCACAACGTAGAGAAGCCCTGTCACCTCGGAGATTTGCATCGTGGCAGGAAACAGGCCGACCTCGGCCGCCGCCACCTTTTTGTTTGTGCCCGTCTCGTACTTCACGACGCGACCGTACGGCTTGCCGTGCGCGATCGAGACGAACCAGTGATCGCCATCCGGAGATACAGTCATCCCATGCGCGCCTTCCGTCTCCACCGGTATCTGCCCGACGGAGATCGTTTCTTCGACGACAGCATCGGTCCCATCGAAGCGAACCAGAGCGACTTCGTCGGCGGACTCGGACGCCACGTAGGCGTAGTACTCCTGCGCCTGAACCGGAACGGCCGCGACGACGAGCAAGAGCAAAGCGAACAGCAGAGATTGAACGGTGCGCATGTAGAAAACCGGGTGCAGTCAGCGCGTCAGTGAAAAAGCTCTTCGGGTCTACCGGGAGGCCGAGACCTTCTCTTTCTCCGGCTGAGTGAATTTCACAACCCAGAGGCCCGAATTCCAGTCGGAAAAGAAGACATGTCCCTTGTGCGGCTGCGGCCCCCAGGCCATCGGTGCGTTGGGGACGCGACCTTCCGGATCGAACGAGCGGAAACGTGCGATCTCGCGTCCCTGAGCGTAGAGGTCGCCCTTCAGGTCACCGGAGAGGTCCACGACGCGGAGACCGGCGTTATAATAGGCGACGTACAGCAGGTCGCCGTCGACCCAGTAGTTGTGCGTTCCGGCTTCCGGCACCTGGTAGCGTGCATCCTCGGTCGGATTCTCTGGATCCGTGAAGTCGATGAAGTGCAACCAGCCGGCCGGAATTGTCGGCTCGTTATCGACATTGAGACCATTCGGGAATGCCTCATCTCCGCCTATGACCCACTTTTTGCCCGTCTCTTTGTCATTATACGGAAAGGCTGCGTGGTTCCACCCGCTCGGATAGGCGTAGCGGCCTATTTCGACCGGATTCGACGGCGAGCCTCCTTTAACGCCATTCCCGACGTCCACGAGGACGACACCATCGTCCCAGTTCGACGAGTACGCAATGCCATCCATCACCCAGACATCGTGGATCGAAGCGCCCGGCGTGTCAAGCTCGAACGTCGCGACATGCTTCGGATTTGCGCGGTCCTCAATGTTCAGGATCTCGTACCGCTGTCCGGCGCTGAGCGCGTAGACATGATCTTCGTAGATAAACAGGTTGTGCACCCCACCGGTCAGGCGATCCGTGTACTCCGTGATGATCGAGACATTGTTCGGATCGGTGCAGTCGAGGATAACGATGCCGTTTTTCCGGTCGGAGGCTCCCTCCCGACTGATGATGCAAGTCCGACCGTCTTCACTGACTTTCACGTCGTTGACGGTTCGCGCATCCACCGTGACGGTGTCCACGGGCGTCGGGCTGGCAGGGTCGGTCACGTCCCAGAAGTACGCCTCGCCGTTTCCGCCCCATGTGCCGGTGATGGCATAGTCACGACCGTCGGCGGCTTCCCATACCCAGAGGTCAGAGGTGTGAACATTCGACACCTGACCGCGACCAACGAGTTCGATGCTGCCCTCCGGATTGCGCTCGGTGATCGTGACCGTCGCTTCAGCCACGTGCGAGCCACTTGTCGCTATCACCGTGTAGGTGCCGGCATCTTCCGCCACGAAGCGTCCGTCGGCACCGATCTCGGCTGGTGCACCGGGAGCGATCGGCTCCGTCTGGTCGATGCGTACGGCGTAGCGAACCGGGGCATCCTCCACGGCTTCGCCATCGGGATTTTTCGCCGTTGCCTCGAATGCGAGAACATCACCCGTCCGTGCCGACTCGGCGCCTCCGGTCAACTCCAACGCAACCACGGGATTTTCCTTCACCTCGATCTGCTTCGTGGCCTTGAAGTCTTCCGCCGTCGCCGTCAGCGTGACGGTACCGGGAGATTTTGCGTGAACGCGATGCAGGCGATCCACCGTCGCAACGGACGGATCGCTGCTTTCGACGCTCACCGCCACGTCGTCTCGCGCCGTTCCGTCTTCGGTCTGAGCCTGGACGGTCATCGGCATCATCGTGCCCGCATAAACGGACGCAGGGGCTTCGACGAATGCCACACCGTCAACGGGCTTCGGCGTCACCTTCACCATAAAGCGCTGAATGATACGCTCTTGCTCGTCCTGAGCGGGCCGGAGAGCGATCATCTGATGTTCGCCGGCTTCTTCAGCCGTCAACACTCCGCTCCGCGTGGCGATGACCGCGCGGGACGGGGAGTAGAACACAATCGTCGTATCGCGCTGACGCTCGCCATCGGGAGACACGTAAAATGCTTCGAGCTGCATCTCATCGCCCACCTGAAGTGCCGGATCGGCGGGTTCGACTTCGACGGACTGTCCGAGAGCGGGCGTCACGAAGCCACCCACGGCCAGGAGCAATGCAAGACAGAGAGATCGAAAGGTCATAACGCGTTCAGACATGGAGGGCCGGAGCAGAATGGAAAGGTCCTTTTTAATAAAAGGCTCGCGCACCGTCGAAGCAATGAACAGTAGTCCCGTTAATAACATATTTTGGCCCATGGGCGACGGCGGTGTGACCGCTTTTCGAAATTCACGTCTGCGCTGCTGGCGTCCACTAAATAATGCGCTCCGGATCGGGCTCGATCACCGGGCCGCGGTAACCAAAGACGGTTTTCAGTGCACGTGTAAACGTCGACGACTGCTTCTGCACGTACCACTGGTCCGCAACCCGCTTGACGCCTTCGCCCCAGGCCGGATATGGGTGAATCGTGTCCCCGATGTTGCGCAGCGTCACGCCGTTCCGCATGGCGACCGCGAGAGAGCTAATCAACTCGCCCGCATGCGCCCCCAGGACGCTCGCTCCGAGGATCGTCCCGGTCAGGCTCTTCGCATGCACCTTAATCCAGCCGGCCGTTTCGCCCTCGGTGATGGCACGGTCGAGCTTGCTGAACGGGAATTTGTAGGTCTCGTAGTCGACACCCTGCTCATCCAGGTCGTCCGGGAGGGCCCCGACGTGAGCGAGCTCCGGATCGGTGTACGTCACCCATGGAACGTGCGCTGCGTCAATCTTAGACGGCACCTTCAGAAGTGCGTTCGTAACGGCCACTTTCGCCATGTGACCACTCATGTGCGTGAACTGGTAGCGCCCGGTCACGTCACCCACGGCGTAAATGTGGCGCTGGCTCGTCCGGCAGTAGTCGTCGACGGTAATGCCTTTCCGTGAGACGTTGACGCCGGCCGCATCGAGATTGAGTTGTTCGACATTCGCGGTCCGGCCCGTAGCAAGCAGGACGGCGTCGGCCTCCACATCGACGGCATCGCCGGCGGCATCGGCATGAATTGACGTCACACCCTTCTTCTGTTCGATCGAGGTAATGTCTGCGTCCAGGATGTACCGAACCCCTTCCGACACAAGCACCTGTCGAAGCTCGTCCGCTAGCTGGGCGTCGTCGTTCTGTAGAATACGATCGCTCATGTCCAGGACGGTCACATCCGTCCCGAGCCGCGAGAAGGCCTGTGCCATCTCCGACCCGATCGGCCCCGCCCCGATGATAGCGAGCCGTTCCGGTTGCTCCTCTAAATCGAAGAGGTCCTCGTTGGTGAGCACCGGAACGCGGTCGAGCCCATCGATCGGCGGGACGAACGCACGCGCGCCAGCGGCAATGACGATGAAGCGCGCCGTGAGCTGCTCGCTGCCATCGTCTCCCGACACGCTGACGGTGTGATTATCGACGAACCGGGCGGTCCCGCTTCGCACGTCGATGCCCATATCTTCGAAAATTTCCGGCCGATCGGCATCGTCGTACACCTCCTGACGCACCTCTCGCACGTGCTCCATGACGCCTGCGAAGTCGACCTCAAACCGTTGATCGGTGAGTCCGAATCGGCTCGCGTTTCGTGCCTGATGCACGACCTTCGCGGCCTTAAGCAAGGTCTTGCTCGGAATACAACCGGTCCACGTACAGTCGCCTCCTAAGGCCTCGCGCTCGATCATCGTCGTCTTCGCGCCAAGGTTTGTAGCGATACCCGCACTTGAAAGCCCGGCCGCGCCGCCACCGATGACGAGAACATCATAGTCGTAGGAAGCCATAGCGAAAACCGTAGAAGACTGGGTATAAATGACAAAAGGGCCGGAGTACGAAACTCCCGACCCTGTCTCTGTTTCCCGCCTTCAGAGGACGTTACGTCTGAGGCCACGCTGCACCCGATCGAGCAGCCTCATTTCTGGGCGACGGTCTCCTCGGACGTCACCCCGTTGGTCGTATCCATCGGGGTCGAACGACTTTCCAGTACGACGGCCGACTCCTGCGGACGGATCGAAACGTGATCGCCCGGCTGGTACGACATCCGGTTGTGTGTGTGGACAAGGTACTCTGCCCCGTCGCACTCCACTCGGTACGTGATGTCGTGCCCCTTGAACGCCCGGTCGATCACCGTTCCTGTCGGACCGGCATCTGTGTCGCCGGGTTCGAGCGTCAGGTGCTCGGGGCGAAGCGATACCAGTACGGTGCCCTCCGCGTCGCGGTTAAGACCGATCTCTCCGAGGGCGGTTTGCGCCTGCCGTCCGCGCGCCTGCGACAACAACAGGTTGGTTCGCCCGAGAAACTGCGCGACGAAGAGCGTTCGCGGCTGGTAATATACCTCTTCGGGCGTCCCGACCTGCTCGATCTGGCCCCCGCGCATGACGGCGACGCGATCGGCAAAGGAGAGTGCCTCCTCCTGATCATGCGTCACGAGAACGGCGCTCATGCCTCTCTCCTTCAGTAGGCCACGCACTTCCTGCCGTGTGCCTTCACGAAGAAGGGCATCGAGGTTCGAAAACGGTTCGTCGAGCAGGATCAGCTCTGGGCAGGGAGCGAGTGTGCGGGCGAGGGCCACCCGCTGCTGCTGGCCGCCCGACAGGTGATGCGGCGTTCGATTCTCGAATCCGTTCAGGCCCACCATTTTCAGCGCCTCCCGCGCCTGAGTCTCCCGCTCCGCCTTCGGCACGTTCTTAAGACCGAACACGACGTTTTCCAGAACCGTCAGGTGCGGAAACAGCGCGTAATCCTGAAATACGAGTCCAACCCCGCGCTCTTCTGGCGGTACGTGGACACCGGGTCCTTCGAGCATCCGATCGCGCATACAGACGGTGCCGGAAGACGCTCGCTCGAAGCCGGCAATGCACCGAAGCATCGTCGTCTTTCCACAGCCGCTCGGGCCGAGCACGGCGAAGATCTCGTTGTCCCGCACGTCGAACGACACGTCGCGCACGACGAGAGGGGCGTCGGGCGTGAAACGCTTCGACAGTTTGTTAACGGAAAGAATCTCGGTGCTCATAGCTGGGGAAGGCACGAGAAGAACGCGTCGGGGGAGACCCGACCTCGCTCCGCGCGAAGCGAGCCGGATTCAGGCAGTCTCTTCAATTTAGACTGTGTCTGTATACTACGCACGCGCCTCAGGTTTTCGTCCCGTATGTTCGGTTCTTCGTGATTTTTCTTGAACGAGCAGGAGTCCGACGAAGGCGGCGGAGAAAAACATGATCGCGAGTGCGTAGGGAGCTGCGGAATCGAACATCGCCTCATTGGCCGCGCTCCAGGTTTTCATCGCCAGCGACTCGAAGCCTGGAGGCGAAAGGAGGAACGTGATCGGCAACTCTTTCATCGCCGACAGGAAGACGAAGGCGACACTGACCAGCAGCCCGCGCCGGAGCAGCGGAACGGTGACGGAGAAAAACGCCTGCGCGGGCGTCCGGCCAAGCGACCGGGCGGCTTCCTCAAGATTTGGCGGGGCCTGATAGAGTGCACTCCGGATCGGTCCGATCGCCTCGGCCA
Source organism: Longibacter salinarum (assembly GCF_002554795.1). Classification (NCBI taxonomy): domain Bacteria; kingdom Pseudomonadati; phylum Rhodothermota; class Rhodothermia; order Rhodothermales; family Salisaetaceae; genus Longibacter; species Longibacter salinarum. Next base: position 65,553 of record NZ_PDEQ01000002.1, on the reverse strand, counting down.
TAAAGTGAAGCGCATACGCGAACACGAGTAGCGCAAGCGTCTGATAGACGATCGGGAATCCCGCGAGCGTGAACACAATCAACGCCAGCGCGAAGGCCAGCGGCGGTGTCGCATAGCCGAGATACGCCACGCGCTCGATGATGCGAGTCGCCCGGGACGGCTCGCGGACACCGACGTAGGCGACCGGCAAGGCCAGGAGTGCAGCGAGAACCGCGGCCGGGGCAGACGCCGAAACGGAGGCCCACAGCGATTCGCCCAGGGACGCCCACGGCAGACCACTCACGGCCGAGTCCGTCATCCAGAACGCCACCGTGAGTACGGGCAAGGCAACGGACACGAGCCCGACCACTGCGGCAAAGATGTAGGCCGGAGTCGTCCATTTCCCGAGCCCGACCCGACGCGTATTTCGGCTTGCGCCACTTCCCGTTCGATGAAGCAGCAGGCCGCGAAGCAATCGGGCCTCCAGGAACAGAATGCCTATCGTCAGGGCGAGTAGCATAAGCGCCAGACAGGCGGCGTACACTCGGTCGTAGGCCGCCTGATACTGCAGGTACAGCGCGTAACTGAACGTCTCGAATCGCATCAGCGAGACAACGCCGAAATCTCCCAGAACGTGGAGGACGACGAGGAGTCCGCCCGAGAGGAACGCCGGGCGCAGTTGCGGGAGGATGACGCGTGTGAACACCTGCCATCGGCCGTAACCAAGCGCCTGCGCCGACTCTTCGAGGGCGGGATCGAGTCCCAGAAGCGCCGTCCGCAGGTTCAGAAAAAGGTAGGGATACGTGCCCAGGCTGAGCGCTATCAGCGCCCCCTCGTACCCCGACAGGCGCGGCAGCACGATATCCGCGATCTGGGCGAGCGTCCCGTACGCGCCCGTCGTGGACAGCAGAACGTACGCCATCACGTAGCCGGGCACGGCCAGCGGGAGCACTCCGAGCAGCGTGAGAACACCTTTTCCTCGGATCGACGTTTTCGTCGTCAGCCAGGCCAGTGGGAAGGCCAGTACGATCGTCCCTACAAGAACACCTCCTGTGAGCGAGACCGTATTCCACAGCAGCCGAACGTTTCTCCAGCGAAACACCAGATCCGACAACAGGCTCCACTCCGCCTGCCCGGCGCGCACGAAGAGATAGCCGAGCGGAATGACGACGCCGAGCGCCACGATAATCACGGGTGGCGCCACGTACCACCGGCGAAGAGAGGGCGGAATGCGATCGATCAGATTCACAGAGGAAAACATCCACTTCAGTAAAACGGGAAACGCCGATCCCAGGGAGCAGCGTCACTAGCGGACCGAAATGCCCGCGGCCCGGAGCACGCCGCAATGGCATGTCCAGGCCGCAGGTCAACGGCGCAGTTCTGTACGTCGAACAGGACGCGAACGGTCCGTCGTTCGCGCGAAGAGCCGGTCGTTACAACAGGTCGGCGTCACGCAGCATGTTGAGCGTTTCGTCGATCTCCCGCAGACGCTCCAGCTCAAAGTCCGGGCTGAGGAGCAACGCACGATCCGCATCCATCATGTACGAAGGCACCTCCGTTCCATTGATGACGGGATACTCGTGCACGGTCTGCGCACCGTAGGCCTGTGCTTCTTCCGAGAGAAGGAAACGAATGAAGTCCTGTGCAGCGGCCGACTGATCCGTCGTCTGCAGCACGCCCGCTCCCGTCACAAGAGCAAGGTTTCCGACGTCCCCATCTTCGAAGTGATACGTGGCGACCGGGGCCGAAGCAGCAATCGACTCTTCTTCTCCTTCTTCCTCTTCTTCATGCTCTTCTTCTTCGTACTCACCCTCCGGCGCCGGATTCGTGATACGGAGCACGTAGTAGTGGTTCGTCAGGGCGATATCGATTTCGCCTGCTGCAAGCGCCCGAATCATCGGGGTGTTAGAGGTGTAGCTCTTCGGGTTCAGCTCCTTCATGCTCTCCAGCCATGCGCGGGCCGTCGAGTCGCCTTTCGTGACGCGCAGCGCCGTAACGAAGTCCTGGAAGCTGGAGTAGGCGGGCGTCCAACCGATGCGTCCTTCGAACTCGTCCGCATTCGGCAGATCGGTGATTGAGGCCGGGAGAGCGGTGCTGTCGACCTGGTCTGTGTTGTACGCGAGAACACGGAAGCGGGCCGTTACCGGCGTCCACTTGCCACTGGCCGACGCAAAACGGTCCGGCATCGCGTTCAAGGTGTCCGGCAGGTCCGCAAGCAGGTTGTTATTCACGGCATTGCCGAGAGCACCCGCGGTGTTCGCCCAGAAGACGTCAGCCGAGCTCTGGTCTCCTTCTTCCTGCAGCGCCGCCAATAGCTGCGAGTCGGTGCCGTAGCGAATCTGCACGTTTACGTCCGACTGCGCACGGTACTTCTCAACAAGAGAGTCGACGAGGGCCTGGCTGCGGCCGGAGTATACGATAAGCTCCTTGTTCTCCTCTTCTCCACCCGACTGGCACGCGCTGAGGCTGAACACCAGAAGCAAGGCGGAAAAAACAGTGGCGAGAGTACGTATCATAGCAGACATTCGATCGATGGGTGACTTGTTTAGACTCATTCTAAAATAACGCACCCAGAATGTCTGTTTCAAAAAGCAGATTGGCCGTTTCCTCGCAAAAACTCCACACGGAGTGAACGACACAGGATCAGTTCAGGAGTCGCTCGACAGCTTCGCCGAGGCGATCCGGGGCGTGCTTCTGCTTCTGACGCCGGGCCCCCACCTGGAGAGGCATCGAGAGGTCCTCCTGAACGAAGCGAATGACGGCATCTGCTAGAGCGTCGGGATTTTCCGGGGGGACCACCAGGCCGGCTTCCCCATCAGGAACGATTTCCGCAAGGCCGCCAACATCCGTCACGACCATCGGCGTCTCGAAGTGAAACGCGATTTGCGCCACCCCGCTCTGCGTCGCGGAGACATACGGCTGGACGACAAGATCTGCAGCCCCGAAGAAGACGGGCACCTCATCGCCCGGAATGTATCCATTGTGCCAGTCTACCGCCTCCTCCAGTTCATGCTTCCGTATGAGTGCGCGGTAGCGCTCCGGGTCATCATATACCTCTCCTGCGATGACAAGTCGCACCTCCGGCACCGCGTCACGAATCCGCGGCATCGCTTCGAGCAGAATGTGGAGACCTTTGTACTCGCGGATGAAGCCAAAGAATAGAAGGACCGGCGCCTCGTCGGGCAGATGTAGCTGCCGGCGGGCGTCCGCCTGGTCGACCGGCTCACCGAACCGTTCGTACACGGGGTGCTCGATCTGCTCGATCACAGCGTCCTCGCCACAGAGCGATCGTACATCTGCAGCCACCGCATCGGACATGACGACGTAGCTGTCGCATGCAGCGAGAAAGAATCGGCTGAACTGCGCGTCGAACAGATGGCGCTCGTGCGGAAGAGCGTTGTGCACGAGGGCGAGGGACGGAATCCCTTTTCGCCTAAGCCACCGTGCGATCAGCCCGTATGCTGGAGCAAAAAACGGCATCCAGTACTGAAAAATCACGGCGTCAGGCTTCAAGCGCGCGAGGTGGGCAGCGGTCTTCGCCCAGGTCCACGGTCGGATGCTATCGATGAGGCGTGGCGCACCGCTCACCTCATCCGGCGGCTCCCCGTCCGGCTCGTACTGCGTCTTCCCGGGAAAAAGCATCTCCGGATACTGACGCGAGAAGCTGATCGGTCGAACATCGTGACCCCGGCGCGCGAGTACCTCCACCGTCATTTCCGTGAAGTGGGCGATGCCACCGCGATACGGATGGACGGGACCGACAACAGCAATGCGGGCCATGCAGGCAGAAGGAATGTACGAGAGGGAACGACGGGCCAGACCGGACCAACGTGTTATCCGTCGACCGTGCTCATGTCAGGATAGCGATCGCCCGCGGCCGCGCCTTTCGGAGCAATATCGTCGAGGTGGTCGAGGTCGTCGGCCGACAGCTCGATCTCCGTCGCCGCGACGTTGTCTTCCAGATGCTCCGGCCGCGTCGTGCCCGGGATGGGGACGATGTCATCTCCCTGGTGCAGGACCCAGGCCAGCGCAAGTTGAGCGGGCGTCACCTCCTTCTCTGCTGCCATCTGCTTGACGGCGTCGACGAGGTCCAGGTTCTTCTGAAAGTTCTCGCCCTGAAAACGCGGATTATGGCGCCGCCAGTCGTCCTCCGGCAGATCCTCCGGCGATTCGAATCGACCCGTCAAAAATCCACGTCCGAGCGGGCTGTACGGCACGAAGCCGATGCCGAGTTCGCGCACCGTATCGAGAATGTCGTCCTCGGGATCGCGGCTCCACAGCGAGTATTCCGTCTGGAGAGCCGTGATCTTACGCTCCCGGTGAGCTCGACGAATGGTGTCCGACGCCGCCTCGGACAGGCCGATGTATCGCACCTTGCCGGCATCGATGAGCTGCCCCATCGCACCGACGGTTTCTTCGATCGGCACATCCGGATCGACGCGGTGGAGATAATACAGGTCGATGTGGTCGGTCCCGAGCCGCTCCAGGCTCGCGTTGCACGCCTCGTGAACGTAATCCGGCCGACCGTTCAATCCGTGCATACCACCTTTCTCGTCTCGGACGATTCCGAACTTCGTCGCCAGTGTGACTCGATTACGATAGGGTTCAAGCAGTCGGCCTACCAGTTTTTCGTTGGTAAACGGGCCATACATATCAGCGGTATCGAAAAACCTCACCCCGAGATCAAGGGCGCGCTGAAGCGTGTCCTTCGCGCGCGTTTCGTCGGGCGTCCCGTAGAACTCGGACATGCCCATACAGCCGAGACCGATCGTGGAGACCGTGGGACCGCTGGAGCCAAGCGTACGCGTTTCCATAGCAGCATCGAAGTTGAGGACCGGAGAGAACTCAATCGGGCTACCGCCGACGGAATGTCCGGTTTCAGATATGCGGACCGGACGACGACGGATGAAGACAAATGCTGGCTGTGCTCGTCCGTCTACCTCCCCTCGGACAGCGTCCCACGTTATGACTCGTAGGACGGAGACGGTGTGCTGGATTCCGCCGTCTGTGCTAACGGCGCCCCCGCTGCATGCCGCACCTCGGCCACCTGATAGGATTCGGTTTCCTCCATACGTGGTTTGATGACGATCTCACCGAGCAGACCCGTGGTGAACATCTGCGCGCCGAAGAGAATGAGGAGAGCTCCGAGCAAAAGCAACGGCCGATCGCTAAGCGCTTCACCGAAAACCAGCTTGTCGATCGTTAGCCAGAGACTGGTTAGGAAGCCGAACAGAAACGCGACGGTGCCGATGGACCCGAAGAAGTGCATGGGCCGAACGGCAAAGCGGGTGAGGAAAATGACGGTGACGAGATCCAGAAAGCCTCGAATGAAGCGTTCCAGGCCGAACTTCGTCCGACCGTATTTCCTCGGATGATGCTTCACAGGCTTCTCGGTGATCCGGTCGTAGCCCTCCCATTTCGCGAGAAGCGGGATGTAGCGATGAAGCTCGCCGTAGACGTCGACACTCTTGACGACTTCCCGTCTGTAGGCCTTCAGACCACAGTTGAAGTCGTGTAGCTCAAGGCCGGAGATCTTCCGGGTGACAAAGTTGAAGAATCGGCTTGGGATCGTCTTGCTCAGCGGATCCTTCCGCCGCTTCTTCCACCCGCTAACCAGGTCGTTACCCTGCTCCAGCATCTCGACGAGCTCCGGAATTTCTCCCGGGTCGTCCTGCAGGTCTGCGTCCATCGTAATGACGTACGCCCCACGCGCATGCTCAAACCCGACGGCGAGCGCTGCGGACTTACCGTAGTTGCGCTGAAACCGAATGCCGGCGATGCGCTCATCCTCGTCGTGGAGGCGGTCGATTTCGTCCCATGATCCGTCGCGGGAGCCGTCGTCGACAAGCCACACCTCGAATGTGAGATTGTGCTCCGTGCACGCCGTCCGAATACGATCGACGAGTTCGGGCAACGACTCTACCTCATCGTAAACCGGCACCACCACGGAGACATCCGGGATGGATTCAGCAACTGAATGTGGTGAAGAGCCTGGCATCAGCGGTCGAGATTCGTCAGAGGGGATGAAGATGGACATTCATCGGGTCCATCATCGCACGTCTATTTGCCGACGATGGCAGATGCCACCGAAGAGGGACACCATGAGATGGCGGGCCTGCCGAAATGTTTAGGCCCAACGCCCCTACAGGGAACGAGCCCGAGACGACTGAAGGAGTTGTCCCTCGCGGTTCACAGTCGCACTCGAGCCGGTTCTGGAGCGTCGCCCAAACGTAGCTTACACGTCGATCGTCGCGTACTTCGCGTTTCGCTCGATAAACTTGCGTCGCGGCTCCACGGCATCGCCCATCAGCGTCGAGAAGATCTTATCAGCTGCGGCTGCGTCCTCGATCGTTACCTGCTGCGTCTTCCGCGTTTCCGGATCCATCGTGGTGGTCCAGAGCTGCTCGGGATTCATTTCACCGAGACCCTTGTAGCGCTGCAGACCCGGCTTCTTGCCGTCCTCGCGGAGCTCACGCATCCGCTTCTGCATCGCGCCATCGGTCCAGAGGTACTCCTCGTTTCGGCCGTAGTTGATGCGGTAGAGCGGCGGCAGGGCAATGTAAATATAGCCTTTCTCCAGAAGCGGGCGGAGCTGACGATAGATGAACGTGAGCAGCAGCGTCCGAATGTGGGCGCCGTCCACGTCGGCATCCGTCATGAGCACGATTTTGTGGTAGCGGAGCCGCGACAGGTCGAACTCTTCCTCCGTGGAGGTGAGCCCGGTGCCGAGCGCCGTCACCATGTTCTTGATCTCATTGTTCTCCAGGATGCGGTCGAGGCGTGCTTTCTCGACATTGAGGATCTTACCGCGGAGCGGCAGAATCGCCTGGAAGTGGCGGTCGCGGGCCTGCTTTGCGGAGCCGCCGGCAGAGTCACCCTCAACCAGATAGAGTTCGGACTCCTCCGGGTCGCGCGACGTGCAGTCCGCGAGCTTGCCGGGAAGGCCGCCCCCTGTGAAGGCGTTTTTCCGCTGCACCAGTTCGCGCGCCTTCCGAGCGGCGGCGCGGGCCTGGGCAGCCAGAATCACCTTATTGATGATCCGCTCAGCCTGCTTCGGATGGTCCTCCAGCCAGCGCCCGAGAGCGGTGTTAATGAGCGACTCGACGACCCCTTGAACTTCAGAGTTACCGAGCTTCGTCTTCGTCTGCCCCTCGAACTGCGGCTCCGCAACCTTCACCGAGAGGACGGCCGTCAAACCTTCGCGAAAGTCATCGCCCGAAAGGTCGAACTTGATCTTCTTCAGCAGACCGTTGTTCTGCGCATACCCTTTCAGCGTCCGCGTCAACGCACGGCGGAACCCGGAGACGTGCGTTCCCCCTTCGTGGGTGTTGATGTTGTTGACGAAGGAAAGGACGTTCTCGTTGTACGTGTCATTCCACTGCATTGCGAGCTCGACCGGGACCTCGCCGTCCTCCGTGATGTAGATCGTCTCGTCCAGCAGAGAGTCGCGTCCTTCGTCGAGATATTCGACAAACTCGGCCACGCCACCTTCCGAATAGTAGCGCTCGGACTGCAGCTCGGGGTCGTCCTCGCGGTGGTCCGTCAGCGTAATCGCGACGCCGCTATTCAGGTACGCCAGCTCGCGGAGACGGTCTGACAGCGTGTCGAACCGGAAGTCCGTCAGCTTAAAGATCTCATCATCGGGCCAGAAGCGGATGTGTGTCCCCGTGACCTCGTCGTCGCGCATGGGGCGAATCTCTTCTACGGGGCCATCCGGCACGCCGCAGACGTAACTCTGCTCCCAGACGGAGCCGTCACGCCACACGGTGGCCTCAAACTTCTTGGCGAGAGCGTTTACACACGACACACCAACGCCGTGTAGACCCCCAGATACTTTGTAGCTATCCTTGTCGAATTTACCGCCGGCGTGGAGAACCGTCATCACGACCTCGAGCGCCGAGCGATTCTCGACCGGGTGGGTATCGACAGGGATCCCACGCCCGTTGTCCTTGACCGACACCGATCCATCCTCATGAATCTCGACAGCGATCTCATCGCAGTGGCCAGCCAGAGCCTCGTCAATCGAGTTGTCGAGGACCTCATAGACGAGGTGGTGCAGGCCGCGAATGCCCACGTCCCCGATATACATGGCGGGACGTTTTCGTACGGCTTCCAGCCCTTCGAGGACCTGGATATTAGACGCCGCGTAATCGCTAATCGCGCGATCGGGCAGGTCGGTTGTGTTACTCATTGGGCGCTAAAGTTGGCGAAGCAGAACGTTCGTACAGAGCCGGAATCCAGATATGGATATCAGATCCGTACGTATACGGTACAGCCCGCGCGGAGTTCAGTCAAATGCGCTGTGCGAACTGTTCGCAAACGTGAGGTGAGCTGTGGGGTTTGAGGTGCGGGATTCGGGGGATGGGGACATCCGGACACCCCGTCTCCCTTCGTAGAGTCACTCCACCTCATGTCGGACCCACACGACGAAGCTGATCCCCCGCTCGGCGATGACGTCAAGGTCCGCCAGAACTTCCTCCTCGTCCGCCTCAATCAGATACTCCACTTCTCCATGGATCGAGCGGGCCTCTTCAACCAGGGATTCGGACACGTCGGGGTACAGGCTGAGAAGACGCTGATGCATCGAATGGAGAAGCCGTTCGGCCCGACGGAGCTTCATGAGCAGATCGAAGTGACGCACCGCAGCCGCGATCGGACGTTCGTCCTGATGCGAGAGGTGCATTCGTCCGAGCATGACCTGCATCAGCAGGTCCATCAGATCATCGCCGGCGTTGCGGAGGGAGGCGCGGGCCCGATCCGGCGGCTCCTGCGCCGAGGGGTCGAGCCCGGCCCGCCGTTGTGCTACAGAGCGACGTACGTCCTCTGCCGTCGACAGCGTAGCCAGCAACGTCATCGATTGAAGAACAGACGCTATGGTCGAAGCCGAATCGGCATTGCTCATCGTCGACACCAGAATGAAAGAAACAGACTACGGACGCTCGGAGCCACTGCATCGAAAGGCCGGCCGCTAGACTTCAAGGTAGCGCATGAACTCGTCCACCCGATTCTTCATTTCCGTATCGTCCTCCCCGAAGCTCGCGACGACGTGATAGTCGTTGTGCTCGAGAACGTGGCGTATGCGCGTCGTGTCCGTAACGTTTAGCTTCAGCGTGACCCGAATCTTTTCGGTAGATGAATCCGGTTCCTCCGAGGCGACGGCGAGAACCTTGGCGTCGTTTTGCTCAATCAAGTGTACGAGCTTCGCGAGCGCATAGTCGCGCTGATCAACCTCAAGCGCTATGATCGCACCCGAGCGTTGCGTCGCCATGAGCTTGGCGAACTCGTCGAAGATGTCGTGCCGCCGGAGCAGGCCAAGGTATCGCGCACCGTCCGCCGGAGTTACCGGGACGGTGCTGAGCCCGTGCTCGACCATTGTCCGTGCAGCATCGAAGATATGCTCCTGCGGACGCACGCTCACAGGATGAACGGACAGGAGGTCTCCGATCATTTCGTCGGGACCATCTGCGCTCATCATTTGCTCTTCGGATATGATTCCGACGAGCTGGTCATCTTCGTTCACGACCGGAAGATGACGGATGTGGTGCTCCATCAGGAGCCCGAGCGCATCCTCGACCGTATCGGTCGTCTTGAGCGCCGGAATGGCGGTGTTGATAGCATCCTGTACCTTCATCGGCGTGACAGGTCAATCCAGAAGTCTGGGAAAGCAGCAACGAGGCCAGTGCGGGAATCTCGGCACACGTTGTAATACATAGACGCAATGCTCGTGCCGGTGCTCCGCGAATGGCAATGTGTCATGCTAATGTCGCGAATCCGTCACGTCGTGTCTGGCACGTCCTGGTCCGTTGGCGGCTCGACTGCCTCCAAAACCACAGCGTTGGCGTCCGGCGCCACATCAGGCGTGCTTTCACCATTTATGTCATCCTGCGGAAGAGGGTCGCCGTTGGCCCCGATCACGCGGAGCGGACCGAACGACTTCACCATCCGCTCAATACGTTCCGCGTTTCGGGGCGCCGCACGGTAGTGCATCCGCGCTACGGCCTGTGGACTATCAAAAGTAGCCCCCTCCGATCCGTCACCTCGTGCCGACGGGATGCCCTGCGCGTAGACGTACTCTTCGCTGAGAACATCGGCGAGGCGATGGATGCTGGAAATTGTCTTCGGCTCGGTCACGGGGACGTACGACACGCGCTCGACGTAGTCCCGCTCAATCAGCGCGAGCATGTCTTCCCTGAGCGCCTCCAGCCCCATGCCGCGGAGTGCAGACACGAAGGAGGCGTCGGGGTAGTCTCGCTTGAGCGCTCGAATCAGGTGTGCATCCTCCTGAGCGTCAACCTTGTTGAACACGATCAACGTGGGTACCTCGTCAGCTTCAAGCTCCGCAAGAGTTTCGTTTACGACCTCCATATGGTCCTCGAAGCGAGGGTGCGTCACGTCCACGACGTGCACCAGCGCATCGGCCTCCCGGACCTCGTCGAGCGTGCTCTTGAAGCTCTCGATGAGGCGGTGAGGCAGCTTACGGATGAATCCGACCGTGTCCGACAGCAGAATCTCCTTGTTGGAATCGAGCTCGACGGTACGCGTCGTGGCATCAAGCGTAGCGAAGAGGCGGTCTTCCGCGAATACTTTCGTGTCGTCGGCCAGCGCGTTCATGAGCGTGGACTTGCCGGCGTTCGTGTAGCCGACCAGCGAGACGGTTGTGAAGTTATGCCGACCCTTCCGCTGCGTCGTTCGCTGCCGGTCGATCTTCTCCAGCTTCTCGCGGAGCTTTGCCATCCGCTTGTCGATCAGGCGCCGGTCCGTCTCAATCTGCTTCTCACCCGGCCCCTTCGTCCCGATCCCACCGGACTGACGCGAAAGGTGTGTCCACCGTCTTGTCAGGCGCGAGCTCAGGTAGTCGAGTTGGGCGAGTTCGACCTGTGTTTTCGCCGCTGCTGTTTTGGCGCGGCTTGCGAAAATGTCGAGGATCAGGCCAGATCGGTCGAGCAACTTGCAGTTGACCTCCTTTTCGACGTTTCGCACCTGCACGGGCGAAAGATCATCATCGAAAATAACGAGGTCTGCCCCCAGTTCGGAGACCCGGCGTTTCAGTTCTTTGACCTTTCCTGACCCGAGAAATGTGGAGGGATCGGGACGGTCGAGAGATTGCGTCATCCGGTCCACCACCTCCGCGCCGGCCGTCCTAGCGAGCTGTTCGAGTTCGTTAAGGTGATCACGAACATCCCAGCGGGACTCATCGGCACTGATGACACCGACGAGGATGGCGGTTTCGTCTGACTTCGCTGTTTTAGGCTTATACAAAGGCGATAATAACTTATGAGCGAACCGTTGAGTGAGGACTGCGCCGACGTGCCGGCTCCGTCCCATCGACCATGCTGTACCAGAGATACTACATGGGATTTGTTAATGATGGCAAACTCCGTGCGAACATGTCACCTGGCCGCGTTCCATGCCAGAGTGCGGGTACGCCCCGACATCTCCGCACCGGGAAAACGAGTCAGCAGTACAAATTCGCATGGATTCAACCAAACTACACAATGTGTACTTTCTAGCGATCAGGGTGTTGCACCCGACCCGGCCACAATGACCGTTGTGGACATCCGTCTGTACACTCACCTCGAATGCTATGCGGACAGGTCCCGGAGTACATCGACGGGGGCTTCGTGCTCGAAGGCGACACGGCGCAGGCCGGGCACGTAGCGATTCATCACTACAACGTTTGCCGTCACGAGATTGCGGACCAGGGCGACGGAGACGTCGTCATCCGCTACGTCAATGCTGGTTTTCATCCGCAACTCTCCGGTATCTAAGCCGAGCTCAAAGTTGCCGATCGGCAGGTCGAAGTTCACTCGTGTAATGAACTCCGCCACGGCCCCAAGGCGGTCCTGCGGCACAGCGTCCGGATACACCGAGTAAAACAGCGCCTGGTCGGCCTCTTCCAGGGCAATAGCGTAACACATCCACGTATCGTCTTCGCCTTCGAACTCGCTTTGCAACGCCGGGCGCGGTTTATCGACGGCATCTACGGGCCATCCGCTGGTTTCGAAGAAGGCTTCCAGTGCCGAGCGAATCGGTCCGGAAGAATCGGTCGACGGCGATCCGTTGGACGGAGAAGAAGGAGACTGATGCATGCAGCGGGTCGGGAGCAATGAAAGGGGGAATTCCCTCTCGACGGGCACTCCGGTCGTCGCTACGTCCATGCGCGACCTCGACAGCTACTCGTCGAGAGTTTCTTCATCGTACGGTTTGTGCATCGTACACCGGAACCGGGGTGCGAGTTTTCTGGAGATGAGTTGTTCAAACGGTGCTCGCACGTGCTCCGATACCGGAAGGTTGATCCGGCGGTGACTGCCCTCATCGTCTTCGTAAAAGAAAACGAGGTACGACTGCCCCTCCTCTTCCGCAAAAAAGTAATCCGTAATCTGACTCCACGAAATCGCCCGATTGATGCAGGTCATATCATGGATGATGCCATACTCCGTCACCACGACAGAGCGGCACAACCACGTCGCCACCCACCAAAAGATGCCCCCGGCCGGGTAGCCAACGATGACGTGAGGGTCGATGCTGTGCCCGGTCCACATTGAAAGGGCAAAGGCGACGAAGACGACCAGGAGGAATAGCGATGGGCCGATCGGCACCTGTAGAAACGACGGTCTCCGCCAGGAAAGAAGCGGTTTGCGGATACGCAGACGACTGATAATGGCCAGCAGCATCGACACGGATGTGACTCCCACGAAGACGGAGAGCACAACCGCGTGCAGGACGAAAAGGATTTCTGCAAAATCAGCCATGGCTACCGTCGAACACGTGGGCTCTCCGAGGGACATCGGGAGATCAGGCCGAGAGGCGAATGCAGGGGCGAGCAACCGCTAGCGGCCGTGATCGACAACCTCTAATCTGCAAAGGCCGAGGCTGCGTAGACCGGTTCAGGCTGCTCCTTGCACCCGAACTAGGCAGAGACCGTTTCGGGCTGCCAGAGCCGTGCGAGAACCTGTTCAGCAACCAGGAAAATCAACGCCAGCAACAAAAAGACGTTCCAGATTTCCGTCCCCGCACGCTGCTGTTCGAGAGCTGCTGCAACACTCTCTGTGTCGGACGTCACCAGAGGCTCGACCGAGTGTCCGGTGGCCTCACTTAGCTTTGATCGCGCCACATCGACGGACGCCGCAGACAGATCTGATTCCTCAGCACGAAGAGCGACCGCAAGGCGCCGAACCAAGGTCTCCCCGGACATAACGTCATAGATTCCGGTCTCATGGAGATCTTGTCCCACTTCAAGGAGCGTCGCGCCGAAGAGAGATCGCTGTTCTGGAACGCGGTCGACGCCATCGGGCCCAACCAGTCGAAGTTCTTGCTCGGTCAGCACAGCCGTGACGCGCAGCTCGTGCGACGCTCCTGCCGTGATAGTTTCCCCGCCGACGGACGTCCCTGCCGAGAGGTAGTACACGGATCGATACAGTAAAGGGATAAACAATCCGCGGACAGGAAGGTCGCTCCACTCCGGGTCCGGAGCCACGGCGGCAACCAGGGCGACGCCGCTCCCCGCGCGAAGCTCCTGCAGAAACGGATAGCCGTTCGACAGATCGATGAGCGTCTGTCCCCGGGCGCCGGCGGTGGGTGCATTCATCGCGTAGTACACGTCCGGACTCTCAACCTCAGAGGACGAAGGATCGCTCTCCGCGTCAAACACGCCATCGAAAAGCGGATGCTGAAGATCCACGCGGTCGAACGTAGCGATGGAGCGGCGCGTGCCCAGTTCACCACTAAACCCGCGGAAGCTTCCCGCTCCGAGTTCAGAGAAGAGGCTGCCGTACTGCTCGGGTCGAGCCTGCGCGCTGGGGAAGAGCATCATGCCGCCGCCCCGCTCCACGTAGCGCTTGAGAGAGCTGATCTCGCCACTCGACAGACTCCGCGGCCCGACCAGCAGCACGGCGTCGTATCCGCCCAGTTCGGTGGATGGCAGCGCCGCTTCCGAAATCGTTTCTGTTTGAAAGGCAAGGCGATCCGATGTCATCTCAGACGACAGCGCCAGGTCGACGTAGCGCGTTCGCTGACCCTCCCCTCGGACGACGAGAACACGACGCTCCTCCGGCACGTGAAGCACGAAAGGACGCGCATTGTCTGGAGAAAACGCGTCATCCTCGATCTCGACGGTGCCGGTCAGCCACCCACGCGAGGCGGGCGACACGGTAAACGACACCGTCTCGGGTTGGCCTGGCTCAAGGTCGGCCGTCGCCTGCGCAACACGCTCCCCCTGAAGGTAGACGCTCGCAACCGATCCGGGAAGCGTCTCGCTCCCGTGATTGACCAGCGTCGCCTCGATCTCGACCGCCTGCCCCACCTCGATAATGCGGCTTTTGACCTGCACATCGGTGACGCCGGCATTGGCGTGTGAGCGATCCCCGACCGGAAGGAGCGTCGTCACCACGTCCTCCGGCATCGATGTCGCCGTTGAGTCGCCCAGCATTGACGCCTGCAGGTCCGATGCGACATACACAACCTTCCGCGGAGCGGTGCTTTCAGAAAGCGCCTGTGCGGCCTGCGCAATTGCTGTTGACAGCTCGGTCGCACCCGCTGCCGGTTCGACCTGCCGAATCGCATCGCGGGCCGCCGGCAGATTCTGCATCAGCGAGGGACGCGCAGCCACGGCCCGGGCCGTGGGCCACACGATCACGTCGTCACCATCCGATGCGGTGGAAAGGACATCGTCGGCCTGGGCAAGCGCCTGCTTCAGATACTCTCCGTCCGCATCCGACATCGTCATGGACAGGGAGTTGTCAATGACGATAGCGTGCGCCGTGCGAACCTTTTGCCCAACCCCGGAGAGACCGCCTGTCAGCGTTGGTTGGGCAAAGGCAAGCACCAGACAGGCGATCGCGAGCATCCGAAGAGCTAGCAACAGCCACTGCTTGATGCGAACACGCTGCACCGCCGACTTCTGCAGCTCCTTGACGAACGAAAGCGAGCTGAAGTCGACACGCTGCGGCCGTCGCAGATTGAAGAGGTGCAGGAGCAGCGGGATGGCTACCGTCGCCAGCGCAAGCAGAACGAACGGGTTGAGAAAACTCACGTCAGGTGTCGGCGGCGTCGCTCCAAAAGTGTTCGAGAGAGGGATCGCTGCAACCTCCCCGTGAATCGGCGGGTTCCGGACCGCTCGTCTCGCATCTGGCGCGTCGTGGATAGCGACGACCCGTTCCCCGACGCGTTTTGCAGGCCGTCACATACCGTGACATCTCGGTGTCGATCCGAAAGCGTCCATCAATTCCACCTCGTAGCCCGTATGTTGTCACGTGGGACATCACCGATCCGTCGATCTCGCTGCTTCGGCCGCCATGACCACACCATCCACACCCGCTGCCCGGCTCCGGCGCGATGCTCGTGCGGCGGAGTGCTCGCAGACGGTATTTCTCACGGATCGCCTGATGAAGGAATGGGCGGATGATCACGGGCGGGTCCGCCACACGCTGCTGGCCGTTTGCCCGAACTCCGAGACGGTGACGCGGTCTGCGCTTCAGGCCGCGAACGAAGCGCGCGCGCCGCTCCTCTACGCTGCGACCCTTAATCAGGTGGATCGCAACGGGGGTTACACGGACTGGACGCCGGCAACGTTTTCGGCGTTCGTATCGAAAGAAGTCGACCGGCTGGGCGTTGACGTGCCGGTCATCCTCTGCCTCGACCATGGCGGTCCGTGGAAGAAGGACGCGCACGTCCGTGACGGACTGGACTACGAAACCTCTCTCGCGGAAGTTAAAACATCCATTCGCGCCTGCATCGACGCCGGCTACGACCTCCTCCATCTCGACCCCACCGTGGACCTGCGCCTCCCCCCGGGCCAGCCCGTCGCCATTGAAACTATCGTCGAGCGAACAGTCGAACTTCTTCAGGATGCGGAAGCTCACCGAAACGAGACGGAGCGCGGCCCGATCGCGTACGAAGTCGGCACGGAGGAAAGCGGCGGGGGATTACAGAGCGAGGATCGATTCTGCGATTTCCTACGGCTTCTCGGCGCCGAACTTGACCGCAAGAACCTACCTCGACCGCGTTTCGTCGTCGGTGATGTCGGCACGCGGCTCGACACCTCGCACGTGAACGGCGTGCGCATTGAACGCCTCACGACGGAGGCTCGACGCCAGATCGGCGCCCTTCTGAAAGGTCACTACACCGACTCCGTCCACGACCTCACGGTGTACCCGCTCAGTGGTGTTGGTGGAGCCAACGTGGGGCCTGGCCTGTCCGCTGCCGAATTCGATGCCATAAAAGACCTCGTCAAGCTCGAACAGCGGCTCGATATTGACTCCGGATTTATCGACGCCGTACGTACCGCAGTAATTGAGAGCGGCCGGTGGCGGAAGTGGCTGCACCCAGAGGAAGCCGGGCTCGACTTTATGGACCTGCCGAAAGACCGGCGCGACTGGCTCGTCCACACAGGATCCCGGTACGTCTGGACCAATCCGAGCGTGCAGTCTGCCCGCCGACGATTGTATGATAACGTACGGGATTACCGGGACCCGGAAGCCTTCGTGCACTGGCGCGTGCGCACCGAGATTCTACGCTACATGCACGCGTTCAACCTGGTCGGGCTCACTGAGCGGCTATGAACGGGGATGTCCACGCAGCAATTTCTACCGTACGAACTCCACGCGGTCGATTTTTCCGTCCTCGTTGACGTGATACATCGCGATGACGGTGAGTTCGTCCTCTCCGAGCCCCGTCACACGCTCGTAGTCGACCACGAACTCGCCCTGCTGCATGCGCTTGGTGACATTCGCGAAGAGGTTCGGTGAATCCTTAAACATGCCGGCATACGGCTCGCGCATTGCCTCCTTACCCTCGGCGTCGAGCCGATTCGGATAGGTGTAGATCTGAACGCTGTCTGCGTAGGCGTCCATGAAGCCATCCAGGTCGTGTGCATTGTACGCATTGAGTTGCTGCTGAACGGCCGCTTCCGCCGTGGGTGGAACCAGCGCGCGAATCTTCATCAGGTTGCCGCGGCGCATCACAGCATCGACCTCAAACGCGTGCTGCAGATCCTCAAGTGGATTACCCCGCACGATCGCGAGGTCGGCCTGCATGCCCGGCTCGATCCGGCCCAGATTGTCCTGCCCCATGAGCGCCGCACCGCCAACCGTCGCTGTAGCAAGTACTTCGGCGGGCGTCAATCCCGCGGCCCGCATCAGCTCGAATTCCCGGGAGAGCGACGGCCCGTGAAGTGTGCCGATGTTACCGGCATCCGTTCCTGCAGCGATCGTAACGCCCGCATCGTGTACCGCCTTCAGATTGCGGATGGCCACCGAGTCCGACGGAATGTCCGGCCGACTCGAGATCATCTGCTGGATTCGATTCGGAACCAGCGAATCCGCGATCACCTGGAGGTCGAATAGAGATCCGATGACGTCTTTCTGTCCAATCCGGTGCTCCGCGACGGTGAGGTCCAGCGTCTGCGCGAACGTTTCGCGATACCGCTCGCTCACCATCAGCGTCGGCACATAGATGACGTCTTGCTCCACCAGCTGCCGTACGAACGCGTCGTCCACCGGCTGGTCGTACACACTGTGCACGAGAATGTCGGCGCCGGCTTCGACGGCTGCATGGGCCGTCTCCAGTTGCGTCGCATGAACCGCAACACGCGTATCCCGACCGTGCGCCTCCTCGATCACCGCATCCACCACCGGGCGGAAGGCCTCCGGTCCGTCCCCACGCACGATGTACCAGATCTTGACGATGTCAACGCCCGCGTCAATCTGCCGGCGGACCTCCTCCCGCGCGGCCTCCGGCGACTCGAATCGCAGGATCGGTTTATCATCAACCGTGAACTCGTCGGGTTCGACACTGGAAATAAGCGGACCTGCTGTAACAACCGTCGGTGCCGCAGTCATTGTGTCGGTCTGCGCACGAACGTCCAGGTTCCACATCGGCCCACCGACGTCAACCACCGACGTGACCCCGCTGGCAAGGTAACGGCGGAAGGTATCAGGAAGACGCTCCTTAATTCCGGCAATCTCTTCCTCGTACGGTCGCACGTTACGAAGATCGACGACGTCCGGCCGGGCATACAGGCCTCCGCTCTGAAAGAAGTGAACGTGGCCGTCGATCATCCCCGGCATGACGTAGCGACCGGACACATCGATGACTTGTGCATCCTCGGGAATGTCGACGCTATCTCCAGACCCAACCGCGGCTATCTCGTCGCCTCGGATGACGATCACAGCATCGGCCAGCGGCGCCTGTCCCAGTTGGATCAGGGTTCCGTTGACGAGTGCCCGAGACTCGACGCCCTTGCTCTGGGCCGCAGCTGAATCGATGGCGGGAAGCAGCATTGCCACAGAAAGAATCAGATAGAGCATCAACCGACGCCATATGCCCGTCCTGGCCGAAACAGACGCGGATCTCCGATTTCCTGCACAGCAAACAGACGTCATGACGATATGCGGTTTGTCAGAAACATGGCAGGCCTAAACGTACACACTGCGCCGAACTATTCCATACCGCTACAGTTGACCTTCAGTCCACTCATTGCCTCGCGCTTTCGACTGCTATGCCCACGGTTTCTGTCATCGAACGCGTCGACGGCGATCTGCAGGTCGCGATCCCCGAGGATATGCTCGACCACCGCCATCTCGAGGAGGGCGACCGTGTCCACGTCATCGAAACGTCCAGCGGCATTCTCATCGTCCCATTCGATGCGGATTTCGAGGAAGCGATGACGTTTTACAACGAAAGCAAAGCGGAATATAGCGATGTTCTCCGCGCGCTTTCCGGATGACCCCGGAGGTATGTCGTCGACCAATGGGGCACGTCTGTGTCGGCCTTCCGATGTCTTCCTCTCTTCGCTTCCAGCGCTGGCGCTCACCGATCACCGGTTTTCTCGGCCGACGGTCTTGCTGACAACGCGTCTTTTGCCCACCGCCCTCCGCCGCATGCCTGACGCTGGATCATCATATCGTTCGCCCGACACATCTGATAAAGATCGTCCTCCGCCGGACCCGTTGGGCGAAAACGTGGAGGAGCCGAACAGCTCCGAGCCACGCACTCGGGAAGAGGGGAGTGCCGAACCGCGGTGGATCACTCGGCCAATGCTAGATGCAATGCACGCTGACCTGGTACGAACGTACGGCGGCCTTCCCGGCGTCAATGCCGATGGACTCATCAGTCTGGCCCTCGCTCGGCCCCGAGACCGGTGGGCAACGAAAGAGCAGCGTCCGGACCTCGCAGATCTGGCGTCCACATATGTGTACGCCCTTTCGAAAAATGCCGGCTACCGCGACTGCAATCTCCACGTCGCATTTATGGCGATGAACGTCTTTCTCGACCTGAATGGCCGGCGGCTGGAGGTCGAGCCGGACGCTCAGATTCCCAAGCTGATTCGGGGCGTCGCCAGCAATGGTCCAGAAACCCTTGCGTCGTGGATCCGGGAGCGTTGGAAGAAGCGATAGCTTCGTCTATACCGTAATCACGATTATTCCCGAAGCTCACTCGGCGAGAAGGTCTTCAATTGCGTCTCGCAGTGCCGGCTTCAGGATGAGCCCCGTATGCTCGTACCGGATCTGCCCCTCCCGATCGATGAGATACGTTCGGGGAACCGTATTCCCGGGAAAATGCCGGGCGGCCACCCGGGGATCGTGGATGGTCGGAAAGTTGATTTCGTACTCGGTGACGAAGTCGCGAACCAGATCGTCGCCGGTACGGTCGACGGAGATGCCGATGAATTGCACGTCTTGCTCCTTCATTTCCGCCTGCAGATCGACAAATCCCGGCATCTCTACGCGGCACGGCGGACACCACGTTGCCCACACGTTGACGACGACAATGTCGCCCCGGTAATCCGATAGCCGGAATGTGTCTCCGTCAAGCGTCTGCGCTGTGACGGACGGTGCCGGCGAACTGGGCTCCGAGAGATCAATCGGTGGCATCAGCTGGAGGTAGAGGTAGACGGCTGCACCCAGCAGCACGGGCCAGTGCCAGTAGTCCCAGACGAAGCGGCCAACGCGGCGAAGCAGGGACGATTGGGCGGTGCCGGTCGACGATCCGGCGGAGGAAGAATCTGTGGACATCAGCAGAGAAAGCGAATCGAATGGATCAGTCGGCGCAGATATTAAGCCGACAGGTACGAATCCGGCCGTGACGCCATGCGACCCCGCGGAGTTTGAACAGGGCTGGACATCTTGACCGGTTAGTGTCGCTACCGCCCGCGGCAGCCCACCGTTCCAACATCAGCGGGCGCACGCTTGATGGCCGCCCGATCACATGGAGCCCGTCACTCGGGAACCGTCTCTCGTCTCCGGACGGCTCGAAAACAATCGGTGAGGTATCTCTATCGGGAAACGAGGTGTTGCGGGGGATTTCGACATCTCTCATCTGATCCCGCACCCTCGATTTAACAGCGTGGCGGGCACAAACAGCGACGACGGGTGCTCTCTAGCTGCAGGGCCACAGACCGCAACCGTTGAGACACACCCGTCGTCCCGATTCATCCATCCGACGAAAGTATACGAAAGAAACGTGGGACTGTCATCCGATTCCCTGGATTTTCCGTCACAGAGAACAGAATGTTACGCCGAAAGCGACGCGCCTCAACGGCTTTCGGTGCATGCCCAGAATTTCTATACATACGCAGAATGAACGAAAGCGGCTCTTGAGGCAAATGAGCCGCAGACTCAGGGCGAACAGGAAGCTCATCCTTCACGGTACATCGCTGTAACCGCGGCGCCGTTAGCGAACGACCGAGACTCGGCGTGTCATTGTCGTCCCGGCGGTGCGTGCGCGGACGAAGTATGTCCCACTCGGGAGTTGGTCTGTAGTAAGGCGCAGGTGAAGCGGTGCTCCGGGACGAATGGGACCAGCATGGAGTGTCTTGACGCGCTGTCCCAGAAGATTAAACACCTCCACGCTGACATCGGCTGCATCTTCGACCTGGATCTGCACCGTCCCACTCTCCCGTAACGGGTTCGGGTAGGTTGTCATGGCCAGAGGCTTCGACATCGCAACGTCGACGGTGACGGGGTCGAATACGGTTTCCTGCCCGTCTACGTCGACCTGCCGAAGTCGAAAGGTATGACGTCCGGGGGCGAGATCTATCGTCTCGAACGAGTATCGCGTGGCTTCACTGGTCGTGCCCTGACCGGCGCGAAATCCGATCGTTTTGAATGTCGTCGCACCGGGCGCGCTATGCTCGATGTGGAAGCCATCGTTGTTCGTCTCCGACACAGTCTCCCACTGCAGTACAGCAGCGTCGTCGTCCGACGTGGCCGTAAAGCCAGACAGTTCCACTGGAAGCTCCTGGCTCATGGTCGCCCGCACCTCCCTTGGAGATAGTACACCAGAGTAAATTCGCAGCTCATCGAGGCCCCCGTTCCAGATATCGCTGCGTCGTTTCGCGCCTTCTCCCACGCGAAGATGCACGTTCCCCACCGTAGGGCCCGACGTTTTCAATGGGGAATAGGTCGCCTTGTCAAAGGTCCCGTTGATAAACAAGACCAGAGGCTTTCCGCTCTCGTAGATCAACGCGATGTGCTGCCACTGCGACGCCTGCGCGTACATCCTGCTCTCATACTCTTGTTTGCCGTTCACGGTACGCACGCCTCCCTTGATTACGTTAGGGGCTCCGCCAAAAAGGCCTTCTGCGTCATACCGAAGAGAAATGTTCTGATCATTACCGTCTGGGGGCCGGGTATTCAGAATACCCGAATCTGTTGGGATCTCATCCGATCGAACCCACACGGTAATCGTAAATGCATCGAGCCCGTTGAGATATTTGTTGGCGTTCGGATCTTTCAGAAAGCCGGGACCACCAGTCAACCGAACCGCGCCATTTAGACGTCCTTCCGTTGTCCAGCTTACACCTTTACCCGTTACTCGGAGGTAGCGACCGTTTCCGCTGTCGTCCGCGATGACCTCGCCCGTTCGGTATTCCGCATCCACGCCAGCTTCAGGCGGGCGATCGAACGAGTAGTATGTAAGCAGTTTTTGGCCGGTCGCTGGTGCGGAACTAATCATAAGCACGCACCAGAGCGCAACCAGTTGTTGCCAGTTCATCGTGCCGTCACTTCATTAGAACGAAAGGGGTGTGGGGGGACGCGCTGAACCAGGATCTGGGGATTGCCGCTTCAACGTGTCGAGCTAAACAGAGGAAAGGACCGTGCCAGCTTGGTTCCCCTCCGTCGAAAACTGACGTGCTTCAAACAGATACACACCAAGCTGTCGTTAACCTTATTCCGCAGTCCATGCCTGGACATACATTCGTTTCGAATTATCCAGCCTGTATTCGATTGGTAATGATACACGATATATCGAGGCACAAAGAATCGAGGGGGTGAGATTCGAATGTACTCAGAAATAGTACTTTCTACCCACGTCCGAATACTCGTCGTAGAGCGCCAGTCGATGGCATGACGGCCCCACTCGATCAAGATTCCTTTCGAGCACACAAAAGGGGCAGCCCCGGATGGGACCGCCCCTCTGATTCACTATTGCAACGGCTTCACGCCCTGTATTTCGTGTCTCTCTACCGCGTGACAACGAAGCGTTGCACGCCGTCAAACTGCTCTCCCTGTACGCGGAGGAAGTACACGCCACTCGGAAGCGAGGACGCGTCAACGCTGAGCGTTCGCGTCTCCTGCCCCGACATTGAGCCGGAAAACAGCGTGCTCACCCGCCGACCGAGGAGATCGTACAACTCCACCGTCACCGGCTGCGCCGTCTTCACCTGCAGCGTCGCCGTTGCCTTCGAGGTGACCGGATTCGGTGCGACGCTCGACAGCGTGTATCGCTCCGTCAGATTGATCGTCGCCGTCACCGTGGAACTGAAGCTTTCAACTCCATCGATGTCCACCTGGCGGAGGCGGAACTGGTGGGTCCCGGACTCCAGGTCTGTGACGCGGAAGGCGTACTCCGTCGGCTCCGAGGTCGTCCCTTGCCCCTCCACCTGTCCGACGGACCGGAAGCCGCTGCCAGCAAATTTTTGCTGGATGTCGAAGCCGGCGTTATTCGTCTCCGACAGCGTCGTCCAGTTGAGCACGACGTCATTGCCGTCGATCGAGGCCGTAAACGCGCCGAACTCGACCGGAAGCGGCACGCCGTTGTCGTTATTGATGCCAGCCGAGGCATCGGTCATTACGCCGAAGTCCGCCTGCAGCGCGAAGCCTCCGACGCCGTTTACGTTGCGAGCCGTGGAGACACCATCAGCTTCTGGTACCGCTCCCGGCACCGGGTAAGTCAGCGACTGCAAGACGTTGCCTCCGTCGTCTCTCAGGATGATATCGTCGCCTCCGTTGTTCAGTGCCGGAAGTCCAACATCAACGAAGCCCGCGATGCCTGCGGGCGTACCGCCGCTGAATATGACGGCCGCCTCGCCGGGCTCAAGCGTCGTTCCAGCGGGGAAGACGTACGGTGCTCCACCACCTCCCGCTTCGTCATCTAGCTCATAGCCACTGATGTCGACCGGGGCGCTCGAGATGTTCATGATCTCGACAAAGTCATCTCCGGTGTCGATTGTGCCGTCACCATTTGCATCAACGCCCCCATCCGTAACCGTTGGATCGGCGAGGAATTCGTTAATCGAGAGCGTGTTCTCCACGGGAAGCAACGCAGTATCACCATTTGGAAACACGGCGAGCAGTCCGAGAGCGGGCTCCGTGCCGCTCCCCCCGACGGGATCGTTGTACGGAGTGTAGAACCCGGAGGCCAGAACGAGTGCCGTAGTGGCTGAAGTGAGCGGCGCGGTGAAGGTAGCGACGGTTACGGCGCGCGAATCGTCGGTGATCGAAACCGGATACGTACCGGTTGGAACGCTCGTGTAATCGGTGATGCCGGTATATGCCGCTCCATCCGCAAGCGTGACCCCGGCTCCCGGCACGAACGCATCGACGGTCGGCGCGTCGGGCGCACCGTGGACGACAAGGACTTCAGCGTTACCAGCCGTTGCTGGCACCTCACGAACACCTGCCTCAATTAGTAGCTCAAAACCGGTCGCCTCTCCATCTGGGTTCGTCTCGAAGTCGGCGGGCGTAAGAACCCCGCTTGCTATGATGGCCAGGGAGGCGTTCGCTTCCACCTGAAGATCGAAGGTCGCGATAGCATCCCCCACGCCGGTGCTGTTACCCGGAGCTACGGCAACGGACCGAACGCCGGAGTTCAGATCGATGAAGGGCGTTGCGCTACGAAACGCGAAGTCGTCCAGCGCTGGTGCCAGCTCTCCGTCGACGTAGATGTCGACGGTTTCGGCAGCCGGATCCGGCGCATTATGGATGATTTGGACGCGTGCTGCGCCTAAGTCGATGACATTCCCCTCCGCATCGACCGCGATCAACGTAAACGGAGCGACGGGGGAAGGCGTCTGGTTACCTGGCGTCAGAAAGCCGGACGCAACGACCGTGAGCGTCTCATCCGCAAACCCGGTGAGGTCGACATCAAAGGATGCGACGACCGTGCTGTTATCGTTACCGGGCGTCACCTCAAGCGTGACGGGGCCCGCACCTGCATTGGCATAGCCCGTAATCGCATTATATGCCGCGTCGTTGACAAATACGGCTCCTCCGGCCAGGACATCCACCGTCGGAGCATCGGGCGAACCATGGACGGCCCGAATTTCGACATCTCCGTCCTGTGAGTCAACTGTAGGGCGCGCGTCCGCGGCGACATCGAGAGTAAAACCTAGCGAGTTGCCTGTCCCTCCATCGCTGAAGTCACCAGGCGTGAGCACGCCATTCGCCACGACGGTGTAGTTCATGCCTGCAGCGAGCGTAACCTGAACGGGTCCGACGATCGCATCGCCAGATCCAGTGCTTTGCGGCCCGGCGACAAAGATGTTGTAGTCGCCCGGTGCGAGCGAGAGAAAGCCGGTGGCCGTACGAAAGTCGACGTCCTGTATGTCTGTGACCGGCGTTCCATCCAGTTCCTCAATGTAGATGTCGACCGTGGATGCATCCGGATCTGGCGAGTTATGAATGATTTGAACCTGGGCATCCTGTGCATGAGCAGGTGCGACAAATCCAAGTAAACCGATGGCTAGGGTAAGCACGGTCACCGCAAACGGTAACGCGAACTGTTGCAAATATCGAAACATAGCTCCAATAATTGAACGTGGATATGTGGGACGAAGAGCCGTCGGTCGGTGAGGGGCCGAGGTCCGCCGACGGGTTGGTCGCATATGTTCAGCGACCTCCGACCGAGAAGCCGGATGCAACGGACATGGATTGCAATATGAAGATACCGTGCACCACACGGATCAATGTGACTCCTCGGTAAACTCGTCGCTCATTATCGACACGTTGCAGTTACTGCGGCCTCATGTTAGAAGCGAAAGACATGTTCATCCGTCTTCTGAGTGATATTGTCGGGATCGCCCAACCCGTGTCTTCGCAGTGGCTCCGAGTTGGAAAGAGCAACGTTTCAACCATATACGTTCAGAACCTGTTTGCCGGACAGCCTTCGGCGATCCGATGGTACGGACCTCCGGATAGTCGGTCCTCGCTATGTTTGCAATACTGGGTCGGTTGATCTCGCGCTGTGTCCACTCCGTCATCGCGAAAAGATCACTGTCAAACGTATGATAGGCATGAACACCCGTCGTTACGTTTCGAGACCCATCCGCCAAACAGGTTGTCAAACGTTCTTCTGTCAGGGGAGGCGTCCGCCGAATCGAAGCCGTCGGAGACACCGACATTTTAACGTCGAAACGGTATTACAGAGGCCGGTCTGCCAAACGCTCACGGTACCATAGAAAACGGGTGATCTTCGCGAGGAAGATCACCCGGTCCAGGATAGCCGCGCAACGTCGGGAAACGTCCACGAATGAATTACTCTACAGGCTCCAATCGGAAAAGGCCTCCGTCGCTCGCGTCGGTCAGAAGGTAAAGATAGCCGTCTGGACCTGTGCGTACGTCGCGGATTCGTCCCAGATCGTTCTCGAGAAGCGTTTCCTGATGCACAACTGTCCTTCCATCTAAAACGACACGCTGGATCTTCTGGTGTGCGAGCGCGCCAACGAAAAAGTTGCCCTTCCAGTTCGGGAAGCGATCGCCATTGTAAATAGCGAGCCCTGACGGTGCAATCGACGGATCCCAGTACGTGACCGGCTGCTCCATACCCTCCTGTTCGAACCCTCCGATCTCGCGATTTGACATGTACTCACGTCCGTACGTGATCTCCGGCCAGCCATAATTGATGCCCCGGCGAATGAGGTTGAGTTCATCTCCGCCTCGTGGACCGTGCTCATGAGACCATACGTCGCCTGTTTGCGGATGAACGGCCATACCCTGAATGTTTCTGTGGCCGTAGCTGTATATCTCCGGCAATACGCCTTCCATGCCGACGAACGGGTTGTCGTCTGGCACCTGCCCGTCGAGCGTGAGCCGGATCACGCTGCCGATCGACGAGCCACGGTCCTGAGCAGGATCCCGTTTCCCTCGATCCCCGATGCTGAAAAGCAGCGTCCCATCTCCGGGAAAAACGATCCGCGAGCCAAAGTGTCGACCTCCCGAAACGAAGGGCGTTTGCCGGTACAACTCCTGTACATCGATCAGGGACGTGCCATCCACTCGGGCCCTGGAGAGTACGGTTCCATGACCGTCATCCGTCTCGGCAACGTACGTGAAGTAGATCCATTCCGTCGACTCATACTCCGGGTGAAGTGCGATATCCATCAGTCCACCCTGCCCACGCGGAGAGATCAGTGGCAAACCCGAAACCTCGTCAAGTGAGTCGCCTTCGACGACCAGCAGACGCCCGGGTCGCTCGGTAATCAGCGTTCTCCCGTCCGGAAGCCACGCCACAGCCCACGGATGCTCAAGGTCATCGACGAGCCGTACCACGCGGAACGTTGCTTCTTCCGACTCCACGCGCTCGATCACGACGTCGGGGTCAGGAACAGCAGCGCTATCGGGGGACGGCGTACCGTTCGTACAACCCGTTAGGATCAAAGCCAAAATAATTGTCAGCATGCGCATCGCCTTCACTTGAGTAAACGAGCAAATATGTTATGTGTCGTCTGGCGCCCCGGATGTTCGCGGACACCCTGAATTGTGGCATCAGATATTCAACTCACGAGTATCAAACCCGACGCAATAGAACGAGCCCCCGTTCCTCGAACCGATCACGATTTTGCCGTTCAGCCGTGTCTTACTAGACATAACATCGATGTCTGAGCGTTTAATGACACAGGATATGATTGACATTACAGGGTTGTCCACATACCTTAAAAAAGTCATATACCTCGCTTGATCATCAATGCTGGTGGGTCTAGTACTGAGATTCTCGCACTCCCCGCAAATACCAACTGCTCCAATGAACCGCCTCAGCAAATTAGCTCTTGTCCTCGTACTCCTGGCCTTTGCAGTCACTGCGTGCGCACCATCCGAGCAGGTTACGCAGTCCTACAGGGGCGGAGAAAACGCGTGGGTATATGAAACGAGCAGCGTCCGGCTTAGCGACGTGACCTACTCTTCCGGGCTTAATGAGCCGAACTTCGAGGTCGATGCGCGAGCGGAGTGCCCAGACACGCAGTGCCCGCCCGAGGAGTACGTCCTTCGGTTTCGCCTCGACTCGGGTGCGGAGCGTGTCGAAATCACATCTACGGACGTACGTCTGTGGGTCGACGGGGAGCGGTTGGACTGGGAGAATCCGTTTCCCTATCCGGAAGACGAACGCCGAAGCGTCCGCGGAACGCTTGTCCAGATCACAGCGACCAAAGATCAGTTCAAGAAAATCGCCGAAAGTGAGGAAGTACGAGGCAAACTTGGTGGATTTGAATTTACGTTGTTCTACGATAGTCGCGCCCCATTTCGAGCGATGATCGACAAGGTCAATCCGGATACGTCGGACCCCGACTCGCCCGCGGCTTGAGGGTTTGCTATCATCGGTCGTCCCTTGCGGCTGCTTCTGTGTGACGCTCTCACACGGACGCAGCCGTTTCTTTTCTCCCATACGATCTTGTGCGAGCCACCCGGATCCTGATGGATGACATGAACATTTTTGCAGAGCGATTCCCCGCCTTGCTCCAATCGTGATCAGACATTCGAACTTCGTTATCGTGTCGCCGGCATCAATGACGAGGCAATGACGTTAGAAAGGGTTGCGCGTCGATCTCTCGATCAAATCGTCAACCGGGAACCGGCGCTCCGTTTCCAAGAATCGAACATCCGACCCTTTCCGGATGACGCAGACGACTGACACCGCCCCCACGCAGGACCCGGTTATCGCGAACGCCTCGGTTTCGGCACGCGAGACCGCCAAGCACAGCATCGTGATCCGCGGAGCGCGACAGCACAACCTGAAGAATGTCGATCTCGACCTTCCCCGGAACGAGCTGATCGTATTCACCGGCCCCTCGGGCTCCGGTAAATCCTCTCTCTGCTTCAACACGATATACGCAGAGGGACAGCGCCGCTACGTCGAGAGTCTCTCGGCGTACGCCCGGCAGTTCTTGGAGCGCATGGACAAGCCGGACGCCGACCTGATCACGGGTCTGGCTCCGGCGATAGCCATCGAGCAAAAGACGACGGCGAAGAACCCGCGTTCGACGGTCGCGACGCAAACGGAGATTTACGACCATCTCCGACTTCTCTTCGCTCGCATTGGCACCACATATTCTCCCATCAGCGGTCGTCCGGTATCGAAAGACACACCGCGGAGCGTCGCTCTCGACGTGGAGGATGAACTGGATGACGGCGCACGATTCTACCTCTGCTTTCCTGTCCCGGAGCACTCCGGCATCGCCCTCCGCGACGAACTCAAGAGCCTGCGCGAGCGTGGCTTTTTCCGGATCGTTCTCTTGCCCACGGAGAAGCAGGCCGAACGCGGCGAACGCCCCGAGATCCTCGACCTAAATGACACCGAGCCAAGCTCCGTCAACAACTACGGGCGCAACCGGCTGCTCGTGCTCGTCGACCGCCTGAAGGTAAAGAAAGGAGACGACGCGACACGCGATCGGATTGCCGACTCGGTCGAGCAGGCTTTCAAGGAGGGAGAAGGACGGTGCACGATCCAGGAGGTCCCGCGCGAGAGGCCAATCCCGGCGGCACTGGAGTACAGCCACTTCTTCGAGCGCGACGGCATGCGGTTCAAGGAACCGACGCCGCTCATGTTTAGCTTCAACAGCCCCGTCGGCGCCTGTCCCAAGTGCCAGGGATTCGGTCGCGTCCCCGGCCTTGACCCCGACCTCATCGTTCCCAACAAGGAGCTGTCGATCAAACAGGGCGCCATCGCTCCCTTTCGCACGGACAAGTGGTCGAAACACTTCAAGTCGCTCATCAAGCTTGCCGCGCAGGAAGGAATCAACGTCGACTGCCCGTACCGCGAACTGGAGGACTGGGAGAAGGAAATCGTCTGGGATGGCAAAGACGACTACATCGGGATCCGCGGCTTCTTTGATTTCCTCGACGAACGCTCGTACAAGACGCATTATCGGATCTTTCGTGCTCGCTTCCGTGGCTATTCAACCTGCCCGAAATGCGATGGCTACCGGCTCGCCGACGACGCGCTCTACGTCAAGATCGGCAGTGAGGAGACGACCGGGCGGAAGCACATCGGAGAGGTGTGCGCGATGACGACGCGCGAGGCCCGCGACTTCTTCGAAGCGCTCGAGCTGACCGAGTACGAAGAGGAGGTCGCAGGTCGCGTGATGGACGAGCTTCGCAAACGGAGTCGCTACCTGGTCGATGTCGGCCTCGATTACCTGACGCTCGACCGCCTCGCGCAGACGTTGTCCGGGGGCGAGACGCAGCGAATCAACCTGTCGACGTCGCTCGGCTCTTCGCTCGTCGGGTCGCTCTACGTGCTGGACGAACCAACGATCGGTCTCCATCCTCGCGACAACGACCGGCTGATCGGCATTCTCGAGCGGCTGCGAGACCTCGGAAACACCGTCCTCGTCGTAGAACACGATCCGGCGACCATGGAAGCAGCCGATGAAATCGTCGACCTCGGCCCCGGATCCGGTTCATTCGGCGGACAGGTCACCTTTCAGGGCACGTACGATGAGGCGCTCGAGTCAGACGAGTCGCTCACGGGGCAGTACCTCAGTGGCCGAAAAACGATTCCGCTTCCGGACAAGCGGCGCGAGGTCGACCCAGACCGGGTGCTGACGATCGAGAATGCACGACAGCACAACCTCAAGAACATCGATGTCGACATTCCGCTCGATATGATCGTCTGCGTGACGGGCGTCAGCGGCAGCGGAAAGTCGACTCTCACAAACCAGACGCTTTTCGAGGGACTGCACCGGCTCAAAGGCGGCAGTGGAGACGGCAAAGTCGGCAAGCACGACGCCATCCGCGGGCACCGAAATATTGACGCGGTGGAGATGGTCGACCAGCAGCCGATCGGACGCACGCCGCGGTCCAATCCGGCGACGTACACCAACGCGTTTGATGGCATCCGGAAGCTCTTCAGCGAAACGCGGCCGTCGCAAATTCACGGCTATGAGCCCGGCTTCTTCAGCTTCAACGTGCCAGGCGGGCGCTGTGAGGAGTGCAAGGGCGAGGGCGTGGTCAAGGTGGAAATGCAATTCCTCGCCGACCTTTACCTCGAATGCGAGGCGTGCGGAGGGAAGAGATACAAGAAGGAAGTCCTCGACGTCACCTATCAGGGCAAAAACATCGCGGACGTCCTGAAGATGACCGTCGACGAGGCCGCGGACTTCTTCGAGGGCGAAACGACGATCATTAACAAGCTGACGGTCCTGCAGGATATTGGTCTCGGCTACCTGACACTCGGTCAACCCAGCACGACGCTCTCCGGCGGCGAGGCCCAGCGCATCAAACTGGCCAGTCACCTCGGTGGCCGCAACAAGGACCGGACGCTATACATCTTTGATGAGCCAACCACGGGCCTCCACTTCGACGACATCAAGAAACTCGTCGACGCGTTCGATCAGCTCGTCGAAAACGGCCACTCCGTCCTCATCGTCGAGCACAACCTGGACGTCATCAAATACGCTGACCACGTGATCGACCTCGGACCGGAGGGTGGTGATGAAGGCGGCCAGATTGTCGAAACCGGTACGCCGGAAACGATAGCAGCGCACCCGTACAGCCACACGGGACGATTCCTGAAGGACGTGCTATAAAAGTTCAGGGTTCAAAGTTCAGGGTTCAGGGCTAGGTACCGGACACTTTCATTGAAGCGTGTGTCATTTCAGCATTCCTAGGCGCGGCTGCTCTGAGATGGATGGGAGTATGTGGGTATGGGAGAGTGTGAGTGCGTGATGTTCGACGATAACGTCTCGTTTCCAGGACGCATGAGACGCACGAGATCCGTTTTTCGTTGACATACGAAGACAGTCCGGTTTGATATCAAAACTGTCCGGTAGCTAGGGTTCAGGGTTCAGAGCTACCTACTGGACACGTTCAATAGAGGGTGTGTCATTTCAGCACTCCCTCGGCGCGGCTGCTCCAAAATGCATGGAAGTATGTGGGTATGGAAGTGTGAGTGTTCGTCGTTTTCGACGATAATACTGAATCCAAATGATCGTGTCTGGATGCCGTGCGTCGGCTGTGGGGTCGATTCGACCGAAACAAGGGAAAGAGACGCAGGAATCAACGTTTTTGGGGACCCTCACAACCTGTTTGGCGGATGGATCGCGAAAACGTGAGCGCCGTCTTATATGCTGATTCGCAGGCCTGAATCGGGGAGCCTTTCACAATGACGTCGTCGACCCGGCTCGCGAGATCAACCAAGCCTTGGATTGCGAACGGAGCGAGGACCGACCGGCGGGAGGTCCGTACCGTTGGATCGCCGAAGGCTGTCCGTCAAACAGGTTGTCAAGCCCGCGAATCGCTTCCACAGATGATCGTGACCCCGACATTATCATTTGGATTTGGTACAACGCCTCGTTTCCGCAACGCATGAGGTCCGCTTCTCGAAGACATACGAAGACATTCCGGTTTAAAATCAAACGCTCCGGTAGATCGGGTTCAGAGTTCTGGGGTACCACGCAGCTTCGGGAGCGGTAGAGCCCATGCTCTACGTGTCATTTCCATCCCAACACTTACCTACCCTCACACTCTCAGACTCTCACACTTTCAAACGTCCACACTTCCCTACTTCCACACCTCCAATCCGCCCCGGCGTGCGTCAAGAATGGCAGAACCCGTAGGTCGTAGCATGGCGAGGGAGCCGGAGGCACGAACCCTGTTCCCAGTCGGTCGTTTGGTGCGGCGACTCGTATGACTCCGCCTTTCCTCCCGCAGCATGACTGACTCCGTCCCAGCTCCGTCATCCAGCCCGAAGCGCGTCGCGCTTTTTACCGGCGCCTACAATCACATCGCGGATGGCGTGTCGCTGACGCTCAACCGGCTCGTGCGGCATCTGGAGACGAAGGAGCACGTCGAGGTTCGAGTTTTCGCCCCGACCGTCGAGAATCCGCCGGTCGATCACGCCGGGACGCTCATTCCGGTGCCCTCCATTTCTGCTCCCGGACGCAGCGAGTACCGACTCTCTCTCGGGATCACGCCATCGGTTCGGCGGGCACTCGACGACTTCGCCCCCACGCTCTTCCATATCGCGACGCCGGATATTCTCGGCTACCACGCGCTCCGTACGGCGCAGTCGTGGCACGTACCGGTCGTGGCGTCCTACCACACGCACTTCAGTTCGTACCTCCGGTACTACCGACTCGGCTGGTTGGAACGAGCGGTCTGGGCGTATCTCCGGCACTTTTACCAGAAATGCCGCCACACGTACGTACCGTCCACCGCCATGGCGAACATCCTGAAGGACCACGGCATCACGGATGGACTTCACCTGTGGCAGCGAGGCGTCGAAACCGACCGATTCAACCCGTCGCGTCGCTCTGACGAATGGCGACAGCAACACGATTTGGACGATCGTCCGGTGCTAGCATTTGTCAGTCGTCTCGTCTGGGAGAAAGGCCTGCATGTCTTCGCCGATGTCGTGCGGCGCCTTGAAGACGAGAATGTGCCGCATCAAAGCCTGATCGTGGGCGACGGTCCAGCCCGTGCCGAGCTCGAAGAGAAGCTTCCGAACACCGTCTTTACCGGATACCTTGAGGGAACCGAGCTTGCCACCGCGTACGCTTCGTCCGATGTCTTCCTTTTCCCCAGCGATACGGAGACATTCGGCAACGTGACACTCGAAGCCATGGCCTCCGGACTCCCGACCGTCTGCGCAGATGCCGTCGGGAGCCGCGACCTTGTCGTAGACGGCACGACCGGTCACCTCTGCCCACCGGATGACACCGACGCCTTCACCGATGCCGTGCGTCACCTCCTGACCGACGCCGGTGGTCGCACTGCGATGGGCGAGGCTGCACTGGAACGAGCACAGGATTTTCGATGGGAGGCCATCCTCTCAAAGATGAACGACTACTACGACGCCGCCCTCGTCGGCGATACTACCTTCTCCGTGTGATCGCCACTCGCCGCTTCCATCTTGTCACCGACCGCCCCTGCTGACTGTGCGCCTTCTCTTCGTATCTCACTCGCTCCCGCCTGAAGGTCGACCGATGGACAACATCGGCGGCATGCAGCGAGTCGCCATGAAGCTCCACGAATCGCTGAACCTTCGCGACGCGGAAAGCTCGGCCTTCGACTACGACGCCGTCCTCCTTCGCTCCTCATGGAGCTGGACGCACGTCAAGGTCCTACCCTTCCTGCTATGGGCTGCCTGGGTGATTGCGAAGAAGGCGCGGCGCGATGACGTCGATGTCGTGTTGTTTTCCTCCATGGTCACAGCCGCTCTGGCCGTTCCCCTGCGCCCCCTTCTCCGTCGATACGGCGTACGCACGGCCGCAATTGTTCACGGCCTGGACGTCACGACACCCTTTCCGCCGTATCAGTGGTTCGTACCGAAGGTCTTCGACGCTCTTGACCTCGTTCTCCCCGTCAGCCGGGCAACGGGAGAGGCGTGCACCCAACGAGGACTGCCCGATCACAAGCTGCAGGTGGTCCCAAACGGCATCGACCCCGACCGCTTCCGGGCGCCGTCCGACCGCGCGACGCGTCGCCACCTTCTCACGGACGCCCTCGGTCCGCTCCCGGACGATGCGCTTCTCCTCTGCAGCGTCGGGCGGCAGGTCGAACGCAAGGGCTTCGAGTGGTTCATCCGAAACGTGATGCCCGACCTCCCCGAGGACGTGCACTACTGGTTGGCCGGCGACGGACCGCAGACCGAGTCCATCGACGCCGCCATCCGTGAAAACGGGCTTGGCGACCGGGTGCGACTGCTGGGACGCATATCCGACGCGGATCTCGCACGACTGTACCGCGGCGCCGATCTGTTCGTGATGCCGAATGTGCCGGTGCCGGGCGACATGGAAGGATTCGGCGTGGTGATGCTGGAAGCGGGTCAGTGTGGAACGCCGGCGATCGCCTCCCGACTGGAGGGCATCCGCGACGTGATCACCGACGGCATGAATGGCCACCTCGTCGAGCCGGAGTCACCAAGCGCCTTCCGGCAGACCATCCTCCGGTACCACGACGCGCCGGATGAACTTGCCGGCTTCTCCCGTCGCGCTCGCACCCATACGCAGGCAACCTTCGGCTGGCCAGCGGTCGCGGAGCAGTACATCCAGGTGCTCCGAGGACTCACCGACGGGCACAGATAAACGCAACGCGCTGTGGGCGATCGACGCAGGACAGGAGACCTGGCCCTGCAAGTGATCCGTCGATCCGGCGGGGAAGCGCGCATGTCCAACTGATGACGCTTTCCCACACCGACGCATGTCCAGATCAACGAGAAGGGGATGCAACGGAAGCCTTTCCTTTCGCGCGACGGACGCTTCCCTTTTCCAACCCATGCGAGGACGCTAATCCGGCTATCCTGCACGGCGTGCAGACCATGAGTACCAGCAGCTCGTTCAATTTTTAGACGGATTGCAGCGCGGTGGATTACCACACATCCCAGAACGATCATTTCGTCCGCTACCGCGTCACGCCAAACCCCGGAGATGAACAGCGAGGTCGGAAGGGAAGGGCAGTCTCGACAAATAAATGCGCATTTGCTTTCTCCAAGACTCACGTCATATCCCCACTACGCGTCGTTTCGCTCCATCCCCGGCAGTTCCGGTGCCGACATCCGGCGTGGACGAGTCGAGATTGCCTCCAAAAAATCGAGTAACGCCTCGATCTCTCGCTCCGATAAATCCAGCGGCTCAAGCAGTGGCGAGGTCTCCGGGTACAGCGGGTTTCCCGCTTCCTTTTTCGGAATAACCTGCGGCATGCCGCGGTCGTACATGTCAATTACCTCCCGCAGGTTAAAGATCAATCCGTGGTGCAAGTAGGGACCGGTGTACGTCACATCCCGAAGGGACGGCGTTCTAAATTTGCCGACGTCGGATGTATCCCCTGTGACCAGGAACCGACCCAAGTCCTCCGAAGGTCGTCCGAGATGGGACTGGCCCAGGTTGTGGAATTTGTCGTCGGACAGCAGGGCGCCGTTGTGGCAGTTCATACACTGCCCCGTCGTGCGGAAGACATGCAGGCCGTAAATCTGACGATCGGTCATGGCGTCACGATTCCCCTGCAGGAAACGATCGAAGTCGCTCCTCCGACTGGTGATGCCGCGCTCGAACGTTGCAATCGCCTTCGCGATGCGCTGCGCGTTGATGGTCGAATCGCCGAAGCTCTGCTGAAATAAGCGAGGGTAGTCCGGTAGGTCACGGATGCCTTCCCCAACAAGGTCGAGACCCTGATTCATTTCGCGCGGGCCCGCGATGGCGGTCATGGCCTGCTCTTCAAGGTCCTCCGCGCGTCCGTCCCAGAAAAGGTGATCGTAGTATGCCGCGTTCAGGACCGTCATACTGTTTCGCTGTCCCTCACGCCGGGCATGGCCAAACGAGCGTCGTCGTCCGTCACTCCAACCAAGATCCGGATCGTGGCAACTTGCGCAAGCGAGCGTACCAGATGAAGAGAGCCGCGGGTCGAAGAAGAGCTTTTTTCCGAGATCCTCTTTTGTCTCTGAGTACGGGTTATTCGCTGGATACTCCACGTCCGGAAGCGGGGCAAGAGGTCGATGGGAAACGTCCTCGGACAGATGAGGCGCTGGCCACCCGCCCTGCGGTCCTTTGTAGGTCCGGATGATGGCAGGAACGGCATCGGCCTGAATCGGCCAGCTGCTCATTTGATAGAAGAAGACACCCAAGACGACCACGACCAGGCCGATCAGGAGGCTAGATCTCATTATGGCGAACCGTGGGTCCATAATACGAGAGTAAGTCGCAGATCGCTGCGATTGTAAGAACGTCCCGAGGTCTCATCACATCGATGAGACGGAATAGGTAGAAAAATGGCCCGGCGGGAAGGATTGAGAAACGGTAAAGAAAAAGGGGCAAATCGTAGCGACGAGCCCCTCCTTCAACGAGTATCTAAACTACGTACGTGTATATTTCCGTCAGGAGCTCGGGCGCCGGTCACTTAGCTCGAAGCGCCGCGTCACGAAGCCGTTGTTCACGGCGGTCTCGTCGAAGGTGATCGTGATGTTGATCGTACCTTCGGTTTCGTTGTAGGTGCCGCCCTCGCTGCTGATGCCAATCACGAAGCTTTCAGGATTCGTGACGCCATCATCCGTCTGATCGGGCTTGTACACACGGATCTCGTCTTGCACTAACTCAACCGTTCCGGTCGTCGCGCCCGGTCCATCGGGTGTGAGACGGAAAAGGCTCGGGTAGTACAGACCGGCCGATGCAGAAGAGACGCCTTCATCGACGGTGTTCGGCTGCTCGCCGTCGTCGTAGAACTCCACCATGTTCAGCATATTGGTGCTGCGGGTGAAGTCATCTTCGCTCCAGAGGAAGGAGCCAAAGCCGAAGACATTCGGGTCGGCCGATGGATCTTCTCGGACGGGGACGATCGTGAAGGCAAACGACTCATCGAAGATGACCCCTGCGGAAGGATCCGTATTGAGTCGGCCGGTCTCCGGGACGGCGACGTCGCTGAATGTGTTGTAGGTGTAGAGGCGTGCGAAGTCCTCATCGGGAGCGTACGTCGCGATGTCGGCGACCGGGTTCACGATTGTGATGTCCGTCTCCGTTGTCCCACCGATCGTGACGGCGTCGTTCGCAGGCGTCTGCAGCGTCAACGTCAGGGTTTCGCTTTCCCCGTAACTGCGTGTGTCTTTAACAGCGACCTGAATGGTATCCAGCGTCTCGCCAGCGAGAATCTCGATGGAGTTGTTCAGGAGCTCATAGTTTTCACTCGTTGCGGTTCCACCGGTCTGGAAGTCAAGCTGCAGATTTGCCGGGGCCGGCTGGTTCACTTCAACCAGCACGTCGAGCGTGTCCTGATTGTATTCGTTCGTCTCGTAGCTCGCCTCCTGGAACGAGACGGTGAAAGAGCCCACCATCTCATCGTCGGTGATGGTCACCGTTGCCCCTGCGGTCGCGCCACCGGTGTAGCCGTCCACTTCGTCGGCGTCGATCAGAAGCTCAATGGTTCGATCCTGATCGTCGATGGAGGCATTGTCGATCGGCGTAATCGTGAACGTGCCAGACGTGCTACCGGACGCGATGGTCACGTCGTCGGATGCGGGTTCCTCATAATCGACGCCGGCAATGGCCGAGCCGCCCACAGTGATCGGAATCGTTACCTCTTCCGAGGCCGGCGAATCGAGCACGACCTCTACGTCGAGACTCTGCCCGGCTTCCGACACCTGGTAGGTGTCCTGACCAAACTCTACAGTGGTTTGCATGGCCATGTCGTTACTGTCGCACGCGGCGAACAACAGAGCGATGGACAGGAGACAGGCCGGCAATAGCGATCGGCGAAGCGCGGAAAACATGGAACGGTACGTCATCGTCGGGGCGATTGTACGGAACGGCAACAAGGGACTGCTCTTATCTGGATTAGATATAGATAAGGGCACATCAGGACATTGACAAGGGCGCCAAACCCGGTCCGGCCGACCGAATGCGATTTTCATGGTGCTAAACATGTGGTCGGACGGTCGGCGCGCCACTGGATCAGTACTCGT
This sequence comes from Longibacter salinarum, assembly GCF_002554795.1. Lineage (NCBI taxonomy): Bacteria > Pseudomonadati > Rhodothermota > Rhodothermia > Rhodothermales > Salisaetaceae > Longibacter > Longibacter salinarum. Next base: position 27,693 of record NZ_PDEQ01000002.1, on the reverse strand, counting down.
CGTTTTGCCGGAGTGCGTCGTTGGCGTTCATCGCGTCACGCGGGATCGGGAGGACGAACCGCGGGCTCGGGTACGCCTCGTTGCAGGATGGTTCGCCTGAACAGTACCGGCGAGTCACATCTTCCTCGTAGCGCGTCCGATCGAACAAGAGGTGTCCCTCGAACGCGAGTTCGCGACGCCGCTCTTCTAGGATCGCCTCGAGAAGGGCGTCACCGGATGCTGTCACCGGATCGGCATCGGGATTGGCGCGGAGCCGAATCGTGTTCAGGTCCTCGCGCGCCGGGTCCGGGCGATTCAGGTTGGCGTAGGCCTCCGCCCGGTTGAGGTACACCTCTGACAGCCGCAGAACGCCGATGTCGTTCGGCTCCTGCGTCGACGGCTCGGGATATTTCTGTGTGCTAAGGAGCGTGTCGCCCTCATCGACCACCGGCTGAATCAGCCCGTCCGGGCCCCGGCCCCGAACGTCCGCGTCATCATACAGATCGATGATGTCAGTCGTCGCGCTGAGTACCGGACTGGTGTCGGATACGCGGTTGCCCCAGTCACTCGACAGCGTGTACGTGGCGTAGCCAGACCCGTCCAGGCGCAGCAGGTATTCATTGCGGACGTAGTCGTTTTGCCACATCTCCCGCATGTCCTCGGTCGGAGCCAGGTCCGTGGCCCCGCTCTCGATTACCGCGTTGCTGAGCGTCACAACCTTCGCCCACTCCCCCTGATACAGGCGAACTCGTGCCAGCAGCGCCTGTGCGCTCGTGGCGGAAACGAAGACCGGGTCGAACGACTCGCCTTCTAACAGGTCGATCGATCGCTCCAGGTCGTCCACGATTTGCTCGTAGGCATCCCGAACGGTCGAGCGCGGCACTTCCTCATCCGGGCGCGGCGACTCGGTGAGGACAACAATGCCTACGTGTGACGCATCGTCGGTGTAGTTGTAGGGCTGCGCAAAGATGCGAACCAGATCGAAGTGAACGAGCGCGCGGAGACCGAGCGCCTGACCGAGGATGCGATCCTTCTGCGCCTGCGTTCCGTCAGGGACCGTCGGCACCGCATTGATCACGTTATTGACTGCGTTCAGAATCGCGTATAGATCCGTGTAGGTCTCGACCGTGAGATCCGGAATGCTGTTGAACGCCTCGATCCGACGCAGCTCCGTCTCGGCCTCAGTCGTGAGCCCCGGATTGATCGTAACGTTGCCGCCGGTCAGGTCGCCATAATACGTCAGAAAGCCGCGATACGCGTCCCCGCTGCGCATCGTGAGGTTGTATGCGCCGTAGAGCGAGCTCTCCACACTTTCGATGTCGGAAAGCGCTTCGGTCCGCGCGATCTCGGTTGTCGGCTCCTGGTATAGAAAGCCATCGCACGAGGCCAGGCAGAAAACCAGGATCAGGCTGAAATAGAGGGAGGGGGATTTCATATCGTGACGTCAATGCCTGCGGTGATCGTGCGCGCCTCAGGAAAGCGATAGCGGTACTCGGCCGCCCCGTTTCGACCATCGGGAGCGTCGCCGAAGTAGATGTAGCCGATGTTGGAGGCGTTGATGAAGGCACCGGCACGCTCCACGCCGACGCGCTCGGCCAGGGACTGGGGCAACGAATATCGAAGCGTCATATTCGCGAGCTTGACGTAATCGAGGTTGTAAACGTAGCGGTCGGTGACCGAATACGGCGGCGCGTTCTCCGACAGACGGGGCACGTCGGTCTGGTCTCCCGGCTCCTGCCATCGGTCGAGCTGGTTGACACTCTGGTTGTTAAACGAAATCTGGCGCCCATCCGTGGCATACAGGTTCGACACGAGAATGTCGGAGCCGAACGAATATTCCCCGACCAGGCGTAGGGACAGGTTTCGGTAGGAGACGGTGCTGGAGAACCCGCCGAACACATTGGGATTCCCATCGCCGATCCTTTGCCGGTTCTCGATCCGACTGGCGACACTGTAGTCGTCGGTCACCGTCCCGTCGGGCAGCTCAAAGAGAGCCTCGCCGTTCTCGGGGTCGACACCCGCGTACTTCACCCCGTAAATCGTCCGCACATCCTCCCCTACGCGGTATCCGATGCCGCTCACCGTGGAAATGTCGGCGTCCTCGAGCTTCAACTCGGTCACGACATTCCGATTCGTGGCGGCATTGGCGTCGACGTCCCAGGTGAAGTCGCCGTCCTGGAAGATAGAATAGCCGAGCGTCACCTCGATCCCCGTATTTCGCATGTCGGCCGCATTCACGTCACCGATCGTAAAGCCGGACTCGTGCGGGACGGCAATGGAGGAAATGGCGTCGACGATTTCGTTCCGGTAGTACTCGACCAGAACATCCAGTCGGCCAAACAGCGTCGCGTCGATGCCGGCGTTGAACTTGTAATTCTTTTCCCACGTGAGCCGCGTGTTCTGCGGCGTGGACGGGACGAGGCCGATCTGTCCGGCGTACGCGTTCTGCGAACTGACGGAGTAAAGCCCCCGCGCGGCGTACGACCCGATCCGGGAGTTACCGGTGCTACCGAAAGAGCTTTTGATCTTCAGAAAATCAAGAAACGAGAGATCGCGGAAGAAGCGCTCTTCCGACAGCACATACGAGACGCCCAGCGATGCGAAGTTGGCGTTGCGCACGTCGCCGCCGAAGATGGACGACGCGTCGCGTCGCGCATTCAGCGAGGTGTTGAACTTCCCGTTATAGTTATAGCTGATCTCCCCAAACGTCGAGAGGGTGGTGACGTTGTCGTCCGACGACGCAGCGTCGCGGTCCTCCCGATCGCCCGCAGCCTGAAGCACACGAAGGTTATCGTTCAGAAAATTAGATCCGGAGCCGCGGAGGACCTTCGTATTCTTCTCCTGCGCCTCGACTCCGCCGAGCGTAGAAAACGCGTGCGCCTCCCCGAGCCGGAAGGAGTAGTCGCCCGTCAGGTTCGTGATCCACTTCCGATTGCGTCGGTTCACAATCGTCAGGCCGCCGCCGCTGTCGTTGCCCGTCGCATTCTTTTTCGATCGGTAAATAAAATTGCGGTTCTGGTAGTAATCGATCCCGCCGAGCGCACGCAGATTCAGGTTGTTGATCGGTTCGACCGTGACCTGAAGGCTGTTCGTCGTGGAAAGGCTGTTGTGGTCGTTGTCGTTTTGCACGATGACCGCCAGCGGGTTAGGCCGATCCTGAAAAATGGTGGCGTCGTTGAATCCGCCGTCTGCGTCGTACGGGGAAATGTTTGGGGGAAGCGGAACGTTGCTGAAGCTGCCGAGCGACACCTTTTCGATACCGGTCACGCCGTTGCTCAGGTTGACCCGCGCCAAATCCCCTAGTTGATAGTCAATCCGCGAACGGAAACCGTACTTCTGGAAGGAATTCCCGCGCGAGATGGTCTCCTGATCGTTGTAGTTCAGCGACACGCGGGCCGACAGGGTCTCCGTGCCGCCGCTAAAGCTGAGCGTGGCGTTGGTGAACATGGCCCGTCGCTTCAGCACCTCGTCCCAGTTCGTGTAAACGCTGTCGCTTCCCACTTCCTGCGCCGCCTCCTCCGGTGTGGCGCCGTCGTTGATGAGCGTTTCCTGGTACAGGCGGACGTACTGCTCCGAATTGAGCAGCATCACCTCGTTGATGGAGTTCGACATGCCGCTACTGACGCGGGCCTCCACATCGAAGCCGTCCGTCGCGCCGTCCTTCGTTTCGATGAGAATCACACCGTTGGCCGCATTCGCGCCGTAAATGGCCGCTGCGGAGGCATCTTTCAGGACCGAGATGCTCTCGATGTCGTCGGCGTTGATGGAGGCGAGCGGGTTCAGGAGCTCCTCCCGCCCTGCGGCCTGGTTAAACTGTTCGGATTGAATGTCGTAGAGCGGAACACCGTCGATGATGTAGAGCGGCTGAGAGGACGTCGAGCGACGCAGTTGGGGCGTTGGCAGGCTACCCTGACCCCGAATCTTGACGGAGATGGGTTTTCCGGCTTCCCCGCCGGACGGATTGTTGACCTTCAGGCCGGCGATTTTTCCACTAAGCAGCGTCTGGAACGACGCCTCGGGCCGCAAAGGCTCCAGCTCCTCCCCACTGATCTCGGTGACACTCCCGACCAATTCCGTGCGCGTCTTCTCGATTCCGTACCCGGTCACGACAACCTCCGACAGCTCCTGCTGGTCGACCTCCATCTCGACGACGACGTCTGTCCGGCTCTCGTCGAATGTCCGCTCGACGGTTTCATAGCCCACGAAGGAGAACACAAGGGTCCGGCTCTGCCTCTCGCCGATTGTGATCGAGAAGGTACCATCCGATGTCGTAGCCGTCCCGCGACCGGTCTGCTTAATCCGGACATTGACGCCGGGAAGCGGGTCCGCATTTTCATCAATGACGATCCCGCTGATGGTGATCGTATCCGACGTCCGGCTGGCGCCCTCGTGGGCCGCGCGCGCCGATGTGCTCAGGAACGCGACACAAAGTCCACACAAGAGAAGCCCACAGGCGGCAGCACGTTTCGTGACGAGAACGTTCATTCGGAGTGGTACGCGGTCGTGGTCAATCGTCAGGGGAAATGGGAGCGCGCAGAAGCCGATTGAACGTAAAGAAGAGTCGGCCCATCGAACCTGTCGGTCTATCGAAACTACTGTACGGCACCGGCTGGACAGGGACTGTTCGCAACCAATTTAGATTAAGTCTAAGGAATGGATATGTCGTCATCAATCAAGGCTCGACGAATTAGACCCGCTCAAGCGCGTTGCAACTCGTCATGTTCTCACGTCGCCATATCTTTGTCCCATGCCAGTGTCACGTTCGCCAATCCACTTCTACTTTCTCTCAGCGCTTATCCATGGATCTGACCCTGAATCATTTCCCCTGTCACGCCACCGACAAAATCCGATACGCTGACACCGACCGGCAAGGACACGTAAACAATGCGCGGTTCGCAACTTACCTCGAGACCGGCCGGGTCGAAGTCCTCTATCATCCCGACGACCCGCTCGTAGCAGATGACGCGGAGTTTGTTATCGCCCGTCTCACACTGAATTTTGAGGGAGAGATCCAGTGGCCAGGATCCGTTTCGATCGGCACCGGCATCGAAGAGATTGGTACGAGTTCGGTAACGATCTCCCAGGCGATCTTTCAGGATGACCAATGCGTAGCACGAGCTGAAACGGTCATCGTCCAGGTGGACACCGCGTCCCGCTCAGCACAGCCACTCGACGACACGGCCCGGGGTCGACTGCAGGCCCTACAACTCGATGTCGGAACGGTCGAATGACCACTGCTCACGGCACGCCATCCTCGACGCACCGCCCGGGCAGGTCCCGTGCGAACTTGCTATCTTTTTTCTGGTGATAACATCCTAGAAAGGAACGTCCTTACACCGATCAGCCGTATCGCCTACCATATTCAACCCATTCCGTAGCTATGATCATCAACGGCGACTTCGAGATCATATCCTGGGACGAAGAAACGTATTCCAACGTGGGCGAAAGAGCCAAAATGACGCGAGCGTCGGTATCCCAATCGTTCGAGGGCGACTTTGAAGGCGACGGACAGGTCGAGTACCTGATGGCGTACTCCGATGACACAACGGCCCGCTTCGTCGGACAGCAATGGATCAGCGGTCACGTGGGAGAGAGAACAGGAAGCGTCGTCCTCCAGATCAGCGGCACATTCGACGGGGAGACGGCCCAGGCCACGTGGACGGTGGTAGACGGAACGGGCACCGAAGACTTCCGCGGCGTGACCGGACAGGGAGGTTTTACGGCCCCCCTTGGCGACCGCGCGGCTTACACGTTCGACCTCACGTTCCCGGACGCAGGCTCTTCCGACGCTGCAGCCGAGTAAAATCTATGTTGCGGATCGCGCACCGGTAGCGACAATACAAAAGGGGAGTCGTATTGCCCACCTCCGCTCCCTCCCCATGTCCATCGAGCCCCTCGCCGTTCCCGTCGACACCTGGGACCTGTTCACGCCGTCGGACGAAAATGACCGATTCGAATCGTGCCGGGCGTGCGGTCGGTCCATCAAGAAGGATACGCCACAGTACGTCATCGAGCGAGAATTTACCCGGACTGAACCCGGTGCCCCCGCCGAGCTTGCGTACGAATTTACGATCTGCGAGTCCTGTCTGGCGGATCAGGACGCATCGTATTCACCCGACTCGCAGGAGCACATCGCGCAGTTCTACTCCGACGTGATTGACCTCAACGTGCGAGCAGAACAGCTACTTGCCGACACATCGTCCGACGAGATCCCTAATATCGACGCGTGGGTCGAGCGGTGCGCGGTGACAGGAATGAGTGTGGAGGATGCCACCCGGTTCCGTGTGATGGCTTATGCCGTCGGCGAATGGCTGCTACTCGCGGGAATGCCGGTCGTTATGACGGAGACGGCTCTGGAGCGCCTCGAATCAGGACTATCGGACACGACGAAAGAGCGGGCTCGCACGTTTGCAACCGACGCCCTGCACCTGCCGCCGGACCAGTACGTCATCACGCCTGCGGTTTAAAACCAATCGTCTGGCCTGTCAACGAGTCGTCGCGTCTTCGATCGGGCGCACACGGAGTCGGGCGTGAACGGGTCGGTGATCGGTGTACGGGTAGCTCTCGCCCACGGTACCCGAGACCACTACGATCTCCGGATCGGCCAGCACGTGATCGATTCCAACCAGCGGCGAACGGGATGGGTACGTGGCCGGCCACCCCGTCCCCGCATCGTGCATAACATTCTGCATGCCGCGGGCGATATGCCGGTACTCCCAGTGGTGGACGGTACTGTTAAAATCGCCGGCCACGATCACGGGAACGGTCTCCTTCTCCATCTCCGATCGAATGGCCCGGGCTTCCTCGGCGCGGCGTAGCGTCGCCTCCCGATAGGCAGCGAGGTACGGGCCCCACGTTCCCGGCGATAGCCACTGAAACCCCGATTCTCGCCACGGCTTGCGCTTGCTGACCGTATAGAGGTGCAGGTTGTACAGCACGAGCGGTTGTCCCTTCCACGTAAACGTGACCCGACTGGCCGGCGCGATGCGTGTCCGGTCGATGGGATCGTGCTCGCCGACCAGCGTGAGAGAATCCGTTCGGAAGCGACTGACCACGGGCTGTGGAATGCGGTGTCCGGGCGGAAACGAATCCGGAAGGCGAAAGGGGCGATTCTGCACGAGCTCGTAGAGATGCGGAGCCGTGCGGCGTTCGAACAGCGGGCCGTTCTCGGTACGGACATAGGCATTTGTCTCCTGCAGCGCGAGCATGTCCGGTTCCACTGCATCTACGACCGACACGAAGGCATTGGCAAGTTTTGCTCGACTCGGCCCGTGGGTGGGGGCGTTGAAGGACGTGATCGTCAGATCGTCTTCGTGTGCTGTTTTCGGATCCGAAAATAGCACAGGTCCGAATCGGCCCGCGATCATCACCAGAACCGCGATGCTGAGCATGAATCCGACCAACTCGCGTCCTCGGATCGCGGCGACCATGCGGACAAACGCCAAGGGAGCCAGCAGGATGCTAACATACGGCAGCAGAACGGCAAACGGACTCGTCCACCAGAAGTGAGAGGGAGGCAGATATGCCGTGGCGTACCCGAGTAGGAATAGGCCCAGCAGAACGATTGTGACGAGCAGAAACGCGCCCCGTCGGACGGCCCGAAGCGCGAACTCTACGGCCGCTCCAAGCGTGGAGGCCCGGCGGATGTCAACCTCTGTGGGCATTTATCGAACAAACAGACGAGAAATGAGACGAACTCGGACGAGTGCCGTGCGAAAAAGAGGGGACGCTGGCAACTGACGTCTCTTACGCAAGTTGCGACTCGGTCTTGGCCCAGGGGCCAGTCTGGTCGGCTCCGGCTGTGGGAGAAATGACTTCGCCATTTTCGCGCTGAAAAACTTGTTTACCCCCCGCCGCCGCTTCGATCTCGGCGACAAATCGATCTCGCCCCCGGTGGAGCCACGAGCGAAAGGACTCGAGGTTGTGTTGTGCTGCTTCGAGCGACGTCAGATGCTCGTCCAAAAGCGAGAGGTTGAACCGTTCGCTTCGCACACCCGCACCCGCGCGGACCGTATCGAAGGCATTGCACCACTGCTCGAAATGCCCCTCCACGGGAACGACCTGAACCGGTTTTCCGAGATACATAGCCTCGGCAACCGACTCGAATCCCGCCGTTGATACCAATCCACGACAGCGAGCCATCATCGATAGAAATTTCTGGCCGTCGAGTTGATGAAACGTCAGCGTTTCGTCGTATTCTTCGACGAGCTCCTCCCCGGGGCGATCCCAGAAGCAGTGAAGCCGAACCTCAGGATGCTGTTCGTGCCACCGAACGACCTGCTCCGCATATCCCCGATTCACGAGGTACACCAGAAAGAACGGCTCCGTGCGATCGACCGGCTGCGCGAAAAGCTCTTGCCGCAAGAGCGGCGGCATCACGCGCAGGGTGGAACCGGCATCGGCTTCCCCTACCGGATCCACCGGGTACAACGACAGAGCGAGACACCGGTCGGCACGCCACGCCGTCGATCGTGCAAACGCGCGCGCCATCCACCGGCTGAGCCGTCGCCCAGGCGGAAATCGGTATCCCGAGTGCAGAAACATGTACTGGTGCCCGACACAGACGAGAGGCGGGTCCGGTGCGTGTCGAAGGTACGTCCAGCCGACCATCGGCTCGAAGAAATTGATCACGACATCCGGGTCGTGCGCCTCAATTCGATCCCGCAACGACCGCGTCTCGCGATACAACTGACGCGTGTCGCGGAGCCCACGAATGGCTGTTGCGAAGGGGCGAACCGTTCGCTCGTCCGGGTCCGCAACAAAGTTGGGACTTTTGATAAACGAGATCGGCTCATCCAGCCGATCCTGGACGAAATCCGGAACGTCGCGACGGTCGCTCCGCCCCATCACGACACCTGTAATGGAGTGCCCGGCTGCAATAAGTAATCGACGAAGCGCGAGGGCCTGGGTCATGTGCCCGCGGCCTTCGCCCTGGACTACGAATAGACAGCGTAGCGACATGCTGTGATCATTCTAGAAAAGTCTTCGGGACCGAAACGTACACAAAATTCCGGCCTGGGTTGCACGCTCACTTCCCAATGTAAAGAACGCTGCCGATAGATATTTTAGAGCAGCACATTACTCCATCAGATCCAGGCCGGGAAATTGTTCGCCTCCCCTCCCGAGAAAGGACCAGGATTCTGCCCAATTATCCTCGGGCCCGACGGCGCCCATGTACGACACATTTTCAAAAAACGCTGATGGGACTGGGATGCGCTCGGAGCTCAGAGCATCGCGCGTCGCTCGAGGGTCAAGGTTGCTTATCACACCATAGCTATCACGAGACAGATCCTTGAGAGGTGAGAGCGAGACGATCGAGTTGTCCGTTTCGAGAGCCTTTGCAAGCGATTCTGCGAATGTACCGTCGTTCGCGACCAGTCCTCCAAAACTCGACCCCGTCCCGGCGACGAACGTCCCGCCAATCTCATAAAACAGATTGTTCGATATAGCGAGGTCTCCACGTTCGAAGCGTGCACGGCTATCGCCAGAATCGTTACCGGGTACATCTTCGATATAGACAGCACCACTCGGGAAGCTTGCTATAATCGAATTGTAGTATGATCCCGCAAAGTTATCTCGGATGTGAAGTGCCGTTGAGCCCGCGCCGTCGAGGCCAGATCCCACGTACGTCATGTTGAACAAGGTTGGGGACGCGTACGGCTTGCTATCCTCCCCGCCGAAGTCCGATTCACCGCCGTCGTGCTCAGCGGCATGGTCGGCGTAGACGGAGTTCTGCACCGCCAGCCAGAACTGCCCACGGCCGCGATATCCTTGATCGAAGTCAAACGAGTCATCGGTCGTGAAGGCGCTGATCAGATACTTGGCGTCGACCGTTCCTCCGAAAAACTCGATGCCATCATCCTGATTATTGAACACCTCAACGTACTCAATGGTGGTGCCTCGACCTACACCGGCGAGCGTCAAGCCGTTGATCTCATTGCCCTTGTCGAGCACTGTGCCGCCATGCCGAATCGACACGTAACGTAGAGTACCAGAGCTGTCATTTTCGTCCGTTCCACCATACTGATTACGGATCTCGTTGAGGGTGATCCCTTCCACGTTTAGCACGTTCGGCGTCGTGTTTAAGGGCGCGCGTCCCATGATGATCATTCCGCCCCATAGCCCCCGCGCATTGGCTGGCAGATCGTCTACGGTGCTTAAGTCATCCTTTTCTGCTGTAAAGATAATCGGCTTCTGAGCCGTCCCACTCGCGTTAATCGTTCCGCCGCGAGCGACGACGATAGCACTCGCCTCGACGCCTTGACCGCTTTTCCCTCTGATGACGGTGCCCGGTTCAATGGTCAGAGTCTGGCCTTCGTTTACGAACACAAGCCCATCGAGAATCCACTCTCGATCCGCGGTCCATGTGACGTTCGTCCCCTGCTCCGGATGTTCGATTCCGTCATCTCCGCCAACCACGACGACGGCTGGTTTTCCATTATGGGTGGTCGACTCGTACGTCGCCTGCCCCATCGCGCGGGGGGTCAACGCGGCAAACAGAGATAGAGAAACGACCAGAACGAGGGTTTGCATCTCGGGGATAGAAATGGGAGTCGAAGTGGGAAAGAGCATGAGAGCAGATGTCCAGGGGAGGTTAAAGAAGGCTGAAGCGGCGTCAGGGTCGCATTGCACCGTGAGAATCTGTTTGAGAAATGAGCGTGAGAGCATCCACAACGTTCGCAGCGAAACCGTACAGGATGTTCTGACGCCCACCACCCAAAGGAGTGGACACAGGTGAGAAACTCGCTTCGATGGCAAGGCGACACAGCAACGCCGGGCCCTCCTTAGAGAACCCGGCGCACTGGTGTCACGGATGGATCAACCCATGCTACGCGGGGCGCAGCTTGGATTGATTAGTTGAAGTATCCGTTCTGGTCGAGCAGCGTCCAGCCCTTGGCCCAGTTCGTGGTCCCGAAGGCACCGTAGTAGCCTGTATCTTCCAGGCTCCCGTTCACGCCGCTGTTCTCGAGCGCCGCATCAGGGGTCGGGGCACCGGATGTCGCATCGCCAGAAGCGAGCGGATTCAGGCCGTTCGTGCCTGACTCACGGCTCACGCTCTGGATCGGCGAGGACGTGAGCAGCTGGTTGCCATTGTCACGCAGGTACTGCGCGAGGTCGCCACGGTAGCTCGGGTTGATCTCATTGCCCTGGTCATCTTCCGTGAGCTGGATGATGTCCTCGAACGTGGTCGGATTGGTCGTCGCACCCGGATCCCAGCTCGGGCCGATGTTCCACCAGAGATTGTTCTTGTGATTTAGGTCACCGGCTTCCTGACGTGCACGGCTGTCTGCGCCAGAGGCGAGATCTTCCACCTGAAGACCGGCGTCGCGCCCTCCCTCGAGGAAGACCGAGTTGTAGTAGGACGACGCGTTGTTGTCGCGGTGAATCAGGAACGGGCTGTTGTTGTCACCCTGAGCGTTTTCGCCCGGGCCAATACCGATGTACGTCGCATTGAAGATGTGCGGCGTAGCGAGCGGCGTTCCGTCTTCCGGATCCGTTCCGCCATCCATCTCCGCGATACGACCGGCTTCAACGGGCGACTGAATGCCGAGCCAGAACTGGTGGTTGCCCGTCATCCCCTGATCCATATCGAAGGTATCGTCGGCGTTGAATGCACCGACCAGGTAGCGCGTATTGACCGTGCCACCGAAGAATTCGAAGCCGTCATCCGAGCTGGCGAAGGCCTCCACGTACTCGATCGTGGATCCATTTCCGACGCCACCGAGCGTGAGCGCCTGAATCTCATCACCCGCAGCAAGAGCGGAGCCACTGTGACGGATCTGGACGAAACGGAACGTACCGACGTTGTGACCGGCGTTGCTTCCACCGTACTCTGCGCGCGGATCATCGCCCGGCACACCTTCAACGCTTTGCGTGGCCGGAACCGTGTTGAGCGGGGCATCTCCGAGGAGAATGATACCGCCCCACTGGCCGCGGACATCGCGCCCGAGACCGCTGCCGTCATCTGCCTGCGCGGTGAAGATAATCGGATCGGCTGCGGAGGGGTCACTGCTTCCGGGGTTACCATCCGCGTTGATCGTACCGCCACTGGCGACGACGAGGGCCGTCGCGTTTTCGCCGGAACCCGGCGCGCCTTTGATGACCGTGCCCGGCTCGATGTTCAGCGTCTGGCCCAAGTTGACGAAGATGTACTCTTCAAGGATGTAGACGAAATCGTTCGTCCAGGTGACCGACGTGACGTCATCGCCGTTCTCATCGACATAGCCGATGCCGCCGCTGTTAACATCCGTCACGCGGATAGCATCCTGACCATCAACGGTCGTGGTGTCGTAGGCTTCGACCGTGAACGGGGTGTCGTTGTCGTCGCCGTCATCGTCACTGCCATTGTCGCCGCTGCTGTCACATCCGGTTAGGACGAGCGCCGGGACGAGGAGGAAGAGACCGAGAAGCCGCAGTGCGACCGACCACGGGCTCTGCTGGTTCGTTTCTGTGTTTTGCATGATGCAGACGTTGTATGAGAGGGTGTAGCGCGCGAGGAGGAAAACCAGGGCAGGATGATGATTCCGTAACATGCCCTTTTTAACTGCCGAAGGGACGAACCATCGCTGGTTCATCCCTTCGATCGAACAAACTGTGGCAAACCACAGGTGGTGAAGCGTGGGGGTGCGGATTAGAAGCTGTAGGAGACGCCCATCGAGATGCTACGTCCGAGAGGGCGAAGATCGTTGACGAACTGCTGTCCTTTGAAGTCCTGGGCGATCACTTCATTCTCGTCGAGAACGTTCTTGACGGATGCTTTCAGGGTGAGCCCGTCGAAGAGGCGCTGGGAAGCCATCACGTCGATGATGTTGCGCCCCTGCTCCTCAAGGTCGACGCCGTTGCGCGTCACCGTATCGATGCGATCGCCGAAGCGGTTGTAGAAGACATTGATGCTGGTTCCGATTTCAGGATTTTCGTAACCGGCATTGAGGTTCACGATGTAGGGCGACTGTCCTTGCAGCTGACGTGTGTCAGACGGGTTGTCCCTGTAAGCGCCAATCGCGACGAGCTCGAGGGAATCCCGCGTGACGGCTGACTGCGTGAGCGTCAGGTTGCCGCCAATCTGGACGTACTGCAGCGCCGGGTGGACGAAATCGAGCCGCTTGCGAGCCTCGACCTCGAGACCGTAGACCTCTGCCGTTTCCTTGTTTTCGTAAGTGACCGTGACGTTCGCCGAGCGGCTCGGGTCGATCGTTCGCTCGATCGGGTCGTCCAGGTGCTTGTAATACGCACTGACCGACAGCACTTCACCCGGACGGACGAACCATTCCCAGCGAAGGTCGAAGTTGTCGACGAGCGTCCGATTCAATTCAGGATTTCCCTGCACGACGTAGTCGCCAATGAAGTCGAACGTCTCCGCCGGAGTGAACTCTCGGAACGTGGGGCGTGCGATCGTCCGGCCGTAGGCACCGCGGACATTCATGTTGTCCTTCAGTGTCCAGACGACGTTTGCCGACGGCAGGATATCGAGCTGCTCGAAGTCACCCCGCGTATCCTTCAGCGTGATGATCGACTGCTGGGTGTATTCGGCACGTGCCCCGCCGATGAACTTCACGCCCGGAACTCCCGGAATCGGGAAATCAACCATGGCGAAGCCGGCGCCGATGGTCTGGTCGGCGTCGTAGTTGTTATTCGGCTGAAACTGGTCTTCGATGTACGTGCCGAATCGGTAGAGGCCGTTCTGCTGACCGATGAGACCCGCCTGGTCGTTGATGTAGCCGTTGGGGCTACCGGCATACCGGGCTTCGCTCGTAACGTCTTCGACGTGGTCGAACCGCTGCTCCCGATACGTCCGCTCCTTGTAGTTGTACGTCCCTCCGACTTTCACCGTCGCAGTCGACAGCGGGAATTCAACCGACAGGTTGTTGGCCCAGATCTGCTCGTCGAGATTGCGGAAGTACCGCGCCACGGCCGGGTTGTAAACGGACCGAACGATCGAGTACGTGGTGTCGCTATCTGTCGCCTCGACGTTGTTTGAGAAGACCCGGAAGTCCGGCTCGTCCCGATTCGCTTCCGACAACGACGACTTCCACTCGATCCGGAGCGGGCGCTTGCCTTCGCCGATCTGATGCGACCCGCGTAGTTCACCGGACATGATGGAGCGCTCGATGGTCTGCAGCGTGCGCGTCTGGAACGTGCCGGGAAGCTGATCTCTCGGGAGTAGCCCCGAATCGAAGCGAGCGGACTCCTCATTGTTGGCATTGTAGAGGACCTGGACCCCAACTTCGTTCTTCGGATTTGGCTGAAACGAGAGACCGAAGAGACCGCCGTACTGCGTCGTCTGCGTTCCCTTGCTGGTCTCGTCGAAGCGAGCGGTCGCCTGAAGCTCCTCCACGTCGGTCGCGGTCTGCTCGAAGCGTGCCGTGACGCCGTCTGAATATCCGCTGTAGGATTTGTCGTACGAGGCGGATGCAATCACGCCGATGGCTCGATCATCCAGAACGCTAAACTGATTTCCGAAGGAGACTTCTGCACTCCGGTTGGCGATTGCGTCAGATGTGACGGGGGCAATCTGCGATCCGAAGGCCTGTGTGACCTGATCCAGTTGCTGGGCGGCTTGCTCGTCGGTGAAGGCGGCAGATAGCGAGGGCACGCCGTTCGATGCAGCAGTTGGCACGCTACTCAGACCGCCGGTTGGCTGCAAAACCGTGCCACCGAGTCCGACGGCACTATTGTAAGACGAGGAAGCGGATGCCTCGAGAAAGAAGCTACTCGGGAAGGACTTGGTCGAAACGTTGACCGCGCCGCCCGTGAAATTGCCGGGTTTATCCGGTGTGAAGGATTTCGACGTGACCACGTTCTCCACCAGGTTCGCGGGAAAAAGGTCAAGCGCGACGCTCTCGCCGTCCGGGTCCGTGCTCGGTAGGCTCGAGCCATTCAGTTGAGCCTGAACGTACCGCCCCTGCAAGCCGCGGACGTTAACGTATTTGCCCTCGACGATCGACGCGCCCGTGACCTTGCTCATGGCATCCGCCATGTTGCCCGCTCCGGCCCGGCTGATCTCCTCCGCGCCGATGGCGTTACTGACGGACGCCGCGCGGGCGCGCTCCTTCAGCAGTCCAGCTTCGGACGAGCGAGACGCTTCAGCCTCAACGATTACCTCGTCGAGCTTTGCCGTCTGCTCACCGAGCGTGACGTTGAGTTCCGTCGTCTCACCCGCTGTGACTTCCACGCCGGTAATTGTTTTCTTCTGAAACCCGACGAAGCTGAAGACCACCTCGTACGCTCCGGGCGCGAGGTCTTTGAGCGTGTACCGTCCGTTGAGGTCCGTCGCGGTACCGGTGGTCGTGCTCGCGATCGATACGTTGGCACCAGGGAGACTTTCTCCGTTTGCCTGGTCGACAACGACTCCGGAGATGGATCCTGTATCTTGCGCGAAGAGGGACGTTGCGCCGAAACCGACGCATAGAAAGAGGGTCGCAAAAGCGATCCGTAATCTAGAAGATGGCAGCATGTGAAAACCGTATATTCCGAACAGATTGAGAGCGCGCAGCGACAGCACAACTCAGTCGTTCGAGCCGTCGCCTCAACATCAGGTCATCGTCGCGCGGACGTACTGCTTCGTGCACCGAGCATTAGCTCGCGGATCGGGCCCGAACCCGGCCAAGGTTCGAGCCCACCGGTTCTCGGTGCTGGCCCGCGCGCGCTTGGCAGACGCACCGCGACCGCCGTCCGCGAGATGACCAATCACACGGTAAGGCCGCAGTGTTACGTGACGATTACCCGGTGATTACGGCTGGATTAATGGGTCTGTCTTCCGCGTTTGTTCACGTGTGGATCACGATCGGTTCACCTTCTGTCAGGGAGCGATGAAGACGTCATGAGCTTGGGTTAACATTTCCTGTTCGATTTCTTCGCGCGCTCCTGTACATTGCACTCCAACCCATTAAGACCTTTGCGAACCTGATTTGTGCAGCGTCCGTAGATGGCAATCGGAAATGCACAGATCTCTAGATTGACTCTTTTCCACACTCCTCTCTCCTCGTGCCATCCTCGTCCACATCTCGCCCCGACCAGAGCCCGAAGGATGAAGGACGGTCGCTCCCCGGAAATACGACGTTGATCCTGGCTGCTCTCTGGCTGATGATGTTTTCGGCAAGTAGCCAGCTCATCATCATGGTTCCGATCCTTCCGGAGATCGAGGTTACGCTGGGAGTCAACGAATTCTGGCGGGGCATGCTACTGACGTCCTACGCGGTCGCGCTCGGCGTCTCTGCCCTCATCACGGGTCCGGCCTCCGATCGCATCGGGCGCCGGAATATTCTTCTGGGCGGGACCGTGCTGATGTCGATCACGCTGGTCTTCCACACCGTGGCGGCGGACTACGAGCTCCTTATTTTCATGCGGATCCTCGCCGGAATTGGGGGCGGGATGCTGAGTGGAGGCAGCGTGGCATACGTTGGAGACTATTTCCCGTACGATCGACGCGGTTGGGCAAACGGCTGGATCATGAGCGGAACGGCGTTTGGCCAGGTTGCCGGCGTTCCGATTGGAAAGATCCTGGCGACAGAGTTTGGGTACCGGTGGCCGTTCCTGCTCTTCGCGATCACGATGGCCCTCGCAGCCTTCATGATCTGGCGATTCGTTCCACAGCCGGACATGGAGCTGGACAGCGGTCGACTGACGCCCCGCCGCGTGACGCGGAAGTATCTGGATATGCTCGACGGCCCGGTGCTCGCCGCCGTGGGCTCGTACACGCTGATGTTCGCCGGCTTCGGCCTCTTCACGACCTTCCTCCCCTCCTGGCTGGAGTCGACCGTCGGGCTGACCGGCTATGAGGTGGCTCTTCTCTTCGCGATTGGCGGCGTAGCCAACATCATTGCGGCCCCCTCGGCGGGGCGCCTGTCGGATGAGATTGGACGCAAGCCGCTGGTCGTCTGGGCCTCGGTCGCTCTGGGCGTGATCATGCTGATCGCGCCGTACACAATCGATGGGTTCTGGATGGCCGCCTTCCTGTTCTTCCTCGCGATGGCGAGTGTGGGCATCCGGATCGGACCCTTACAATCCCTTCTCACAGCTCTCGTCCCAGATAACCGGCGCGGCCTGCTCATGGGACTCGCTATGAGCGTCGGACAGGCCGGCTTTGGCGTCGGAAGCTTCCTTGCGGGCATTGGCTACGGACAACTCGGGTACGTAAGCAACACCTTAACCGGGGCGTTCGCTATGCTCTTTATGGCCGTCCTCGTCAAGCGGGGCCTTCCCGAGCCAAGCCTTCGGCGCGCACGTCCCTCTACAGCCTGATACCTTGTTTGGCGAATGAGTGGCAAACAACGAAGCGTCGCCGTTCATGCCGATCATAGGGCCGACGGTTATCCTTTCGCATGGATGCAGCAGACCGGGTGCATGAGATCAACCAATTCTGGTCGTGCAAGCACCGCGAGGACCGATTGCCGGGAGGTTCGGACCTCTGGATGGCCGAAGGCTTTCCGCCAAACGGGTTCTAATGTCTGAACCAACCAAACCGCACCCTCGACACACCTGCGAATCGATCGACTGTTTTCGACGTGATCGCACTGCTTTCCCTTCTCCTCATCCTGTCGCCTGGCCCCGACCCGTTCACGACCGAGGACTTCCTCGAGGAAATCGGCTCCCGTGACATCTCGGTGGTGAATCAGTCCGATGCGGAAAAACGCCACGGAGCCAACACCTGCACCGCCATCGTCACGGCTCGATCGGCCCGACTGGTTACCTGTGAATATGCTACGGTCGCAGACGCCCGACGTGTGGCGTATAATCGGTCAGACTACGCACGGACCGTCTTCCAGCGAGGAACCGTTGTCATCTATCTACGAAAGGGAGCGAGCTCTCGTCTTCGGGAGGCAGTAGTAGACGTCACCGGGATATCCTGAGTCGCAGCGTCGAGCAGTATTGCACCTTACCGAAGAAACCAGATCAAGCCGCCGAGCGCGAGTAGCATGACGACCCAGAGGGTCATCGCGACCCGTGTGGACGCCCGCGCTTTTTCCATCTCCGTCCAATGTCGTGGGCGAACGCCCTGAACGAGGAATGTCGAGACGCCGGCAAGGTTGATACAGACGACGTTCGTCATCGTCAACACCGCGGCGCTCCCCGCGAGCGCGGTCTGCCCGGACCCGAGGAAGAGCCCGCACGCGACGAGTGGTGGTAGCAGCGCCACCGCAACCATGACTCCAACGAGTGCCGTCGACACCCCGCGTGTCACAGCCAGCGTCCCGGCCGCACCCGCTGCAAGCGCCAGCGCGACATCGGACATGTGGACGTCGGTTCGAGACGCCAACTCCGGAATCGATGCGTCGATTGTCACGACCGCCCCCAACAGCATCGACATGAAGAGGACGAGCCCGACGCCCGCAAGGTTCACGCTCACAGCGCGACGCAGCAGCGCCGTATCGCCGAGCGTCGTGCCCAGGGCGAGCGCGATATTCGGCCCGATCAGCGGCGCGATCACCATGGCCCCGATGACGACGGCGACGTTATTGCGCAGCATCCCTCCCGCCGCCACCACCGTTGACAAAACGACCATAGCAAGGAAAACGGCGCTCACGCCGACGGACTCACGAGCGTACTGATACAACTCCTCGCGGTCAATGCGACTCGTCGTTCCGTTATCTTCGTTTCCATCGCCGTTGTCGTTGTTCTCCATGTCGATTCGCGGATGGGTCGCCTCGACGGCAGACCAGACGATCCGCACATCCTCCCCGACGTGGTTGTTCACCCAATCGGTAAACGCCTCTGTCTGCGCCGACCGGAGCACGACGTGCGTCCAATGACGTCCCGTTGTGGTATCGACCTGCCAGTGATCGATCAACTCAAAGTCGTCATTCGGAATGACGATCGGCTGCTGACCTGGGGGCTGAATGATGTCAACGGAGCGAAGCGTGGGCACAGAACGTTACGGCATTGAAGACAGGAGGCGAGACGGGCGGACGGGCAAATGTAAGGAATGGAAGACTCTTTATCTGGGAGTTCATAGTTCAGGGTTCATAGTTCAGGGTTCAGGGTTAGCTACCGGACACTTTCACTGGTACCCACGTCACGTCCACATTCCCCGGCGCGGCTGCGCCGACATGGACGGGAGTATGTGGGTATGGGAGTGTGAGAGTGCGTCATTTCTCGACGATAACGCCTCGTTTCCGAGACGTGTGGGGCTGACGCGGTCCGTTTCTCGAAGTCGCACGGAACCATTCCGTGGTGGAACCAAACTGTCCGGTACCTAGGGTTCAGGGTTCAGCGGAGTGCCGAATACCCTGGAGAGAATGTCCACCGAGACATTAAAACATATTAGCGTTGCACGGCCGTGCGACGCTTGATCCATTCGAATAGGGAAGGAGGCCCGAGCATCGAAGTGAACCAGAAAAGAAAAGTCAGGATCGTCCTTCGGTGTTACCGATGTTGCTGGGACCACAGAGTTGAACCTTCTAACGATCCAACGGTCCGTCGTGACACACGTCGCGAACAACTTCCGCGGACTGGCTTTCACGTATCAAACGACTGTACGCGCTTTCTCTGCAACCGAACCGCAAGCAATTTATGGCCGACCACCAGACGTGGGACTCCCCACCGGAGATGCAGATCGATGACGACGCCGTCTACGCGGCAATGCTCGAGACGAACAAAGGGACGATCGAGCTCGAACTGTACCCCGAGCACGCTCCCAATACTGTCAACAATTTTGTCTTCCTCTCGGAGGAAGGGTTCTACGACGGCGTGACATTCCACCGCGTCATCCCCAACTTCATGATTCAGGGCGGTGACCCGACGGGCACAGGGCGTGGAGGACCCGGCTACACGTTCGACGACGAACTGAGCGGCAACCCGCTCTCGCACGAGGCCGGCGTGATCTCCATGGCGAATGCGGGACCGAATACCAACGGAAGCCAGTTCTTCATCACCCACGAACCCCAGTCGCACCTCGATGGCAAGCACACCGTGTTTGGCAAAGTAACAAGCGGAAAGGATGTCGTCGACGAAATTGAAGGGGGTGACGCAATCGAATCGGTCTCCATTGAGAAAAAATAAATCTTTGCCCTGATCGGGCGCCGAACCTCTTCCCGAGCTGAAATTTTGTACGTTCTGCTATGAGTCCTCGCGTTTCCATCGGAATCATGATTGCCGCGACGGCGGCTACCATCGCCGTCTTCCTATTCCGGATCAACTGGATCTACGGAACGTCTGGGCTGATCGTCATGGCCGGCACGGGCTTTTTTGCTGCCAGCATGTACCTGAGTGATCGGGATGACCACCCCAACACGGCGTTGGCTGCGTCCAAGCTTCGAGCGATCGGGATCACGATGGTCGGACTCGGCGCCCTGTTCGCCGCGTTAATGGTGATGATTTAAACGCCCTAACAATCCCTCATTCGAGCTGCGTGCGGCACCCCAAGGGCACGTCCCCCGGAGCGCTGCATTGCTGAACCGCGTCGGGTTCACCTGCTTGACGCGCCTCGATGCCGTCCGGTCCGCTCGCTCTCGCTCATCGAAGCACGTTCTGCCAAGGCCTTTTAGTGTTCATGCCGTCATGACGCGAGGTCCCGATGTATCTTCGCGAAGGTTAAGCAACTGACGGACGAATGCTCCCCCGGAGTCCACCGTGATTCCGGCGGGGGCTTTCTCTTATCCACTCGACGTTTCTGTTGCCGTGCTTTATCCAACTCTTGCTGCTGGCGCTATCCCTCCCGGGTTTGGTGAAATCACGATTCTGGCCGCTGTCAGCGTCGCCATCGCCTACGTCTGCTATCGGCTCAAGCTCGTCCCCATTGCCGGGTTTCTGATCGCGGGTGTGATCATCGGCCCCAGCGCACTCGGGCTGGTCGACGACATCGAGCTGGTCAACACGCTGGCGGAAATCGGGGTCATCCTGCTTCTGTTCACGATCGGGATCGAATTCAGCCTGGACAAACTCGCTCGCATCAAGCGGCTCGTCCTCGGCGGCGGGGCGCTGCAGGTGTTTGGAACGATGGCTGTCGTGACGGGCATCTGCCTCGCTCTCGGCGTCGACTGGCGCTCCGCCCTGTTCACGAGCGGACTCGTGGCGCTATCGTCAACGGCGATTGTCCTTGGGCTCCTCTCGGATCGTGGCGAAACCGACACACCGGTCGGACAGAGCGGCCTCGGCATTCTGATCTTTCAGGACTTCGGCATTATCGTGATGGTCCTGCTGGTTCCGTTGATCGGCGGAGGTGAAGGCTCGACCCTCGACCTTCTTCTCGCCCTCGGGAAAGCTCTGCTCATCATTGCCGTCGTCGTTGTCCTCGCACGAAAGGTCATTCCCCCGCTCCTGGCCCGGGTCGCCGCGACCAGACGCAACGAGCTCTTCCTGCTAACGGTCGTCGCGCTCTGCTTCCTGATCGCCTGGATCATGGGCCTCGCGGACGTAAGCCTCGCACTTGGCGCGTTTCTCGCGGGCCTGATCGTCAGTGAGAGCCCCTACGCGACGCAGGCGTTAAGCGAAGTCCTGCCGCTCCGCACGGTCTTCAACGCAGCCTTTTTCGTGTCCGTCGGCATGCTCCTCGACGTGCGCGTGCTCCTCGATGCGTGGCCGCTGGTGCTGGGAGCTGCTGCCGTCGTTCTGGTGTTGAAACTGGTTATCACGTCGGTGGCGCTCCTCATCATGAAGATGCCGCTGCGAATCGCCGTGGCCTCGGGGCTGATGCTGGCACAGATCGGCGAGTTCTCCTTTGTTCTCGACATCGCCGGGCGCGACGTCGGCCTCTCCCCGATGGGCCTCGGAAACGAAGGCCAGCAAGTGTTTATCGCCACCACCGTACTCCTCATGCTGTTGACGCCGTTCATGGCAAGCGTTGGAGGCCGCGTGGGACGAGCCGTGCAGGACGTTCTCGGTCCTCTGAACACAGCCGACCTCCCAGACGACAAACCGATCAAGCTCGAAGATCACGTCATCATCGTCGGGTACGGTCCAGCCGGGCGCAGGCTGGCGCGCGTGCTCCGGCAGACGGACATCCCGTTTGTCATCATCGACCTGAACCCACAGTCGATTCGTGAAGCTCGGGAGGAGGGGTTGAACGCTGTTTACGGCGATGCCACTCGGCCCCACGTCCTTGAGGTGGCCGGCATCGAGCACGCGAAGCTCTGCGTCGTGGTCATCAGCGATCGCGATGCCACCGAGCGAACGGTCCATAACGCCGCATTCGAAAACCCAACGCTGCAGATCATCGCCCGTGCAGACTTCCTCGACGACGTCGACCGCCTGCACAAAGCCGGCGCAGAAATCGTTATTCCGACCGAGATCGAAACCGCCGTGCGTCTCTTCGGTGATGTACTGCACGCGTATCGCGTCCCGAGTGACGAGGTAAACCGACACATTCGCGAGGTCCGCGCCAATGACTACCGCCTCATCTGCGACCCTGAGCTGCCGGCGTCGGACCCCAGCATGGACCAAACGCCTGGCATGGTGCTCGACGGGCTGAGCGAGGAAGGTCTCCACACGCGCACCGTGACCGTTCGCGACGGTGCAGCGGCCGCCGGACGAACGCTTGGCGAGCTTGCGCTCCGGCAAGATTATGACCTCACGGTTATCGCAATCCGCCGCAACGGCGACGTGATCGGCTCCCCCGACGGCTCCGAGGAACTGCTTTCGGGCGATCGACTCGTTCTGGTCGGCCCCGCTGCCGCGTTCGCGGGATGTGCCGACATCTTCCGCTTCTTCGACGAACCCGATATTGTCGATGCCTGACTCAACTGACGACACTCGCAATGCTCCTCGGCGGTCTCACCCACAGGTATCCAATCGACGCCGGTCTCGGGGCACATCGCGATCTCCAGATGCTATATCGAACACGCCGGCCGATCCCGTTGAGAAACGACTCGAGTGGTTCGCGAAATGGTCAGACGATGTATTTACGATCCCGGGCACGGGCTTTCGGGTGGGCCTCGAACCGCTGATCGGCCTGATTCCGGGTGTCGGTGATGCGGCCGGTCTCATCGTCAGTGCCTACGTCCCCATCGAGGCGTGGCGACAGGGCGCCCCGAAGCGGCTCATCGGCAAAATGGTCGGCATCATCGCCGTCGACGCCCTGGTTGGCGTCGTCCCGGTGCTTGGTGACGTATTCGACTTCGCGTACAAAGCCAACCGCCGCAACGTCGAGATGCTTGAGGACTGGCTGGAAGAGTGAGGAGGTGTGAAGGTGTTTAGGTGTTTAGGTGCGAACGTGTTTAGGTAGGAACGCCTCGATTTCAAGCTCAACTCTGCGTACTATTCTCACACTCTCACACTTCCACACTTTCGTACTTTCATACTTCCACACTTTCCCGCTTTCATACGTCCACACTTTCATACGTCCGCACGTTCATACTTTCAGACGTCCACACGTCCACACGTCCACACGTCCACACGTTCACACATCGTCCCCCGAAACAAGTCGTTCCTTCTGCCCTCGGCGGAGTTGCTTGATCGCGTACTCTCGTGACATCGCCGCCGACTGCGAATCGTACGATTCCGTGTAGACCACGTCGACGGGCGTGCGTCCCCGGGTATACCGAGCTCCCGTTCCCGCATTGTGCTCCTCCACGCGTCGTTCCACGTCGGTCGTGTAGCCGGTGTAGTACGTGCCATCGCAGCATTCGAGAATGTAGACGTAGTGACCGGTGTCGTCCGGGGAAGGGGTGTCGCTCATCGGGAATCGTGATCGTTCGGTGGAGCACTTGGGACTGCCACGCTGCAGACGTATGTTGCAGAACGCGCCGCATTTCACGCGCGGACGACGCAACCTTTCCGCCCTTCTCCATTCCCTCATTTATTCTCTTCGCTATGGTCACCGCGATTGTTCTCATCAACACCGAACGTGGCGCCGTCAACGATGTCGCCGACGAACTAGCCGGACTGGAGGGCGTCAGCGAGGTGCACTCCGTCGCCGGCCGTGTCGACCTCGTCGCGATCCTCCGAGTGCCGAAAAACGAAGATCTGGCCGAGCTCGTCACCGGTCGCATCCGTCACATTAAGGGCATCACAGACTCCGAGACGCTCATCGGCTTCCGCGTCCACTCGAGCCACGACCTGGAGAATATGTTCTCGATCGGAATGGGATGATCGATCGAATTCAGGATTTCGGATTGGGGATTGGGGTCTGTGCGTTGAAACGTTGAACGTAGGCTCGTTAGAACGCGGTGCATTGCGGCGTTTCAACTCTGAACCTTGAACTCTGAACGTTCCCCGTTTCCTTTCCTCGGAAGCGCTTTGTAGATTGCTGTCCCCCGTTCTTCTGTAACTGCTGCTCACCCCTATGATTCGTTTCCGTTCGGCCGCCGTCGCGGCCTGGATGGCAGCCTGTCTCGCGCTGTCATGTTTCGTCTTCTCCCCCACTGCTCTCGCCCAGTCCTCTGACGATGAGGAATGGGATATCAACGCCGCCCACGGGCCGACCGAAACCGTCTCGTTCACGACGACGGAAGGGACCTGGATCACCGTCGACGTCCACCCGAACGGTGAAACCCTCGTTTTCGACCTGCTCGGCGACCTGTACACGATGCCCGCGTCCGGCGGGGAAGCCACCCGCATCACTAGCGGCCCAGCCTACGACGTGCAGCCCCGCTTTTCGCCCGACGGCTCCCGGATCGCCTTCACCTCCGATCGCGACGGCGGCGACAACCTCTGGACCATTGCCCGGGACGGCTCCGACCCACAGCAGGTCTCAGATGAAAGCTTCCGCCTCGTAAACGGCCCGGCCTGGACACCGGACGGAGAGTATCTGCTCGGACGGAAGCACTTCACCAGCACGCGTTCGCTCGGTGCCGGCGAGGTGTGGATGTACCATCGCTCCGGCGGCAGCGGGATGCAGCTCACCGAGCGTCGTAACGACCAGCAGGACCAGGGCAACGAAATCGCCGTCCACCCGGACGGACGCTACGTCTTCTACTCGGAGGATGTCACGCGCGGCCCGAATTTCCGCTACAACAAAGACCCGAATGAGGGCATCTACGCCATCAAGCGGCTCGACCGCAAAACCGGCGAGATTGAGACGCTGATCTCCGGTCCCGGCGGCGCGTCACGCCCGGTCCCCTCACCGGACGGCAAGAAGCTGGCGTTCATTCGCCGCGTCCGCGCAAAGACGGTGCTCTACATCTATGACCTTGAAACGGGCATCGCCTCGCCGGTCTTTGACGAGCTGTCATTCGACCAGCAGGACGTTTGGGCCATCTTCGGCACGTACCCGAACTTTGGCTGGATGCCCGACAGCGAGAACGTCGTGCTCTGGGCCGAAGGCAAAATCAAGAAGATCAATACGAGCGACGGATCAGCCGACGTAATCCCGTTCGAGGCGGAGGTCGAACAGACCGTGACCGCCGCTGCGGAATTTCCCGTCGAGGCGCATCCGGAGACGATTCCGGCGCGCATGATCACGGGCGCCACCACGTCGCCGGACGGTCGCACCGTCGTCTTCCACGCCAACGGGTCGCTGTACACGAAGCGCCTCCCGAACGGCACGCCGAAGCGCCTCACCGATGACGACCACTTCGAGTACAATCCGGCGATCTCTCCCGACGGACGTACCGTCGTCTACACGACGTGGGACGACGAGAACCTCGGTGCCATCTACGCAGCGCCGCTCTCCGGTGGCAACGCAGAGAAGCTCACCGAACGCCCCGGCTACTACCACACGCCGCGCTTTAGCCCGGACGGGTCGAGAATCGTCTTCCGTCGCGGCGAAGGCAACGTCCTCCTCGGCACACAGCACGGAAGTGATCCCGGCCTCTACTGGATGGACGCCGAAGGTGGCGAGATGAACCTTATCCAGGAGGACGGCTACGACGCTCGCTTCGACGCCTCCGGCGAGCGCGTCTACTTCATGACCGGCTATAACGTCGGCAAGTCCTACAAAAGCGCCGATCTGGACGGCGGTCACGTACGCGACATCTTTTCTCTGAAATACGTCGACACCATCGTGCCCAGCCCGGATGGCGAGTGGGTCGCCTTCACGGACCTTCACAATGCGTACGTCGCCCCGATGCCGACGACGGGCCAGGCGATCGAACTGAGCAAAGACGTGACGTCGATTCCCGTCAAGCAGATTTCGCGCGATGTCGGAATCGATCTGCACTGGTCGGCCGATAGTGAATCCGTCCACTGGATGACCGGGCCCGAGTACTTCTCTCGGTCGCTGGAGAACACGTTCGCGTTCATCGATGGCGCACCGGAGGAACTTCCCGCGATCGACACGACGGGGACGGACATTGGCCTGGAACTAGAGACGGACGTGCCAGAAGGCACCGTCGCTTTGACAAACGCACGCATCGTGACGATGAACGGCGATGAGGTCATCGAGAACGGCACGATCGTGATCGAAGGCAACAAAATCGCCGCGGTCGGTGCGGATGTCGAGATCCCGGACGGCGCGCACGTCGAGGACGTGTCGGGCAAAACCATCATCCCGGGCTTCGTCGATGCACACGCTCACGCGAACCACTTTTACAGCGGTCCGACGCCGGAGCAGAACTGGGGCTACTACGCCAATCTCGCGTATGGCGTCACGACGATGCACGACCCGTCGGCCAACACGCAGTTTGTGTTTCGCCAGAGCGAGCTGCAGAAAACCGGCCGGATCGTCGCCCCGCGCGTCTACTCCACCGGCACCATCCTGTACGGTGCCGACGGCGACTTCAAGGCGGAGGTCAACAGCCTGGACGATGCGCGCTCGCACCTTCGCCGCATGAAGGCGGTCGGTGCGTTCAGCGTCAAGAGCTACAACCAGCCGCGACGCAACCAACGCCAGCAGATCATGAAGGCCGCGCGCGAGCTGGAGATGCAGGTCATGCCGGAAGGCGGATCGACGTTCTTTCACAACATGACGATGATCCTGGACGGCCACACAGGCATCGAGCATAACCTGCCGGTGTCGCCCCTCTACAAGGACGTGATGGAGGTCTGGAAAGCGACGAACGTGGGCTACACGCCGACGCTCGTGGTCAACTACGGCGGCCCGAACGGTGAGTACTGGTGGTACCAGAAGACGGATGTCTGGGCCAAGGACAAACTCCTGCAGTTCGTCCCGCGTCCGATCGTAGACGCCCGGAGCCGCCGCGTCACGCAGATTCCGGACGAGGAGTACCAGCACATCGAGGTGTCCGCACAGGCGAAGAAGCTGATCGACCAGGGCAACACGGTGCAGATCGGTGCGCACGGACAGCTTCAGGGGCTCGGCGCTCACTGGGAGCTGTGGATGCTGGAGCAGGGCGGCTTCACGCCGCATGAAGCACTACGCTCGGCGACGCTCCACGGCGCGCAATACCTCGGCCTGGACGACGACCTCGGTTCGCTCGAGGAAGGGAAACTGGCGGACCTCGTCGTGATCGACGGTAACCCGCTGGACGACCTGAAGCAGACGGAGAACGTCGACCTCGTGATGGTCAACGGCCGTCTTTTCGACGCTTCGACAATGGATCAGATCGGCAATCATCCCGAGGAGCGCGGACCCTTCTGGTTCCAGCGCGAAGCCGTCAACGACCAATTCATCTGGATGCCGGACTCGTTCATGGAGGAAGGCGGCGCCACGTGCTCCTGCGGCCGGGGACGGCATTAGGTTAGTTCAGGGTTCAAGGCTAGCTACCGGACAGTTTCAGATTTGATACAAAACGGCTGTTGCATCACCGGCGACGCACACGAAGGTTGAGGGTGGACACCCACTCACTTCTCCGTGTGGACCGATGAGCAACAGCCGACGCCTTCAAGATAGCATCGAGCGAGCCATTTGCCAACAGCTTCCTCCACTGCGTAAGACCCGGA